>NZ_JPGU01000049.1:0-30665 GCF_000732115.1 Frankia sp. CeD
GTCCCGGGGCGTATCGAGGGGAGGAGGTTACCGGCCTCGCCGATCAGTCCACGTCCCATAGTTGGGGACAGGTTCGATGTAGTACGTGATGTACGGGTCGTCCGGAGAGAACCAGCCGCCGTCCGCCGTCCGCTCCATGGGCACCGGCTTGCGGGAACCAGCCGCCCGCTCCATGGGCACCGGCTTGCGGGAACCAGCCGCCCGCTGCAACTTCTCACGCGCGCCATCCGCCACGACGTACGTCGTCTCGCGCCCAAGCCTTCCGCGAAGCTTCACAGAGCCCTCCCGCGTTGGTAGTCAGGACGGCCGACGCGGTACTCTTGAAGAGCACTCTGAAGGTGCGCCGGCCCGTGGTGGGTTGCCTCCCACCCGGGCCTTCCTCATGCCCGGAAGGCCCGGACGCCCGACGGGTTGCCTCCCGTCGTGGCGTGGTTACAGAGTACCAGACCTTGTTGGGTTATTGCAATAACCACATGAGATGTTGAGAGGTCAGGTGCAGGTATCGTGGTTACATGATCGACGAGACCAGTGATCGTTCCGCATACCAGCAGGTAGCGGACGCTCTACGCAGCCGCATCTTCAGTGGAGATGTGCAGCCCGGGGCCAAGCTGCCGTCCGAGACGGAGCTGATCGAAGAGTTCCAGGTCTCGCGGTCTACCGCCCGTCTGGCCTACAACGTGCTCCGAGGTGAAGGTCTGATCATCACTCGCCGTGGGCACGGTGCCTACGTGCGGGACCGCCGACCAGTCCGCCGGATCGCGGGTGATCGATACCAGCGTGCGGCCAGCGCCGCAGCGCAGGGCCAGCAGGAGACCGCCTTCACGCTTGACCGTCAGACCCCCTGGTCTGGCTATCGACTTGACAAGGACTTCCGAGAGGTAGGCGCACCGTCCACCGTGGCCGACCTCCTTGAAGTCCCCCCGGACACGCCGGTGCTCGAACGGCGGTTCGTCTTCTACTCCGAAGGCTTCCCGGAGCAGATGAGCCACTCGTACTACCCGCTGTCCCTGGTAGGGGGCACCCCCGTCGCGGACCCCGAGAACGAACCGTGGCCCNGCGGGAACATCGCCCAGCTTGCTTCGCTCGGAGTCGCGGTCACGAGAGTGGAAGAGTCCGTCGGAGCGCGCATGCCGAATCCCGATGAGGCCCGGACTCTGCGCATCCCACCCGGCGTCCCCGTGCTCACGGTCACCCGGCGGATGCTCGCAGGCCCCGACCGGGATCAACCGGTGGAAGCTGCTGTCGACATCACCATTCCCGCCGACCGGGCAGTCCTTGACTACGCGATCGATATCCACTGACCCATGTGCCAACTTTCCTTACTTGTTCAAGGCGGGCCCTCCGGGCCCGCAGGAGCCCCGCGCCGCACACGCCACGCCGAACAGGGCCCCAGGTGGCTCGCCGCGCAGCACGGGGCCCCGCCTCCCTCCGGTCGGCACCCCATGGCGCGTCGGCCACCACCNCATTCGGCGCGTCGGAACGTCGCAGAGCACCGAGTGAACCGACGAACATCACGTGACGATCGAGCAGGAAGCGCGGACTCACAGGACAACTCCCACACGTCGAGCGTCACGGACGACCGCGTGTCCCCGGTGCCCCCTGGTACACGAGCGTTCCACGCGATCTTGAAAAGCTGCCATCGACGATGAGAAGCGACGGAAGGCGAAACCCCTGGTACCAAAGGACTTCCGGGCTATCCGCCGAGGTCACCGGCACCGGGATCGACCTTCCGCTTCAACGTCTGATCAGGGGCCGTTCCCGTGTGATGAGAAGCACCTACCGCGTGGCGACATGCCTGTTGAGACCGCGGCCGTTCAACCAGATCACGCGAAGCACGGTGATAATGATCTATCTATCTTCAATGGTATAGACGATGAGTCTCCAACCGTCACCGAAGGTTGCTATCCACTGATCGTCACGTTTTAGGCAGTCATCAGACCGTGCGTGACGGGTGCGGATGGCCGGGTGGGTACCAGATTTCGGCGATCACGGTCGGATCGCCGGCGGCAATGCGGCGTCGGTCCTCGTCGATGCCCGCCTGGATCTCCGGGTTGGCGCAAAGCACGGCCTGAGGCCACCAGCGGTCAATGACCCGGTGCAGCGGCGCCAGGTCAAGGGCGTCGTCGGCCTCGACAGCCGCCGCGTGGAACTCGGCTTCGAACTCGGCACGATGGTCAGGCCTGAGCGCGGCCCGGACCGCCGGACCGGTGCGCTCAACCCGGTTGCGTACCCCGTACGAGGGGATCGTGACATCCGCACTCATGAGATTGATTCTCGCCCGGCGCAGCCTCCCGACCGCTATGGCCGGACCGCGAAGGAATACGAGTCCGGAAGTAGCTTTGGGATCAACGTCCGCCTCTACAGCGAGGCTGTGGCCGCGGCCTGAAGATCTCCGGCGGCCGTGGTCACCGCGCTAAACGAGCTGCCGGGTGCCCCGGGTGGCCGCGGCGACGATCGCCTCGGCCGGTCCTCGCGCCCCGCTCGCCCGCCAGGCGGTGGCGACGGTCAGGGCTACGGCCGCCTGGAGCAGAAAGGACGGCGTCGGATCCGCGGGGAGGAAGGAGGCGGACATCACGATCACGTGGGTGCAGTAGAGGGTCAGCGTCATCGATCCGACGGCGACGAGCGGGATCAGCATCAGGGGCGGCAGCAGCCGGCTCAGGAGCAGGACGAACCCGAGCAGGGCGACCGCGGCCGCGCCGGTGTGCAGCAGATCGACGGGCGTGGACGAGTGCGGGGTGTCGACGGCCAGCCACCACCAGGTGTTCGTCGGGGTGCTGCCGTACAGCCCGGCGTCGAGGATGGACCGCACCGGCAGCGGCCCGACTCCCGCGACCTCGACGGGATCGACGGATTCGAGTGCGGCCATGCCCGCGGCGTGCCGGAGCAGGGCCCAGGAGACCAGCGACGCCGCCGCGGCGATCGTGCCACCCCCCGCGAGCAGGGCGGCGGCGACCCGCGTGGACCGTAGATCCAGCCGGCCGACCGCGAGTCCCACGCAGAGATACCCGAGCCAGGCAAGCGCCGGATAGAAGCCGGTGAAGCCCATCTCCAGAGTCAGGTTCACCGGGTGGGTGAACGCCCGGCCGAAGGTCGGGTCGGCAAGGGTCGGGGGCGGCAGATGGTCCCGGCTGAGGAGGCCCGCGGCCGGGACGACCGCGAACGCCAGCACCGTGACGACGACCAGCGCTGCGACCGGAGCCCGCAGCAGCGGCACGGCCAGGATGAACATCAGCGCGTAGTAACAGAGGATCACCGCGATGCCGGAGTGGGTGTAGCCGAGGGCGAGGCCGATCGTCCCGATGCAGACCGCTCGTGCCACGGTCGACGCGCGCGCCTGTGGCGCCGGCAGCCGGCCGGTCGACAGCGCCAGCGCCACCCCGGCGAGTACCGCGAAGGCCGCCGAGGCCCGGCCGGCGGCGAGCAGATGCGCGGGGGTCACCGCCCCGTCATCCCCGACCGCGGGATAGATGTGCGTCGCGACCATGCCGATCAGGGCGAGGCCCCGCGCCGCGTCGACTCCGCGTAGGCGGCTTTCCCCGGCGGCCTGCGGGTGACGGGGCTGAAGCATCGCGGGCACGCCCTTCAGACTGGTCTTCGGGCGGAGGTGGGTTTCGTCCGGCCCGCCGGGAGCGTTCCCGGGCCGACACGGGCACCGCGACCGTGGCTCGGCAGTCAACGACCGATGAGTGGCGAGGAGAGGAGGATGGCGTGATCTGCCATCTGGTGGGCCGGTCCGAGTGGGCGGCCGGGGCTGACGGGTACCGCCCGGCGAGCCTGGCATCCGAGGGGTTCATCCATTTCTCCGCCCCGGAGCAGGCCGTGGCAACCGCGAACCGGTACTACGCCGGGCGTGCGGACCTGCTGCTGGTCGTCGTCAACCCGGAGCGGCTGAGCGCGGAGCTGCGCTGGGAGCCGCCGGCGCCCGTGACGCCCGCCGGCCAGGCGCCCGCTGGGGGCACGCCCGCGCCAGGGGAGCTCTTCCCGCATCTCTACGGGACGATCGACACCGCAGCGGTGACGATCGTCGTACCGTTCCCGCCTGATCCGGATGGTGTCTTCCGGGTGCTGCCCAGTCTCTGGTGATCTCCACATCTGTTCGGTACGAGACGTCTGTTCGGTACGAGACGTCTGTTCGGTACGAGACATCTGTTCGGTACGAGACATCTGTTCGGTACGAGCGCTCAGTACGAGACGCCGGCAGAGCGCAGGATCTGTGAGATCCTGCGGGCCAGGGCCACGTCCAGTTCGGTGACGCCGCCGACCGAGTGGGTCCAGACCGTGAAGGTCGTTGTTCCCGGGCCCCGCTCGACGACCGGATGATGGTTCATCACGTCCGCTGCCTGCATGACCTCGGCCACGATCGCGTCGGCCTCGTCCCCGTCCAGCATGATCTCCAACTGGATCCGGTCGGCGTCGCCGATCCAGCCGGGTAGTGCCNCCAGCGCCCCGGCGACTTCGGTGGTGTCCAGTCTGCTCGGCATACCGATTCCCTCCGGCTGGTGATTCTCTGATTCTCTGGCTTGGATTCTCTGGCTTGCGGTCCGCGTCCCGCCGCTCGGCGAGCCGTCTTGGTGGAGCCACCCGAAAGGGTCATCAGACACGATCCGCCGGGAACGGATCCACGGCTGGCCGGACTCTGGGAGAGTCCGGCACCATGAACGCGGATGTGGAGGGCTTGGATGCCCTCCCTTCTACCCATGGACGACGGCGTGGAACACCCGAGGACCGGGACGGCACCGACTCCCCGGTGGTGAAGGGACGTCTGGTCGTCGCCGTCGCGCTGCTCGACGATGATCGCCGGGTGCTGGCCGCCCGGCGCCGGGAACCGCATCCCTACGCCGGGATGTGGGAGTTTCCGGGCGGCAAGGTCGAGCCCGGCGAGCACGAGCTCGACGCGCTCGTCCGGGAGTGCCGGGAGGAGCTCGACGTCGAGATCGAGGTCGGTCCGCCGCTCGGTGAGGTCGGGCTGTCCAGCCCCGGATGGGTGCTGCGGGTGTGGCTCGGCCGGGNGACGCGCCAGCAGCCCCGGCTCGTCGAACATGACGAGCTGCGCTGGCTCGGCGTGGCCGAACTGGACGATGTCCGGTGGATGCCGGCCGACGGTCCCCTGGTGGCGGAGCTGCGCCGCGTGCTGTCGACTCCCGGATCGCTCTTCTGAACGTCGACTCTTCTGAAGGTCGGCGACGGGAGGTCGCGGACCGGTGAAGCCCCGGACCGGTGAAGCTCGTTGTGGCCGAGGCATCCGTGCCATGGGTGCATCCGTGCCATGGGTGCACCCGTACCATGAGTGGCGGTGCGACCGTTGCCGGTGTACGCGTGACGGGCAGATCGTCGTGCCGCGGCGCCGACACCATGGCGGACACTCGCCAGAACGTTCGCGTCACCGGTTCATGCGTTACCGTCGTTTCATGCGGTGACGTCGTCGTTGTTGCGGGGTCGCGAACCCCATGTCCGCCCCGGAGCGCATCACCGTGTCTCTTCGTGCCGATCTTCGAAACGTGGCAATCATCGCCCACGTCGACCACGGCAAGACCACCCTCGTCGACGCCATGCTGCGCCAGTCCGGCGCGTTCGGCGAGCATGCCGAGCTCACCGACCGCGTGATGGACTCGATGGACCTGGAGCGTGAGAAGGGCATCACGATCCTCGCGAAGAACACCGCGGTCCGTTACGGCGACATCACGATCAACATCGTTGACACGCCCGGTCACGCCGACTTCGGCGGTGAGGTCGAGCGTGGCCTGTCGATGGTCGACGGCGTCCTGCTGCTCGTGGACGCGAGCGAGGGCCCGCTGCCCCAGACGCGCTTCGTCCTGCGCAAGGCGCTCGCGGCGCGGCTGCCGGTGGTGCTCGTCATCAACAAGGTGGACCNGTCGGACGCCCGGATCGCCGAGGTGGTTGACGAGACCTACGAGCTCTTCCTCGACCTCGACGCCGACGAGGACCAGATCGACTTCCCGATCGTCTACTGCAACGCGAAGGCGGGTCGTGCCTCCACCACCCGCCCGGCCGACGGGGTGAGCCCGGACTCACCCGATCTCAAGCCGCTGTTCGACCTTCTGCTGGAGACCGTGCCGGCGCCGTCGTTTGATCCTGACTCGCCGCTGCAAGCCCTGGTCACCAACCTCGACGCGTCCCCGTACCTCGGCCGGCTCGCGCTGTGCCGGGTGCACAACGGCACGATCAAGCGTGGTCAGCCGGCGACGCTGTGCCGGGCCGACGGCAGCCAGCAGCGCGTCAAGATCAGCGAGATGCTGATGACGCAGGCGCTCGAGCGGGTACCGGCGGAGTCGGCCGGGCCGGGCGACATCATCGCCATCGCCGGCATCCCCGACATCACGATCGGGGAGACCCTCGCCGACGCCGATGATCCCCGGCCGCTGCCGGTTATCACCGTTGACGAACCGTCCATCAGCANGACGATCGGCATCAACACCTCCCCGCTCGCCGGCCGTTCCGGCAAGAAGCTGACGGCGCGGCTGGTCAAGAACCGGCTGGACGCCGAGCTCGTCGGCAACGTGTCGATCCGGGTCCTGCCCACCGAGCGGCCGGACACCTGGGAGGTGCAGGGCCGCGGGGAGCTGCAGCTCGCCGTGCTTGTCGAGCTGATGCGGCGCGAGGACTTCGAGCTGACCGTCGGCAAGCCGCAGGTCGTCACCCGCACTGTCGACGGTAAGATCCACGAGCCGGTGGAGCGCCTCACCATCGACGCGCCCGAGGAGTTCCTCGGCACGCTGACCCAGCTGCTCGCGCTGCGCAAGGGCCGGGTCGAGCAGATGGTCAACCACGGCACCGGCTGGATCCGGCTGGAGTACCTGGTCCCGGCCCGCGGGCTGATCGGGTTCCGGACCGAGTTCCTCACCGAGACCCGCGGTACCGGGCTGCTGCACCACGTCTTCGACCGGTACGAGCCCTGGTTCGGGGAGCTGCGCACCCGGGCGACAGGCTCCATGGTCGCCGACCGCAGCGGGGTGGCGACCGCATACGCCCTGTTCAACCTCCAGGAACGCGGCACGATGTTCGTCGGGCCGACGACCGAGGTCTACGAGGGCATGATCGTGGGTGAGAACTCCCGGGCGGACGACATGGACGTCAACCCGACCAAGGAAAAGAAGCTCACCAACATGCGTTCATC
Organism: Frankia sp. CeD; assembly: GCF_000732115.1. Classification (NCBI taxonomy): domain Bacteria; kingdom Bacillati; phylum Actinomycetota; class Actinomycetes; order Frankiales; family Frankiaceae; genus Frankia; species Frankia sp. CeD. The sequence continues at coordinate 7,139 of NZ_JPGU01000049.1, forward strand.
CACCGGCGACGAGCTGGTCCGGCTCACCCCGCACCGGATACTCACCCTTGAGCAGGCGCTGGAGTTCTGCCGCGAGGACGAGTGCGTGGAGGTCACCCCGGGCTTCGTGCGTCTGCGCAAGGTGGCGCTGACCGCCGCCGAGCGCGAGAAGATCCGCTCCCGCCGCCGAGCCTGAGCGGTCCCTACATTGCGGCAAAGCTACCCATAGGGTCGTCAATGTGACGACAGCTACCCCATCATCACCCTCTACTGCGCCACTTCCCACCCGGCGGGCGATGTTCGTGCACGCCCACCCCGATGACGAGGTGATCTCGACGGGGATCGCGCTTGCCTCGTACGCCGCCTCCCCCGACACCCACGTCACCCTCGTGACGTGCACGTTGGGGGAGGAGGGGGAGGTACTGGTGCCCGAGCTGATCCATCTGCGGGCGGATCGGGGCGACCAGCTCGGTGGCTACCGGATCGGCGAGCTGGCCGGTGCCTGCGCCGCGCTCGGCATCACCGACCAGCGCTTTCTTGGCGGTCCCGGGCGTTGGCGGGACAGTGGGATGATCGGCACCCCCGCCAACGACCATCCCCGCTGCCTGTGGCGGGCGGACCTGGACGAGGCCGCGGCGGAGCTGGTGCGGATCGTGCGCGAGGTCCGGCCGCAGGTGCTCGTCAGCTACGACGCCCGTGGTGGTTACGGGCACCCCGATCACATTCGGGCCCACGAACTCACCCGGCGGGCCTTCACCGACGCCGCCGACCCGTCCTTCGCCCCGCAGGCCGGTTCGGTCTGGCAGGTCGCCAAGCGCTACGAGACGGCGCTGGCGCGATCGAGCGCCGTCGCGGGCTTCGAGTACTTCCGCGATTCCGCCGCTGAGAGCAACCCGTTCGCGGGTCTGACGTCCGTGGACGAGTTGGGGGTGACGCTTGTCGACGATGCGGACATCACGACCGAGCTCTCCGCTCCCCACTTCTTCGAGGCGAAGATCGCCGCCATGCGGTCGCACCGGACGCAGATGAGCGTTGACGGGTTCTTTTTCGCGCTCGCCGACGGCATCGGCCAGCGAGCCTGGAGTGTCGAGCACTTCGTGCTGGCCGAGGGCGCCCGGGGGCCGGGGGACGGTCCGGACGGGCGGGAGCGGGACCTGTTCGCCGGTCTCGTGTGCGAGCCCTGATCGGCTCCGGTGCCCCGGCCCGCTGACGCCCCGGCCCGATCGTCTGCTGCCTGCCTGCCTGCCTGCCTGCCCGCCTGCCTGCCCGCTGGCCGATCGTCTGCTGCCCGCTCGCCTGCCCGCCCGCTCGCCCGCTCGCCGCGGTGGCACAGGCACCTCGGTGGGAATGTTCTGGACGGCCCCGTGTTCGTAACGCTGTAATCAATGTAAGTGTGGCGTCGGCCGAGGAGGTCGGATGCGGACCAGACGTGCCAGGGGAGACGGACCCGACCCGACGCGGCCCGGTGGTTCCTTGCCGGTCGAGCCGCTGGACGCCTACTCCGCGGTCGTGACCCGGGTGGCCGCGGCGCTGACCCCGTCAGTGGCCAGCCTACGGGTGCGTACCCGGCGCGGCGCGGGAGCCGGCTCCGGGGTGGTGTTCACCGACGACGGGTTCCTGCTGACCTCCGCGCACGTCGTCGAGGGGCATCGGGCCATCTCCGGAGCATCGGTCGGGCTGGCGCAGTTCGCGGACGGCACCGAGCGCGAGGNCGACTTGGTGGGTGCCGATCCGCTCTCGGACCTGGCCGTGCTGCGGGCCCGGGGCACGACCCCGCCGGCTGCCGTCCTCGGGGACGCCGCGGGTCTGCGGGTCGGCCAGCTCGTCGTGGCCGTCGGCAACCCGCTGGGGCTCACCGGCAGCGTGACCGCCGGGGTCGTCAGCGCCCTCGGCCGGTCGTTGCCGACCCGTTCGGGCTCGGCCGTGCGGGTGGTCGACGAGGTGATCCAGACCGACGCGGCTCTCAACCCGGGTAACTCCGGCGGGGCGCTGGTCACGGCCGACGCCCGGGTGGTGGGAGTGAACACCGCCGTCGCCGGTGTCGGCCTGGGGCTGGCTGTCCCGGTGAACGACACGACGAGGAAGATCCTCGCCGCGTTGATGCGCGACGGCCGGGTCCGCCGGGCGTACCTGGGGGTCGCGGGGGCGGGTGTTCCGTTGCCACCCGCCGTGGCCGAGCGGATCGGGCAGCGCCACGGTGTCTGGCTGGCCGAGGTGGTCGTCGGCAGTCCGGCCGGGATCGCCGGGCTGTTCACCGGGGATCTCGTCCTGTCGGTGGCCGGGACGCCCGTCGTCGCTCCGGGTGATCTCCAGCGGCTGCTGACCGAGGGCACGATCGGCCGGCCAGTGGAACTCACGGTGTGGCGGCGGGGCGCGTTGGTGGACGTGATCGTCGTACCTGCCGAGTTGGTGATCGCCTGAGGACCGAGATCTGCCACCGGGGTCCGCTACGGGGGTCTCGGGGCTGGGGCCTCGGGGCTGGTCGGCCTGACCGGGCGGGCCTGGCGGACGATGTCCTACTGTCGGAGAATGCCCCGTCCCAGCGCCGGTCCCCGCCGGACGCCGCCCTCAACCCGGTTGCAACGACAGCCGGCACGGCCGTCGTTGCAACCGTCCCCGGACCCGCAACCCGGCAGGGCCTTTCTGACCGCCTCCTACACACTGGGGGTGTTTCTGGGGGTCGGGCTGGGTCTCTACGGCGTCTTCCTCGTTCCCGCCGGTCCGCGGCCGGGGGGGATGCTGCTGTCGCTCGGCGTACTGGTCGCGCTGGTGGGCAACGGGGGTGCCGCGCTGCTGGTGCGGTGGCTGACGGGCACCCGGCTGGGACCCACGACCGTGCTCATCGGCTGGGCCGTCGTCGTGCTGCTGTTCGCCAGCTCCCGCCCCGAGGGGGACCTGCTGTTGCGGGCGAGCGGATCTGGCTACGCGTTCCTGTTGCTCGGGGCACTGAGCCCGATCGCGGTCGCCGTCCTCGCCGGGGCACGGCGGGGGCTCACGGCGCTTCCTCCCGGTTGCTGAGCACCGGTCCGGTCACCCGGTCACCCGGTCACCCGGTCACCGGGTCGCCTGTCTCGCCCTGGGAGATGTCACCGGCTCTTGTGATGTGGGAGATGTCACCGGCCCTTGGGGACTGTCGCCCACGTGGTGAGCGGAGCGGGTAGCGTGGCCGGGTGGGTAGCCCTGCGCACCGTGGAGAGAACCGGGCCGGCGCGCCCGCCTCCCCGGTCTCTCCGGTCTCTCCGGTCTTCCAGGTCTCCCAGGCCGACCGGTCGATCCTGCGGACGGCGGACTTCCGCAGGGCGGTCGGCAGGTTCGCTACCGGAGTGACGGTTCTCACGACCGTCGCCGACGGTCGCCATCTCGGCATGACGGCGAACTCGTTCGTCTCGGTCTCCCTCGACCCGCTGCTGGTGCTCGCCAGCATCCGCCGGGACGCCCGCTTCCACGGTCCGCTCATGGCCTCGGGGGTGTGGGGAGTCTCGGTGCTCGCCGAGGACATGGCCGAGACGTCGCGCTGCTTTGCGAAACGCGCGTATGACCAGCCCGGCGACATGTTCGCGGGATGGGAGCACTCGATCGGGCCGGAGACCGGAGTGGTCCTGTTCGACGGCGCGCTGTCGGTCTTCGAGTGCCGGACGGTCACGACCCATCCCGGGGGGGATCACACCCTCGTCCTCGGTGAGGTCGTCTCGTTCGCCCAGCCGCGGGACGATGTCGGACCGCTCGTCTTCTACGACGGGCGCTACCTCGACCCGGTCGGTGCGGATACGGGAGGAACAGAGGCGCGGAGGGAAACAGACGGTTCCCGAAGCTAACAGGCGCTTCCCAGAGCTAACGGACGGTTCCCGGGCGGGCGGACGGTCTCCGGGGCTAGTTGAGCCGGGCGCGGGCCGCGGCGGCGGCCTGGCGGGCGGCCGCCGCGGCGGCTGGCTCGACCGCGGCCACCGTGTCGGCGAACGCGGTCAGATCGGTGGCCCCGCCGAGAAAGTCGCCCAACCGGACGCGGAGCTCGCCGCGCTCCCGGCGCAGGCTCGCCGGGTGGTGGGGGAGCAGCAGGGACAGCTCGACGGCCCACAGCCGCATGTGCGGCGCGTCCGAGCGGGCCCCGAGGATCCGGATGTTGCCGAGGATCCGGGTGAGCACGTCCTGCGCGCTCATCGGGGCGAGGTGGGCACGGGTGAAGGCGAACCCGGCCGCGCGTACCTTCTCCGCGGCGTCGTGCACCGTCAGTAGTCGACCGGCGGCGAACGGATCGACGAGCACGTGGTCCTGGGGGGAACCCACCGCGACCACGACGTGCCCCGGAAGCCCGACAGGATAGGCGGGGACCCCGAGCCGGGCGGCCACCTCCAGCCAGACGACGGAGAGCAGGATCGGCAGGCCGCGCCGCCGGCGCAGCACATCGGGGAGCNGNGAGGAGCGCAGGTCGGTGTAGTCGTCCTCGGCCCCGGCGAAGCCGGCGGCGAGCCCCAGGGACTCGTGCAGCGTCTCGGCGGCGATCCTCGGATCGAAATTCCCCGCTCCCGGGCCGAACCCCTCCAGGCGCCCTGCCGCCTCGGATCCGGATTCCGGCTGTGCCTGTCCCGGCTGTGCCTGTCCCGGTGCGCCGGTCTGGCNTGCCACCGGCGTACCGTGCTCGGCCCGGGGGAACCGGGGCCGTCGGCTCGAGGTCGTCCGCGCGGCGAGCAGTGGACGGGCCTGCGCGGCGAATGCGTCGAGGGCGCTCAGGGTGGCGGTGGCATCGGGGGCGTCGGCTGCCGGGTCGACCTCGGCGGCGAGCAGNTGGCAGGCGACCGCCAGGTCGATCGGCTCGCGGCGCACGACCTCGGCGAACCTGCCGCGGCTGCGGGTGCTCACGAGAGCTCGCTCGGAGCGTTCACGCCAGGGGCGGCCGTCTCCGGGGCAGCCGCCCCTGGTGGGGCAGCAGCCTTCAGGCCGGGCACCTTCGGATCGGGCGTGTCCGGATCGGGTGTGTCCGGGACGGTCGTCCCCAGGACAGTCGCCCCCGCGATAGTCGCCTTCGGGGTAGTCGTATTCAGGGTAGTCGTATTCGGGACAATCTCCATGAGAGCCGTCGCATCCGGGACATTCCGCGTACGTCGTGTCGGTGGGCGGGGTGGGATGACGCGTGCCGCTACGACGGCATCCTCGGTAACCTGGACGAGTGTGCCCTCGGCAGTGACAACCGTGAGCACGCCCGATGACCATGACCGCAACGTTCCGAGAACATCACTGAGGGATACCGGTCCGGGGATGCGGTGGCGGAGCATAACTCGCGCGCCAACATCGGCCGGAGTGATGCGGACGACATACACCACCAGCGCACGCCCTTGTTGTCGACACGGAACTGTCCAGGTCGATACTAAGGACTCAGTCGCCCGTGAGCCCGAGGAGGAAAACCGGTGACCTACGTCATCGCAGAGCCCTGCGTCGATGTCAAGGACAGGGCCTGCATCGAGGAGTGCCCGGTCGACTGCATCTACGAAGGCGGACGGATGCTCTACATCCAGCCTGACGAGTGTGTCGACTGTGGTGCCTGTGAGCCGGTCTGCCCGGTGGAGGCCATCTACTACGAGGACGACGTTCCCGATCAGTGGAAGGGGTACACCGACACCAACGCGAACTTCTTCGAGGAGCTCGGGTCGCCTGGCGGCGCATCGAAGGTCGGCGCCCTGGACTTCGACCCGCCGACGGTCGCCGCGCTGGCTCCTCAGGGCGAGTCCTGAGCGGCCCTGGGAGACCCGGCAACATCTCCGGAGTCCCGCGGTCACCGGCCCGGTCCCGGGTGCGACTGCCCGACTTCCCGTGGGACCAGCTGGTCTCCTTCAAGGAGAAGGCCCGGCTGCATCCCTATGGGTTGGTCGACCTCTCGGTGGGTACTCCGGTCGACGCCACGCCGGCCGTCGTGCAGCAGGCGCTGGCCGGCTCCGCTGACGCTCCGGGGTACCCGCTGACCGCGGGTACCCCGGAGCTGCGCGAGGCGGCGGCCGGCTGGCTGGCCNGCCGGCTCGGCGTGCTCGTCGACCCGGGCGCGGTGCTGCCCGTGCTCGGGACGAAGGAACTGGTGGCCCAGCTCCCCGGTCAGCTCGGGCTCGAACCCGGTGACCGGGTGTGGGTGCCGACCCCGGCCTATCCAACCTACGAGGTCGGCGCGCTGCTCGCCCGCTGCGAACCGGTGGCGGGCCCGGCCGACGGGGTGACCCTGATCTGGTTGAACTCGCCGGGGAACCCGACCGGGCGGGTGCTCACGGTCGACGAGATGCGCGCCGTGGTCACCTGGGCGCGGGAGCGCGGTGTGATCGTCGCCAGCGACGAGTGCTACATCGAGCTGGGCTGGGAGAGCCGGCCCGTCTCGGTGCTGCACCCCGACGTGTGCGGCGGCTCCCACGAGGGACTGCTGGCGGTGCATTCGCTGTCGAAGCGGTCCAACCTCGCGGGCTACCGGGCCGGGTTCGTCACCGGTGACCCGGCCCTGGTCGAGGGTCTCCTCGCGGTCCGCAAGCACGCCGGCTTCATGATGCCGACGCCCGTGCAGGCCGCCATGNCGGCTGCGTACGCCGACGACATGCATGTGGCGGATCAGCGGGCGCGCTACGCCAACCGGCGGGCCGTCCTCGCGGCGGCGCTCGCGGTCGCGGGNTTCACCATCGATCACAGCGAGGCCGGCCTCTACCTGTGGGCAACCCGGGGTGAGGAGGCCTGGGCCACGGTGGACGCGCTGGCCGAGGTCGGGATACTCGTCGCGCCCGGGACGTTTTACGGGGAGGCTGGCCGGTATCACGTCCGGATCGCCCTGACCGCCGCGGACTCGCAGGTGGCGACTGTTCCCGAGCGGATGACGATGCTGTCGCCGGTCGCCGCCACGGGGCAGCCCGGCCATGGCGCTCGGCCCGGCCATGGCGCTCGGCCCGGCCGTGGCGCTCGGCCTGACCATGGCGCTCGGCCCGGCCATGGCGCTCGGCCCGACTACGGTCAGCCGGTCACTCAGGGCAGCTATGGGGGTGCCGAGCCGGACATCCGTTAGCACCCGGCCCGGATCCGCGGCCCCGCCATCTCGTGCGGCCGGGGTCACCTCGTAGGGTCGGGCTTGTGAGCGCCTCGAACACATCCCTCGACTCTCCGATCGATCCCGCCGTCGACGAACTGTGGGAACGGCGGGCGGAGCTGACCCCCGCCGACGCCGACGCCCGCAAGATCGTGGTGGCCGCCGTCGACGCCATCGATGCGGGAGTGGCCCGGGTCGCCACGGTCACCGTGGACGGCTCGGTCGCCGTTGACGAGCGGGCCAAGCGGGCGATCCTGCTGTCCTTCAAGGTTCTCGCCATGGTCGAGTCGTCCGCGGGCGACTTCCACTTCCATGACCGGGTGCCGCTCAAGACCCGGTTCGACAGCGTGCGGGTGGTACCGGGCGCGATCGTGCGCTGGGGCGCGCACGTCGAGCCCGGGGCCGTCCTCATGCCGAGCTACACCAACATCGGCGGCTACGTCGGCGCCGGCACCCTCGTCGACACCTGGGCCACGGTCGGATCCTGCGCCCAGGTCGGCCGCAACGTGCACCTGTCCGGTGGGGTCGGGCTCGGCGGGGTCCTGGAGCCGCCGAACGCGGTCCCCGTCGTCGTCGAGGACGACGCCTTCGTCGGCAGTCGCTGCATGGTGGTGGACGGCGCGCGGGTGCGCCGCGGGGCCAAGCTCGGCGCCGGGGCGATCCTGACCGCCTCCACCCATGTCTTCGACGCCACGACCGGCGCGGAGTACCNGCGCGGGGAGATCCCGGAGCGGGCGGTCGCGGTCGGTTCCAACCGGGTGAAGTCGTTCCCGGGCGGAGAGTTCGCGATGCCCTGCATCCTGGTGCTGCGGACGCTCGCCGAGGGCGAGATCCACGACAAGCTGGCGTTGAACGACATCCTGCGGGAGCATGGCGTCGCCGGCTAACGATCTTGTTGCCGGCTGGCGTCCTGTCGCCGGTTAATGATCTTATCGCCGGTTAACGATCCGCTGGCCCGGTGACCGTAGGGTGTGACGGCATGAGCCTCGACCTCACGGCGCCCGTCGGCGAGCTGACCCGGGCGCTGGTTGACGTGCCCTCGGTGAGTGGGGACGAGGCCGCCCTCGCGGGCGCGGTGGAGAAGGCGCTCACCGCGGTGGACGGGCTGCGGGTTGACCGGGACGGTGACGCCGTGGTGGCCAGGACCGAGCTGGGGCTGCCCGGCCGGATCCTGCTTGCCGGCCATCTGGACACCGTTCCGCTGGCGGGCAACCTGCCCTCGCGTGTGGTGGGCGGGCGGCTCTACGGCTGCGGGACGTCGGACATGAAGGCAGGGGTCGCGGTCGCGCTGCGGCTCGCGGCCACGCTCCCGGTCGCCACGCCCGGCGCGATGAGCCACGACGTCACCTGGGTCTGCTATGACCACGAGGAGGTCGAGGCGGCCCGCAACGGGCTGCGTCGGCTCGCCGCCCGGCACCGGGACTGGCTGGATGCGGATCTGGCCATCCTGATGGAACCGACCTCCGGCGAGATCGAGGCGGGTTGCCAGGGCACCCTGCGGGTGGTCGTGACGCTTCCCGGCACCCGGGCGCACTCGGCCCGGTCGTGGCTCGGGGACAACGCCATCCACAAGGCCGGCGATCTGCTCCGCCGCCTCGCCGGCTACCGGGCGCGGACGGTGACGCTGGACGGCTGCACTTACCGTGAGGGGCTCTGCGCGGTGCGGATCGACGGTGGGGTGGCGGGCAACGTGATCCCCGACCGGTGCCAGGTCACGGTGAACTTCCGGTTCGCTCCGGACCGGGGCCCCGACGAGGCGGTGGCGCATGTTCGCGAGGTGCTGGGTGGCTACGACGTCGAGGTCACCGATCTCGTCGGCGGGGCGCTGCCCGGGCTCGCCGCCCCGCACGCGGCGGCGTTCGTCGCCGCCACCGGTCGTGTGCCGGTGGCGAAGTACGGCTGGACGGACGTGGCGCGCTTCGCCGAGCTCGGGATCCCGGCGCTCAACTACGGGCCGGGCGATCCCAACCTGGCCCATGCCCGGGACGAGTACGTCGAGCTCGCCGCGATCGACGAGGCCGAGCGGCTGCTACGGGCGTACCTGTCCGGTGTCTCCTGACTGTTGTGTCTCCTGACTGTTGTGTCTCCTGACTGTCGCGTCCCTTGACCGCCTAGTCGCGATTTTTGTTACGCGTATGAGTCATCGGGGTTGACGTCGTGGATCCTCCTATCTCGGCACGTTAGAGTTACTCGCGTATGTGCGGTGCCGGTCGGATGGGGGGTCCGGATGGCCGGTGGTGCGGCGGGNTNGGGGGNTCGGCACCAGGCCTGGGCACGTCGATACGCAGGTGACACGCGTGGTCGGCGCCAAGCAGCGCTCCCCCCGTCGTCGTCGGTCCGAAGATGTTGCGGCCGTGGGGGGTCTGCCAGGTGACGGACACTGTCTTCAGCCATGCACAGGTGGGGTTGGCCGCGGGGCCGGGCACGGATGCCATCCCGAAACCGCTGGACGGGGCCGATGAGCCCGCCCGGTACGACGGGTACGAGGTGGGCGCGGGCCCCGGCGCGGGCCCCGGCGCGGACGGAACATCCGACGGTGTCGTCGACTACCGGGCGAAGGTTCGCTGGGAACGGCCGTACGGCTGGCTGCTCGTGGGTTCCGACGCGGCCGCCTGCGTGGTCGCGGCGGGAGTGGCCTACCTGGTCCGGTTCGGCGGACTGGTTGAGTTCGACCTGAAGCCGGTCTCCGCGACGCCGTATGTCGCCATGTCGATCCTGCTGCCCGTCGCGTGGGTGTTGTCGATGTACCTGAGCCGGGCGTACGAGAGCCGGTTCCTCGGCAGCGGCTCGGAGGAGTTCCGCCGGGTCCTCAACGCCGCCGCGCAGCTCACCGCGGTGGTGGCCGTCCTGTCCTATGCGACCAAGGCCGAGCTCGCGCGTGCCTACGTGCTGATCGCCTTCCCGACGGCGCTGCTGCTGACCGTGGCCGGCCGCGCCACCGCGCGCGGCTACCTGCACCGGATGCGCCGGGCGGGCCGCTGCCTGCACCGGGTGCTNGTGGTCGGGGCNGGGGANTCNGCNGCNNCNNTGGTCCGGCTGGCCCAGCGGGATCCGACGTCGGGTTGGNCGGTCGTCGGTGTCGTGCTCGACCGCTCGCCCGGCCGGCACAGTCACGACTCCCCGGAACGCAGTGGGTTCGACCTGCTCGGGGTGCCGATCGTCGGCACCTCGGAAACCCTGCACACGGCCATCCGGGCGACGTACGCCACCACGGTTGCCATCAGTCCGCAGATGGACGGCGAGACGTTGCGCCGGGTGCTGTGGACGCTGGAGGGCAGCGACGTCGACGTGCTGGTCTCCTCGGCGCTGACCGACGTGACCGGGCCGCGGATCTCGATTCGTCCGGTGGCCGGGCTGCCGCTGCTGCACATCGAGGAGCCGGAGCTCACCGGNNCNCGNCGGGNNATGAAGNNNNTNTTCGACCGNNGNGTGGCCGNNNNGNTNNTCCTGCTGTNCNCNCCGNTGNTNCTNGNNCTNGNGCTNGCGGTGCGCCTGACCAGNCGNGGNCCGGCNNTNTTCAAGCAGATCCGGGTNGGNCGGGGTGGTGAGCACTTCACNATGTACAAGTTCCGGTCGATGTACGTCGACGCGGAGGCGCGCAAGGCGGAGCTGGAGTCGCGCAACGAGCGGGCCGAGGGGCTGCTGTTCAAGATGCGTGACGACCCGCGGATCACCAAGGTCGGGAAGTTCCTGCGCAAGTGGTCGCTCGACGAGCTGCCGCAGNTGNTCAACGTNNNGNNCGGCACGATGTCGCTGGTGGGGCCGCGTCCGCCGCTGCCGTCGGAGGTCGCCCGCTACGAGGACGACGTGCACCGCCGGCTGATGGTGAAGCCGGGGCTGACCGGCCTGTGGCAGATCAGCGGCCGGTCGGACCNCGAATGGGACGAGTCGGTGCGGTTGGATCTGCGGTACGTGCAGAACTGGTCGCTGCCCCTCGACTTCTACATCCTCTGGCGCACCGTGTTCGCGGTCCTGCGCCGCGAGGGTGCGTACTGAGCCTTCCTCACGTAGTGGCAGTACTCTGACGTGATTCGCGATCTTGGGTGTCGTCCGGGTTCTCTCCCGGGAGGATCCCGAACGGGATCCTCCCGGGACGGTTGGCCGGGGCCTTCGGGGAGTATTTGGGACCGCGGGTCCCGGGATGTTTGCCGAAAATGATCACTTTGGCTTGTCCCGTCCTGCCCCAGGCAAGGACTCGTGCAGCCTGCCAGCCGGAACCCGTCAACGACCGGTAGCTCAGCATGCCGGGCGATCTGACGATTGGTGTCGGGCGCGCGAGGAGCTGTGTGACCCACCGTCGATCGGGGAGACGTGTCGGACTCTAACCGGATCGACGACGCGTTGTTGCGCCTGGCCTGAGACCCACCTGGCTCGGCGGCTCTATCTCGCTGGCCGAGCGGAGATGCATCAAAGGATGCTCTGCGAAGCAGATCGTGGGCCCATCTCTGGCCGTCTCCCCCATCAACTTCTTGCTTGCGGTGGAGGGTCGTGGCAGCAAAATGAAGACACCGATGGCCGTCTCGAATGCTGGTGCCGCGGTGTCGGCGGGAGGGNGAACGGGAGTTGAGTCCTACAGAGAGTAGCGATCTAGGGGGGNTGGAGCGGTGATCCGGTGTGTCTTCGTATAGTGTTGCAGTGCACACTCTGTTGGCGACGCCCATAGGGGTAACCTGTAGAAGGTTACCTGGTACACTTACCGCACGCGACGGCGCTTCTTGGCGAGGTGAGGCACGCTTTGAGATCGGGGGCGAAGTGAGGCANTCAGCTTAATTTTTTTCGTAAAGAAGTGGCAAGCCGTCGCGGGGGTGGTAGTTGAGTCTTTGCTTCGCTGAGCGGACGCTGATCGAGTCCTGTCTCGCAGTCTCTTCTAGCGACCTGCTCCGTCCATTCCTGATTGCCGCAGATTTCCGTCAGGCTTTGCTGTCGCTAGTGCACGAGAAGCGTGAGAAGACTCCAAATTCAGTAGTATATCGAAATCGGGGGGACCTCTTATGCGAGGCCGTATTTCGCCGACTGTCAGTATCATCGTCCCGACTCTCAACGAAGCAAAAAATCTACCACATGTTCTCGCTCGGCTACCGGGCGATGCTGAAATAATTCTGGTTGACGGCCACTCGACCGACGGAACCGTCGAAGTCGCTCGTCGTGTTCGGCCGGATATAGTCGTGACACACCAGAATCGCCGTGGCAAGGGAAACGCTCTGGCCTGTGGGTTCGCCCAGGCAAGTGGTGACATCATTGTCATGCTCGATGCCGACGGCTCAGCCGACCCGAGCGAGATTCCTGCGTTCGTTAATGCGCTCGAAGCGGGTGCTGACTTTGCCAAGGGCTCGCGTTTCGTCGCGAACGGCGGAAGCGCCGACATCACTCGTCTCCGTCGCCTCGGGAACCGTCTCCTGAACTTCCTGGTCAACATGCTCATTGGCTCGGACTTCACCGACCTCTGCTACGGTTACAACGCTTTTTGGCGACGGGTCGTCCCCATCTTCGACTTGGACACAGGCGGTGCCGGACCCCAAAAGCAGTGGGGGGACGGATTCGAGATCGAGACGTTGATCAACATGCGGGCCGTGCGGGCTGGACTTCGCATAGCGGAGGTCCCGAGTTTTGAACATCCACGCCTGCATGGGGTCAGTAACCTGAACGCATTCTCGGATGGTTTCCGGGTGTTGCGCACGATTTTCGTCGAGTCTTCCGCGTCGAGCGAGAAGGCTGAATTGGCGATCTATCCTAGGACCGATCCGCTTCCAATCCAGCGGGGTGCCGAAACGGTGAGCGCCCTACCCGCTTTCGAAGAAACGGCCTGATGTCCCTGTGCCGGGACGATTGTTCCCGAGTATGGGCCGTGCGGAGCGGTTCCGCCGGTGTGGCGGATGGTCAAATTTCGATGTATCAGAAGCCTGATAGTTCCCCTACCCATGAGGCGGTCCTACCACGACATGAACCGAGACCGCCTCTTATGACTTCACCCAAACCGTCAAGAGTCCCGCCTCGGGGGTCCGGACCGCGATCATCGTGAAGGTAATTCTGCTGGCACAGTTCTTTCCGCCGATCGTCGGTGGGGAGGAACGTCATGTCCTCAATCTCGGAAAGCAACTGGCTGAACGCCACGACGTCACGGTGATAACTTTTGGCCCTCGGGCGGCGGCCGAGAAGCGGGATGGCTTGGACGTGCGTCTAGTGCGGCCGACAACCGCAGGTCTTCCATTGCTTTACACGACCGACCGGGTCTATGCGCCGCCGGTGCCAGATCCGCTAGTAGCAGCGGCGATCGCCNGGATCGTGCGTGAGGTGAAGCCCGACGTTATCCATGCGCACAACTGGATCGTGAACAGTGCGCTGCCGCTGCGCAGGTACCTCGACGTCCCGATCGTCGTCACCCTGCATGACTACAGCCATGTCTGTGCCACTAAGCGGATGATGTTTATGNGGGAGCTGGTGTGCTCCGGCCCAGCACTGTCACGATGCATACGATGCACCAGAAACCACTACTCCGGGGTGGTGGGGCCCTTGACCTTCGCGGCTAACCGCGGTGGCACACGACGGCGCGACAGGGCCGTCGACCGATACCTTGCGGTGAGCAACGCCGTGGCCCGGCTCAACCGGCTGGACAGTGGGCGGATTCCCTATGAGGTCGTCCCGAACTTTATCCCCGACGAGCTCATCGGCGCGGAGCCTGGCGGACCGCCGGACGGGCTCGTCTCCGATGGCTACCTGNTTTTCGTCGGTGATCTGAGCCTGGACAAAGGGATAGGGGCACTACTCGGGGCTTACGAGAGGCTTCCGGATCATCGTCCGCCGCTGCTCGTTGTCGGCCGTCGGACGGCAGATTCACCGAGCTATTTTCCGCCCGGGGTGATTCTGAGCGAGCCGCGAGCTCATGCTGAGATCATGCGTGCCTTCGCTCACGCCAGCTTCGCTGTTCTGCCATCTACCTGGCATGATCCCTGTCCGACCGTTGTCCTCGAGGCTATGGCGTCCGGGACACCAGTAATCTCCACGCCGATGGGAGGCATCGCCGATATGATCACTGGCGGTCGGGAGGGAGTCCTGGTTCCCCCGGCCGACCCGGTGGCTCTCCACGACGCGATCGAGCATCTCTTGGCGGATGGTACTAGGCGGGCGCGCATGGGCACTGCCGCGAAGGAGCGTGCGAAAGAATTCACCGCGAGTCGGGTGGTGCCACGTATCGAGGAGGTCTATCGCGAGGTCGTCCGTGCATCGCTTCGTTGACCGTCGGAGGAACGAGGCCTCACCAGTCGAGAAACTCGACTCATCCTCGGTCGGCGGAATGCCGGCCTACCGCCTCCATGAGGAGGAGACGACTCTCATACCCCGGAATCTTCGTACCGCACGCACCGGGCGAGGCCGGGGGCCGGAGGCGACCCGGAGAGTGGTATCCGCTGGGCTGAGTGCGAGTTTGTTGACCGATCTGCACTACCGCGATCGTGGCGGGNTACTTTTNCGCGCTGATTCCGAGAGGNACTGTAGGGAGACGCTACCGGTGGCGGCAGCCACCGCGGNGGGNCTGCTGGCCGTCTCTGGTAGCTACGTACTCGGGCGCCAGGGTGAGAGTGGCACGGGCCTCCTGCTCTACTGGATTGGCCTGCTCCTGATCTTCGTTCCGGCCGGTCTGGGGCTCTTGGATCCGGCAACATCTCGGCGGGCGAGAATAACGGATTGTTTGTTGTTGGGCATGGGCCTCCTGCTGGCGTATCTGATACTCCAGATCCACCAGTTCGTCCGCTTTGACGAGATGCTCCATATCCGGACCTTGCATGACATCCGGGAAACGGGTCGTCTCTTCACGGCTAACTCTGGCTTGCCGGTCAGCCCGCGCTTCCCTGGACTNGAGGTGGTCACCAACGCGGTGGCACAGATCACCCGTCTGCCACCACAGCTCTCCGCCTTTCTTGTCATCGTGCTCTCTCGGGGTCTGCTGATCGCCGGCCTGTTCCTTCTCGCCGAGCAGGTGANTCGTTCCGCCCACGCCGCGGGTATTGCTGTCGGTATCTACAGCTGTAGCCCGCAGTTCTTCTTCTTCAACGCGCAGTACTCGTATCAGACGCTAGCCGTGGCTCTCGGTGTTCTGCTTCTCATGCTGGTTACGAACGAGGCGGCGGGCCGCACTGAAACCGTCTTGGCGGTGGGCGCGGCGCTGGCTCTCACCTTCTCGCACCATGCCANGAGCTGGGTGTTCGTCGCCATATTGGGAATGGTGACGGTCGCCGCNTTTACCCGACGGGACCGCCGCACCGCTACCATATTCCTGGGTATCACAGTGGCGGACCTTGTCCTGGTCGCGTCTTGGGCGATTGTCAGTGGTCCGCTGCTCAACCGATATCTCGGTCCAGTTTTTCACGATGCCGTTTTCCAGTTGACGGGAATCGCGAGCGGGACCGGTGAGACGAGAAAAATTTCGACAGATTCGAGTGGCACCAGGAACCCGCGCTGGGAAACTGTTCTCATTGTGCTCTCGCTGCTTATCTGGATGGCGACACTCATGCCGTTGGGCCCATTCCGGAGGAGACCTGCGGCGGACGGACGTGCGGGTGCGGTGCTGCGGTCGCTTCGATTGCTACAACTCCTGTATCCGNTCGCCCTGGTGGCCACGATCGCCCCGAAGGCGGCGGAGATATCCGTACGTCTATCGACCTTCATCTTCATCGGGTTGTCGATCATCACCGCATACTCGATTGGCTGGTATATCGAGAACCATCGGAGGCCGCTGCGGTGGGTGGTGGCCCTTTTCGGCACCATAGCCTTCATGGGGGGCACCCTGATGGGCTCTGGACTCGATTGGAACCGCATACCGGGCCCCTACCTCGTCGTTGCCGACGGCCGTTCCATCGATAGCTCCGCCAACGCCGCGGCGCAGTGGGCGGCCCGGAATCTTCCCGACGGCGCCCACTTTGCCGCGGACCGGGAGCTAGGGGCGCTTTTGGCTGCCACCGGAAATCAGTATTTGGTGATCGGTGTACCTGGAGGTGGGAACACCGGACAGATCCTTTTCGCGCCGTCCTTCCATGCCCAGGCGCGGGATCTGCTCCGGAGAGGTCAGATACGGTATTATGTGATCGATCAGCGGCTGGCCGAGGGGTTGCCGCATGAGACGTACTACGTGGTGAATGGTGAGGCCCCGAAGGGGACGCGTCTCACCCATGCAGAACTCGGCAAGTTCGATATCACGCCTGGATCGCGGCGGATCTACGACAACGGAGCCGTCCGTATCTATGACGTCTCGGGCCTCTGGGAAGACTCGACCTCGGCTGTCCGGGCCGGCCGATGAGAGTCTTGATCCTNGTGCTCGAGGGGCTCGTGGGAACTTCGCTAATCGCCTTCGTGTATCAGGGGATCCGCTGGCTGGTTTTACAACGCCGGCCTCAGCTAACCGGCTTCTATGTGCATACCTGCGCGGCGCTGGCAGTCGTGTGCATCCTGATGTTCGTCTCTCTCGCTCTCTCCGCTTTGGGGTTAGCCACCCACGCAGTGGGCTACGACATTTTTCTTGCCGTAGTGGTGGCACTTCTTCTCCGGGCTGGTGCACCGTGGAGACCGGCAAGGCTGGTCATGATCCCGATGCCGAAACCGTCCAGCGCGCTGTTCTTGGCGATTGTCGTCGCTGTGTTCTGCGGGGCGATCGCGCTTTCCTGGCAGTCGGGATCGGTAGCGCGGCGACCGGTCACAGCAATCGCCGCGCGCAGTATCGACGGCAAGGTGGAAATCGAGGTGGTGCGTGGCTACCAGGATGAGCGGTCTTTTATATTACAGATAGTACGGGATGACGGGTCGGTATGGNCTCGTCGTCTTTTTGGGGACGATGACGTCCGGCTCTATGTTGATCTTCGTGATGTCGGGGACCCGCGCGTCGCAACGGTTCAACTGATGGTCGGTAGTTACGTGGTCCGTTCCACTGAGATCGAGGATTAGGCGCGGGTGACGTGCGCTTGAACCCCGGGACAGCCGGTCCCGGAAGGATGGGTCGACCTGAGGAGGGGGAAATGGGGACGGCACTGAGGGTGCTCCAGGTGGCGGCACGATTCTTCCCGGACATGGGTGGTACCGAGACGCATGTCTACGAGACGAGTCGTCGACTCAACGCTACTAGTGACATTACCGTGGAGATATTGACGACCGACCGCAGCGGCAAGCTTCCCAGCAGGGAGAATGTCGCGGGAACGGTGGTGCACCGGGTCGCGGCGTGGCCGCAAGAGAAAGACTATTATTTGGCGCCGGCCGTTGCCAAAGTGGTCGGATTCGGTTCTTATGATCTTGTTCATTGTCAGGGAATTCACAATCTCGTGCCGCCGGTGGCGATGGCGGCGGCTCGCCTGAGGGGTATTCCGTATATTGTCTCACCGCATACCGGCGGTCATTCCTCGCAGGTCCGGAACACGGCGCGCCGAGTACAGTGGGGCCTGCTCGGGCCACTGATCAGGAACGCCCGCCGCGTCATCTGCGTCGCGGAGTTCGAGTCCCACATCTTCATGCGCCAAGCCGGGGTCGCTGCAGACCGGATCTCGGTCGTCCCGAACGGAGTGTCCATCGTTCCACCGAGTGGCCATGTCAAACCCGATACGAGTGAGCCGCTTGTCGTCTGCGTCGGCCGGTTGGAGAAGTACAAGGGACAGCGGCACCTTGTCCGCGCTCTGCCGAGTCTGATTACTCTAGTTCCTGACGTACGGCTGATGCTGGTGGGGTGGGGCCCTGATGAGCCGGAGTTGAGGCGCCTGGCTGACCGGCTGGGTGTGGTGGACCGGGTGAGTTTCACCTCGATCCCACCGGAGGACCGGCAGGNAATGTCTGACTGTATCGCGAGAGCGGGTGTCGTGGCCCTGCTTAGCGAGTATGAGGCTCATCCGGTCGCGGTCATGGAAGCCGTGGCCCTGGGTAGGCCGGTGGTGGTGGCGCCCACTGCCGGACTGGGAGAGCTGGCTGCGGCAGGGCTCGCGCAGAGCGTTGCGGATCCGGCCGATGAACAACTCGTGGCGAAGACGCTGGGCATCTACCTGCTCGCCAGCGCTGGGGACTCACCGAGCGAGACGAGGCCGACTCCCGAAATCTCCACCCTGCCGACCTGGGACGGCTGCGCGGAAGCCTTGGCGAGGATTTATCGTGAGTCGGTCTGATGAGGAGACGATCTTCTTAAGGCGCCAGACGCCAGCCGGGAGCGGTATCGTCCCGAGCGAATCCGTGCAGAAGGCTTCCGGTGCCGGTTTCGCGCGCCTGTTGACGATCGTGAGCTCCCTACTCGGCACCCAGCTCGGAACGTCTTTACTTGGAGCTGTGTTCTGGTCGGTCGCGGCGAGAACGCTCTCCATCGACGCCGTTGGGGTGGGCGCGGCGGCGGTGTCCTCGATGACGGTCCTCGGCACGATCGGAATGCTGGGGCTCGGGACGCTTCTCATGGTGCATCTTCCCGACCTGCCGGAGGACCGCCGCCTGACTCTGGTCCGCGCCTGCATGGCGCTGGTCACGGTGGCCGGGCTGCTACTCGGCCTGTTGTGGGCGTTCTGTACCCGCTGGCTCTCGACCACTCTGCAGCCAATCGGTAGCAGTCCAGGCAGTATAGCTGCCTTCAGTCTGGGAGTGGCCGCATTTACGGTGACCACCACTCTCGACTACGCGATCCTCCGGGCGGCGAGTGGGGCGATCCAGCTTGTTCGGAATCTGCTCGCCGCAATCGTCAGAGCAGGTCTGCTCGTTGCCTTTGTCATCGTGGGCCTGCGCACCGGCATGGACCTCTACGCCACCTGGCTTATTGCGTCGGTCGTCTCCCTCCCGGTTTGCTACAAGTACTTCAGGCGACCACCCTATCGAAACTCCAGACGAGCGGAACGGCAGACCGGGATCGCCGAGCTGAAGGCGATCAAGGGTGAGATAGCCGGCAATTACGTGCTGAGCCTCGCGCTGACCGTGCCGACTCTGATTCTTCCTGTAATCGCCGCCCTGACGACGACACCGGCGGACACCGCTCGATTCTCGACCGCTCGGCTGGCCGCTTCCTTTCTCTTCGTTGTTCCTTATGCACTGCCGACGGCCCTGCTTGCGCACACGGGCCGCGCCGAAGAGGAGGCGCGTGCCAAGATGCGCCTGACAATCCCGCTCGGGCTCCTGATCAGCGTGACGCTCTGCGCACTCGCGGCATCCGTCACGAGTCTGATTCTGCTGCCGTTCGGAGAAGCCTACACCGATGGTAGGTCCGTCGCCGCCTTCCGGATTCTCATCCTTGCCACGATATCGTTGGTCGTCAAGGATCACTATGTGACTCTTCGTCGGGTACAGGGCCGCATGGCCGCGGCGGCCAGGGTGATTGCCTGCGGAACGGTTCTTGAGATCGCGTTGGCCTTCGGGGGGGGCCGCATGTTTGGGACGACGGGTCTATGCGTCGGCTGGGTCACCGCCGTCTTCATCGAGGCGGTCGTCGTAGCGCCGGTCCTCCTGAACGTGTGGCGTGACCGGCCGCAGACGTCTGGTTCGTCATCGGTGGCCATCGAGCGGGTACCCGGATGAATTGGCATGGCACCCGAAACAGAGCGGTGACCAGAAGCGTCTTGGGGTGGTCGTGAGGTGACGGAACAGCGACTGACGACCTGTACTCGGCGCCGGAGATTCGACGAGCGAGACCCATGGACGAATGCCGGGATATCAGGGGGAAGGTAAGCGTTTTGCATTCGACGACGGAACCGACGGTGAGTGCGATTGTATGCGCATACACACTCGAAAGATGGGAACTGCTGAACAGAGCGATCGACTCCCTGCTCGCACAGAAGTACCGTCCGATAGAGATAATTCTCTGCATCGACCACAATGAAGAGCTTTTCCAGATGGCCGCCAAGAGATTCTCTGATCGAGACGCGGATGTCCGGGTAGTGGTCGTGGAGAACCGCTATCCGGGACGGCTGGGATCAGCTCGCAACACCGCAGCCGAAATCGCTGCGGGTGAGATATTGGCCTTCCTCGATGATGATGCTCGCGCTGACCCTTCCTGGCTGGCGGAGATCGTAGCGGTCTTCGGCCGTCGCGACGTGGTCGCGGTCGGCGGCGCGCCGCTTCCGGACTTCGCCGTTCCTCGCCCTCGCTGGTTTCCCGGCGAGTTCGACTGGGTCTTTGGATGCAGTTATGAGGGCCTGCCCAAGACTCTCGCACCGACCCGACGCCTGATCGGCGCCGCCATGTCGGTCCGTCGTTCCGCCCTGGCTGAGATCAACGGATNCCACTCCGACAACCATGACGACATGGATATGTGCCATCGGCTGGCAGACCGCTGGCCTCATCTGAAGGTGATGTATCAGCCGGCGGCAGTGGTCCACCATCACGTGCCGAAGGAGAGGCTGACCTGGCGGTACTTCTGGAAGCGTTGTTACACGGTGAACAAGGGCAAGGTCGCCGCATTCCGAGGCATGGGAAGCGCGGCCAGCATGGCGGCCGAGCGGCGTTTCGTCGCGCAGACGTTGAGTGGTGGCCTGGCACGGGAACTCCGGGCGGTCCGTGCGGGTGAACTCTCCGGGGCGTTGCGATCGGCCACCATGCTGGCCGGGGTCGCGGCGGCCGGCAGCGGATACCTCGTGGGCACTTTTCACCAGTACCGCGCCGGTCGGTGATTCTCCCGGGAACGTACGCCGCTGTGGTCGATCCGGTAGCCAGGAAAAGGAAGTGACATGTCCCGGACGATAATCGTGGGATCGGGTCCCGCTGCCGCGGGAGCGGCTCTGGCACTGGCCGAGGACCCGACCCAGGAAATCCTGGTCGTGGACATCGGGACGCGGCTCGAGGCCGAAGCTGCCAACATCGTCGACGAGCTCGGTCGCTCAGAGTCGGACGAGTGGCGTTCCGACCAGGTTAAGATCATCAGTCGTCAGCCGGTGCCCACCTCGCGCCGGGCCCTTCCGGAGAAGCGGGTCTACGGATCCGACTTCCCCTTCCGGGACGAGGGGCAGCTCCGCGGGGTGAGTGCGATGGTGGGTGCGAACCGGGCCGTAGTCTCCAGCGCGTACGGCGGTTTNAGTAATGTGTGGGGCTCGCAGTTGATGCCCTTCAGCAAGGCGACTTTCGGCCATTGGCCCTTCACCCTCCAGGAGTTGGAGCCGCATTACCGCCGAATCCTTGACCATGTCCCGATGTCCGGCGCGATCGACGATCTGGCCGAGTTGTTTCCATTGTTCCGGGAGCCACGACCGCTGCCGACCCTGGCACCGCGGACCCGCCAGGTTATTGGTGACTACGGTAGGCATCGGGAGCGGCTGCGCCGCGACGGCATCACCGTCGGAAAGGCTCGCCTGGCCCTCCGGGGTGGCGAGTGTGTCCGCTGCGGTCTCTGTATGACAGGCTGTCCTTACCGGCTGATCTATTCCTCCGCACAGACATTCGACCAGTTGATCAGCGAAGGTCGGGTCAAGTACCTGCCGGGACTCCTGGTATTCCGGGTTGAGGAGTCCGAGTCCGGGGCCCGTCTGTTCGCCCGGGAGACCGTGAGTGGCCAGACCCAGGAGCTAGAAGGAGATCGGATCTTTCTCGCCGCGGGCGCCCTGGGCAGCACGAGGATTGCTCTGAACTCGTTGCGTTGGTTCGATGAGCGGATCGAGCTCGCCGAATCTGCGCAGTTCACGGTTCCCATGCTGTCGCGGCGCCGGACACCTGATCCGCGTGCGGACGGGGAGATGACTCTCAACCAGTTCAATATGATTGTTGTGCTGGATGACGTCGGTCTCGATGTATCACAGATCCACTTTTATCCCTATAATCCCGCGATCACCGAGGCGCTTNCGCGGGTCCTGCAGTCCGGTTGGGGCTCCGTACTTGGTGACGAGGTTCTTCGGCGGCTTACGGTCGGTCTGGGTTATCTCCCGTCGTGGGCCTCTCCGCGGCTACGGGTTCAGGCTGTCCCGTCTGCTGGTGAAGCGGATCTCCCGGAAATTCACCTGAGCGGTACCCGTGACGGCGTCCTCGGAAATGGGCTGCTCCGGAAGGTGGTGCGACGGCTCGTCACCGCCGCCCCGTTCCTCGATCTGTGGCCGGTGGTGCCGATGGTTTCCTGTTCGGCGCCGGGTAAGAGCTACCACTGGGGTGGGAGCTTCCCGCATTCCTCCGGGGTTTCGGGAACCCGGCATACAAGTGACATGCTTGGCCGGGTAGGGGGGTGGCGGCGTATTCACCTGGTTGACGCATCGGTGTTCCCTTCGGTGGCGGCGACGACATTCACTTTTACGATCATGGCAAATGCACNCCGAATAGGATCAGAGGTGCGAGGGTTGTGACGAATACGGGTACGCGCACCGTGGGGATCACCGGTGCCCAGGGTTATGTGGGCGGCGTGATCCAGGACGCGCTACGCAAGGATGGCTGGACGACCGTGCAACTGGTTCGACGGCCGCCAGCCGACCTGACGGAAGAATGGCGCTTCNATGACTCCAGGCGAGCTCTCGCCCCCGGCCTTCTCGATGGTCTGGATGCGCTTGTGCATTGTGCCTACGACATGAGAGCCCGGCGCTGGCCGGATATTCAGGCGGCAAACATCCACCCGACTCGAGCTCTTCTNGAAACGGCGCAGAATTTCGTCCCGAAGGTCGTCGTCATCTCGTCGATGTCGGCTTATGAGGGGACGGCGCAACTATATGGGACGGCGAAACTCGCCATCGAACGCGACGCCCTCGCCTTCGGCGCCTCGGTAGTGCGGCCGGGCCTGGTCTACGGAAGGAGGGCGGGGGGGATGGCCGCCACGCTCACCCGGTTGTCCCGCCTTCCGGTGAGTCCGGCTCCGAGTGGGAACCCCTNCCAGTTCACTGTGGAGGAGGAAGATCTGGCTGCTGTGGTGGCTGCGATCCTGGTCAAGGATAGTCAAATTTCGGTGCCGCTTGGTGTCGCGCATCCAGAGCCGGTGTCCTTCCGGCACATCGTTGCGAAGTTTGCGGGCGAGGCGGGTCGTTCGCCACGATTCCTCCCCGTCCCGTGGAAGGCGCTGTACGGTTCTCTCGTGGCCTTGGAGGCGATGCGGATACCACTGCCGGTACGTTCGGATTCGATACTCGGTCTTGTCCGCCCCGCCCCACAGGTGGTGAACTATGAGCGTGTCAAGGAACTCGGTGTATCGTTGCGTCCGTTCCCGCGCTGAGTGGGACCTGGCAGGGTGACCCGCAAAGTCATTGATGCAGGTCAGCGGGGTTGTCGAGAGTGAGGATGGCCAGGAGCAGGGCGTTGTCGTGTCGGATTCTGCGGATGGTCGGGGCGATGCGGTTATGGCCAGCGAGGCGAATCAGCCCGATGATCAGGTTACGGAGTGTGGTCATGATGCGGGGCAGTGGGCCGGTCCGAACCCGCGAGGCATCCTCACGGAACGTCACATCGCGCACCCAGTGGACCTTGTTCTCGATCGTCCAATGCCCTCGGGCGTAGCCCGCGAGATCAGCGGGTGTGACCGCGTCGAGGGTGAGGCTCGTCAGGACGTGGACCGTGACAGTGCTCGGGATCGTCCGGGTGACCCGGGCCCGGCCCGTGCCGGTGGTC
>NZ_JPGU01000050.1:0-27910 GCF_000732115.1 Frankia sp. CeD
CGGGATGAGAAACGGGCGGGAAACCGCGCGGACAAAGGTACCGGACCACGCGCCTAAAGCGAGATGCCACCGCGCCAGTCGCCTACCCTACACCGGCCGTGCAAAACCGATCGCATCACCCGACTTCCCTGGACACCGACGGTACGCACCAACCAGCGAACCGACCTTTCCTTATCCTGGGCGGCCCGGCCTACGACGCCCTGATCGCCTTCACCGCGGCCGAACATCAGGCGACTCTGATGAGTCTCGACCAGCGAGCCGCCGCCACCTACGAAGCCATCGGAATCACCGTGGGCCAGCTCGCCTCGTGATGACCGGCCGGCCCGGGTATCCGGCCGTGGTCGGGCAGAGCGGTGCGGATGAGGACCGGAAGATGTCTGGCGTGGGGCCCTACAGGTTCGCCGGCCGGCGCCGAAGGGTCGGTGGCCACGATCCCGGCATCGGCCGCGACCATCATGACCCACAACACCATGATCCAGCGACATCACGAATTAAAGATCAGTAGCGGCGGCCGCGGAAGGTACGCCGCAGGTCGTCGACCCATTGAGCGGGGATTTCCCAGGGAATGAAGTGGCCGCCGTGGTCGTGGGCGTTGAGGTTGACGTGGTTGTACCAGGCGGCGCGGTCGGAGTCGAGGAAGTTCTGAACCCGCTGGTCGGTACTGACGCCGGGTGGGTTTTCATAGCCGACGAAGGTGATGCCGGTGGGCGCCTCGATGGCTGGCTGCCGGTCGTGGGACGGGGTCCACGGGTAGCGGTTGTTGTTGGCGTAGGTGCGGATCGAGGTACCGATCGCGTTGGTCACCCAGAAGATCATGGCATGGGTGAGCAGGTCGTCTTTGGTGAAGACGGTCTCGATGTCGCCGCCGTTGTCGCTCCACTTCACCCAGCGTTCGAGTATCCAGGCGAGCATCCCGGCCGGGGAGTCGGACAGCCCGTAGGCGAGCGTGCTCGGGGCGAGCACGTGCGCGGCGAGGTGGACGGCGAAGCGCCTCTCCACGGCGACGATCTGGGCGTGGATGTCGTCAGGAAGGCCGTCGGGGATGGGCCGGCCGCCGCTGAGGTCCCAGGCCCGGTCGCCGTTGAACAGGGTGAGCTTCAGGCCGGAGCCAATGTGGATGGCGTACAGCTCGTCGGCGTACTTGTGCCCAAGCTGGCCGGTAACCAGGGCTCCGACGTCNCAGCCGGCGGCGGCGTACCTGTCGTAGCCGAGGGTCTGAGTCATGAGGGTGTGCCAGAGGTCGGCGACCTTCCAGAAGTTCAGGTCCGGGTTGTTCGGCAGCGGTACGGAGAACCCGAAGCCGGGAAACGAGGGGATGATCACATCGAATGCTTCGGTGGGATCGCCGCCGTACGCGCCGGGGTCGGCCAGCGGATCGATGACCCTGGACCAGTGCCAGAACGTCCAGGGCCAGCCATGGGTGAGGATCAGGGGGGTCGGATCGGGGCCGACTCCGGCCTTGCGCATGAAGTGCACCGGCACGCCTTCGACCTCGACCTGGTAGTGCTCGTAGGCGTTGATGGCGGCTTCGGACTTGCGCCAGTCGTAGCCGGTGCGCCAGTAGTCGACAAGTTCTTGCAGGTAGGCGCGGTTCACGCCGTAATACCAGTCCTCGTTGCCCGCATCGAGCGGCCAGCGAGTCAACTCCAGGCGCCGCTGGAGGTCGGCGAGCACGTCGTCGGGCACGTGAATCGGCGTCNGCTTCAGTGGGAACGGCCGGGTCTCGACGGCGTGCGACGGCGTGGTTTCGTGGCTCATCGTCGTCTCCTTGTTGTCGTCTCGTCATCATCGTCTTCGCATCATCGTCTTCCTACCGCCGGTCGACGTAACCGGTGAGCCGGTCGACGTATCGGGTGAGTCCGGCTCGGCCGGAACGACATCGCCGCGTGGGGATCGGGCGGGCGTGACCCGGGTAGGAGATGGCTATGTGGACATGGCTACGAGGGATGGCGGCGCGCCGCCGGGCCCATTCCCGTTCCGGGTCCGGGTCCGTGGACAGTTCGGCCTGGAACCCGTCCGGCTGGTGGTGGTGTCTCGACCACGGACGCGCGGAGAACCCGCCGGATGCGCCCGGTCATCGGCGCCTGGGTCCCTACGGCAGTGCCTCGGACGCCGAGAACTGGCGGCAGGGGTTGGACAGGCGCAACGAGGAATGGGACGAAGCGGACCGCCGATGGGCCGGGGACCGCTGACGGTGGTGCTGCCGGCACGGTCCGGTGGTCCTGTCGCCGGACCCGTACGGCCGTGAAGAGCGGCCGCCTCTGCCCGCGCTACCGCACCTCCGAGGACATCATCTGATTGGCCTGCGCATAGGGTGTCGCCTCGGCGGCGCATGAGAACGTACCTTCTTCGTGGATCTCCCGGGCCGCGCGCAGCACGGCCGCGAGAGCGATACGCGGCAGGAGGGAGCCGAAACTGATGCGGCNGACACCGAGCAGGCCCAGTTCGGTCACCGACGGGAACGGGGGCGGGCCCACCAGGACGTTCACCGGGCCCTGGACCCGCTTACAGACCTCGCGGATGGAGTCCGGGCCCAGCAGGCCCGGGGCGTAAAGCACATCGGCGCCGGCCGCCGCGTACGCCTGAAGGCGACGTATCGTATCTTCGAGATCGGGGTGGCCGTAGAGAAAGTTTTCGGCGCGTGCCGTGATGACGAAGGGGAAGGGCAGGCTTCGCGCGGCGGCGACCGCGTGGCCGACTCGTGCGACGGCGTCATCCAAGGCCAGGATCGGCGCCTGCGGTATTCCGGTGGCGTCCTCGATGGACCCCCCGACGGCTCCAGCCTCGGCGGCCAGCAGAACGGTCTTCTCGACGTCCCTGGGTGTCTGCGCGAAGCAGCTCTCGAGGTCGGCGGAGACCGGTAGCGGGGTTGCGGCGGCGATCGCACGGACGTTGGCAAAAGTCAGCGTGCGGTCGATCAGGTTCGCGCCGTCGGCCACACCGTGGCTGAAGGCCAGCCCGGCACTTGTGGTTCCGATGGCGACAAAGCCGGCCTGCGTCAGCAGGCGCGCGGTTCCGGCGTCCCAGGCATTTGCCATGACAAACGGACTGGCCTGCTCGTGTAGCTCACGGAATATCACCGCTTTGCGATGTTGCGCGGTCGTGTTGTCGTCCATCACATCAACTTTCCTGGGGGCAGTTGGGGCACCGGCGTGGATAGATGAGTTCTACGCGCTGGTCGACGGCCGGTGATGCGTCGCGGGTAGCGTCATCTTCGCAGGTGTCGCCTGCGGGTTTCGGCGCAACGCCGACATCAACGCGCCGCCCAGAATATTGCCGCAGGACGTGCGGTGAACGCGCGGGGAGGCATGGCATCGGCTGTGCCGACGAACCGCGAACCTCACCACCACGCCCCCTTTGGTGGGTGCGTAGGAGTCGGGATGCCCACCTTTCAGAGCGGGGAGGACGTCAGTCGCCAGCCCGGGACGCCCGCGGTGAGGGACGGTGGTTCTATGACCGACGACGACGATGACTGGGCCCCGCCGCCCGTGCCCCACGGCGACGGAGACCCGATAGCAGCCGCGGGCGAGGCGCTCAACGAAGCGGAGACCGCCCTGCGGACCTACGCCTGGATACCGGACGCGGACGAGGTCGATGCTGCCGCCGCCATCCTCCACCAGCTGGATTCCGGGCAGCATCGACCTGACGCCCCGGCCCGGTACCTCGTCCACCGGGCGCTGGACGAGACGTACCCGCAGCTGATCGCCTGGCGGCCCCGACCGCTGTACCTGTATGCGGCGGTGAAAACCGTGCAGCTTCTCGCCGCGGCACCGCCCACCCAGGAGCGTGACGATGCCACCCTCGTCGCCTGGGACCGCCTGACCGTCCTGCTCCGCGTCGTGTCCGCCACCGCGGGTGGCAGTAGCTGACATCTGCCCGGATCCGACATCTGCCCGGACCTGACACCTGCGCGACACCTGCCCGACACCTGCCCGCGCCGTCCCACCCGCACCCGGTGGCCGGCGACTGATCCGGAGGTGGCAGCCGCGATNGCCGAAGAAATAAGCTACATCGGCCCCCACCGCGGCGAGTCCGGAGGAGATGGTCGCGTTGCGTTTGGAGAGGTTGGCCCCGAAGTTGGCCCCGAAGTTGGCTCCTAGGTTGGCCCCGTGGACGGCGAGCCGGGCCGTCCGGAACCGGTCGGCGACCGCGTGCCCGGGTTGTCCGGAGCGTCACCGAGCCCCGCGCGCGAGGAGACCCGATATGGCGATCATGCTGGTCGGTGGGGTGCCGCTGCCGACAGCCCCGGCCCGGCGAGGACCCCGGTGGAGCGGGCGTTCAGGGCATACCTTGATACCCAGATGAAACAGACGCGAAGCGGAGTATCGGTGACTGACTCGACCATCATCTATACACACACTGACGAGGCTCCGGCCCTGGCGACGTACTCGTTCCTGCCCGTGGTCCAGGCGTACGCCGCGACGGCCGGGGTTAGTGTCGACAGCCGCGACATCTCCCTGGCGGGGCGGATCATCGCCAGTTTCCCCGAGGATCTCGAGGAGGCCCAGCGCATCGAGGACGCGCTCGTCGAGCTCGGTGAGCTGGCCAGGACGCCCGAGGCGAACATCATCAAGCTGCCGAACATCTCGGCTTCGATTCCGCAGCTGAAGGCGGCGATCGTCGAGCTGCAGAAGCGGGGCTATGCGCTGCCGGACTACCCGGACGACCCGAAGACCGACGAGGAGCGGGAGATCCGCGCCCGTTATGACAAGGTGAAGGGCAGCGCCGTCAACCCGGTGCTGCGCGAGGGCAACTCCGACCGCCGCGCCCCGGCCTCGGTGAAGAACTACGCCCGGACCCACCCGCACCGGATGGGCGCGTGGACACCCGACTCGAAGACGAACGTCGCCACGATGGGCGCCGGCGACTTCCGCTCCACCGAGAAGTCCACGATCATCGCCGCGGCCGGCACGCTGCGCATCGAGCTTGCGGGTGACGACGGCAGCACCACCGTCCTGCTCCCGTCCCTGCCGGTGCTGGCGGGCGAGGNAGTGGACGCGGCCGTCCTGCGGGTGGCCGCGCTGCGCGAGTTCCTCACCGCGCAGATCGCCCGGGCCAAGGCCGAGGGCGTGCTGTTTTCGGTGCACCTGAAGGCCACGATGATGAAGGTCTCCGACCCGATCATCTTCGGCCACGTGGTACGGGCCTTCTTCCCGAAGACGTTCGCCACCCACGGCGCGACGCTCGCCGCGGCCGGCCTGTCCCCGAACGACGGGCTCGGCGGTATCCTCAAGGGCCTGGAATCGCTGCCCGAGGGCGCGCAGATCAAGGCCTCCTTCGCCGCGGAGCTCGCCGAGGGCCCCGCCCTGGCAATGGTCGACTCCGACCGCGGCATCACCAACCTGCACGTGCCCAGCGACGTCATCGTCGACGCCTCCATGCCGGCCATGATCCGTACCTCCGGCCACATGTGGGGCCCGGACGGCCGGGAGGCGGACACCCTGGCGGTCCTGCCCGACTCGAGCTACGCCGGCATCTACCAGGTCGCCATCGACGACTGCCGGGCGCACGGCGCCTACGACCCCGCGACGATGGGCTCGGTGGCCAACGTCGGCCTGATGGCGCAGAAGGCCGAGGAGTACGGCAGCCACGACAAGACCTTCGAGATCCCCACCACGGGCACGGTGCGGATCGTCGACCAGGCCGGCACCGTGGTGCTGGAGCAGGCGGTCGCCGCCGGCGACATCTTTCGCGCCTGCCAGACCAAGGACGCGCCGATCCGGGACTGGGTGAAGCTCGCCGTCGCGCGCGCCCGCGCCACCGGTGACCCGGCGGTGTTCTGGCTCGACGAGAACCGCGCCCACGACGCGAGGCTGATCGAGAAGGTCCGGGCGTATCTGCCCGGGCACGACACCTCCGGGCTGCGGATCGAGATCAAGGCTCCGGTCGACGCGATCGCGTTCTCACTGGAGCGGATCCGCCGCGGCGAGAACACGATCTCAGTCACCGGCAACGTGCTGCGTGACTATCTGACCGACCTGTTCCCGATCCTGGAGCTCGGCACGAGTGCCAAGATGCTCTCGATCGTCCCGCTCATGAACGGTGGCGGCCTGTTCGAGACCGGCGCCGGCGGCTCCGCGCCCAAGCACGTCCAGCAGCTGCTCAGGGAGAACTACCTGCGCTGGGACAGCCTGGGCGAGTTCCTGGCGCTCGCGGCCAGCTTCGAGCAGTTCGCGCGGACGACGGGCAACGCGCGTGCCCAGGTGCTCGCCGACACCCTCGACCGCGCGACCGCCACCTTCCTCAACGAGGACAAGTCGCCCAGCCGCCGGCTGGGTGGCCTCGACAACCGCGGCAGCCATTTCTACCTGGCGCTCTACTGGGCGCAGGAGCTGGCCGCGCAGATCGGCGACCCCCGTCTCGCGGAGGCGTTCGCCGGTCTCGCCAAGACGCTCGCCGACCAGGAGAAGGCGATCGTCGACGAACTGATCGCGGTCCAGGGCTCGCCTGCCGACATCGGGGGGTACTACCAGCCCGACCCCGTCAAGGCCGCGGCCGTCATGCGTCCGTCGAAGATCTTCAACGAGGCCATCGCCAGCCTCGGCTGACGAGACCCGAGCGAGGGTCCCACGCCAAGGAGGGGGATCCCACGCGATAACGCGATGAGAGGAGGGCCCCGGCCTCCGGGTCCGGACCCGGACCCGGGGCCCTCCCGTCGTCGGCAGCGGCCATGCCGTGACTCCGTGTAGCGCAATGGCCTCCATCTGCCGCGGCGGAACTTCGCTCCAACGATGAACCGGCATATGGATTGTTATTCCGTCATCAACATGTCTGTTGAGGTTCATGGGCGGCGCCTAGCGTCAGCCGGGTAGTTGAGCGATTTTCCGGGCCAGTCAGTGATATTGAGCAGGGTTTCGGGCTGGTCGGTGATGACGACGCGCTGGAGTTGATCAGGTCCCGGTTGCCGGGCCTGTCGCCGGCGGAGCGGCGGGTCGCCGATGCGGTCCTGCCGGCGCCGCTGAAGGTCCTGGACATCTCGTGACCCGGACCGGCCGGGCCCTGATCTGACGCGTCCCCGCCGCCGGGCGATGCGGGCGAACGCCGCGGCCCGGCCGCCACAGCCCGGCCGCCGCGGCGGCGAGCAGGCAGCAGGCACCGGCTCCCGCCAGGGCCATCCAGGGGACCCAGCCACCCGGAGGATTCCACTGCGACGAGCCCAGGAACCAGGCCGGTCCATAGCTGCCCACGGCGCTGCGCTGCCAGTCCGTCCACAGGCCGACGGCATGCACCGCGACCACCGCCATGACGGCGACGGCGGGCCCCGCCCGGCGCAGGGTCGCGGGGATACGCGCGGCCCGCCGGGTCAGGATCTCCCCGGCCGCCAGGGGTACCAGCACCGCGATCNGCAGCAGGTACCGCCCGTAAACCGGGAAGCGCGTCTGCCGCAGGACCAGCACGTCGAGCACCACCGCCACCGCCACCACGCCGATCAGCACCGCGCCGAGGCGGATCCGCTGCCGCCAGGTTCCCACGACGAACGCCGCACCGAGCAGGACCAGCAGGCACGCGCCCCACGTCCAGTAGGCGAACGAGGGCATCCGCAGGCTCGCCCAGCCGAACACCCCGACCCACTGCCGTGCCCAGGCGGGCGCGTCGGACGACAGCTGCCGCAGCCCCTGCTCCGCGAGCTCACGGCGTATCCCCGGGTGTGGCTGCACGCGCCTCTCCCAGACCGCGGTCGCGACGACCCCGGCCACGGCGAGGGCGATCCACGGAACCGAGAGCCACCCGACCAGCCGGTGCCGCCGGGGCCCCTCCGTTGGCTGGGTCCCTTCTGTTGACCGGGGCCGCTCGACCGGCCGGGGCTGCTCGACGGCGGGTACCGCATCGACGGCCCGCGCCCGCGCGCGGGGGGCCGCGAGACCGGCGGCGATCATCGGGGNGAGCAGCACCCACAGGGGACCGGACGGCCGGGACAACGCCACCAGCGCGGCGACGAGGCCGAGGGCGGGCCAGATCCACCTCGGCGGCGCGCCCGGTCGACCGAGTCGCAGCGCCAGGGTGAACAACGCGGTCGCGCCCGCGATCTCCATCCCGTTCGTGCCGAGGACGGAACCCAGGAACAACGCCATCGGCGAGACCGCCAGCAGCACGCCGCCGACCGAGAGCAGTCCGGCGCGGGAATCCCAGGAGGCGAAGATAATGATCGTCAACAGCGTCACCACGATGGCAGCCGAGGTCGCCCGCCCGGCGTAGAGCGCGCCGTCCGCCGTGTGCGTGTGGATCATCACGGCACCCTCGACCGCGTAGAGATAGGGCTCATAGGTGCCCACGTAACTGAGGGCCCGCGTCGCCGGCGGCCGGGGGCGCGGACGGTCGAGGCACGCGACGGACACCCAGTCGCGGAAGAGGTCGCAGGGCAACCCCGCCGCGCCAGGGTTGAGCCCGGCGGGCAGGGCGAAGACGCGGCTGTTGCGATNGATCCAGTCGATCCGTTCGGCGCGGCCCGGTCCGTTGCCGAACGACGGATGTGCCAGCCTGCCGGGTGTTCCCGTCCATTGTCCGGTGCCCGCGCCGACCGCCTTCACGAAGTGGGCGGGCTCGTCGGGGCCGAACCCCGGCGGGTTGGTGGCGACCCAGGCCGCGACGAGCAGGAGGAACCCCGCGACGAGAAGCCGGGGAGGCAGCCGGGACGCACCCGGGGACCGGTCGGCCGTGCCACGCAGCCGGCCCCGCCGGCCCGGCCAGCCCGGCCGGCCCCGCCAGCCCGGCCAGCTACTTCGGCCACTCCGGTGATGCGCGGCACTGCCGGGACGGTCCGTCGCCGAACGGCACTCCGGTCCACCGGCCATGACTCCCCCGTCGCGCCCCGACGTCCGATGGTTCCCTCGCCCCATCGCACCCTGTCACGCTTATCTAACTCCACTGCATGATTGGCGGATTGGCGGGACCGGGCCGATCGTCCGCGGGTCGCCACCAGGGCCCGCCGGGCGGAACGGCGAGGCGGCGGGGCGGCGGGGCGGCGGGGCGGAGCGGAACTCAGCCGGCGCCGGGCACCGTGACGTTCTTCTCCGTGAAGCCGAAACCGGCCTGTCCGGCGGTCTGCTGGAAAGCGGTGAAGAGGTTCTCCTCGGAGTTGATGTCGGCATCCGTCGCGGTGCCGTTCTTCAACTTCCCGGTGAGGGTGTTGAACTTGTCGCTGATTGACTGCACCGCGTTGCACAGTGACGGGTTGGCCAGGGCGAACTTCTTGGCGACCTTGAGTTCGTGGACGGTGAACACGCCGGCGACCGCGGCCTTGGCGTAGGTACGTTTCCGTTTCGGGGCTCCGGATCGGAAGCCGCCGTTCTTCGCCGGCTTGTAGATGTACCGGTGGAAGGCCCCGAGCGCGAGGCCCGCGTGCACCGCGAACCGCGTCTTGGCGAAGGCCCTGCTGTTGCCGCCCGTCGGGCAGGCACCGCTGTACTCGGAGTCGTCGTCGGTGCCCGTCGAGCTGGATGCCGTGGCGCCCTGCACGGTCTTGGAGCCGCCGTTCGAGGAGTTGCACGCCCCGAGCAGCACGGCCGGGAGCAGCGCCACCAGCAGGACGATTCCCCATCGTGATGCGCGGCCCGCCGGTCTGGCGATCATCGAAGACATCCACTACCTACTTTCGACAGCGTTCGCCGGCATCGCGGATGTCCGGCGAACGATCTACGGCGTTACGCGTGCGATGGGTGACTCTAGACGAGTAGGCCCTGGATCGGAGCGGATGGGGCAAACGGGCAGGTGGGCAGGCAGGCAGACGGGCAGGCAGGCAGACGGGCAGGTGGGCAGGCAGGCAGACGGCGGCACAACGGGGTTTCGGGTCAGCGTTCGCTGCCGGTGACCGGCGTGCTGCGGGCCTCGGCCGGGACGGACCGGGCCGCGGGGTGGACCCGCCCGGCCGGCCCCGCGGCGAAGGCCTGCAGCAGGGTGGTGGTGACCTGGGTGACGAACCGCTGCACCGGCTCCCCATGGGCGCCCGGCCCGCAGACATCGAGCAGGGCGCACACCCACGCGCTGGTGCCGGCGTCGAAGACACCGGCCCCGGACGGCGCCGTGTAGTAGCTGACGTCGGAGTAGTCGGCCTGACCGTGGCAGGCCACCGGCGAGTGGGCCAGCACTTCGATCATCTGTGGCGTCGGCCGGTTGGGATCGACGCGATCATATTCGGACCCGATCATGCCCGGGATCCGGCTGCCCGCCGCCAGCCCCGTGCCGGCCAGCAGCCAGTGACCGGGGTTGGTCACCACCAGATCGGCGTGCACCGGGTTGCACTGGTACATGCCGCCGGTGAGCGAGCTCTCCGGGTCGGCGTTCGGCGGCGACGGCCAGTTCGCGGTGATCTGGCTGTTGTCCCGCCCGTACAGGGGGTCCTCGTTGGCGACCTTGTAGCCCGTTTCCAGCCGGTCGGGCCCATGGGGCGTGGGCGCGAGCCGGATCCGGCGGTATACGGCGTTGGCGCCGAGGAAGGCGATGTTCGCCCCGGCGTCCCGGGCGGCGGTCAGCGTCGCCCGCATCCGCGGCGAGTAGTACTCGTCGTGCCCCAGCGNGATCACCGCGCGGGCACCGTCGAACAGCCGCGGCTCGGCATGCAGGTCGATGTCGGTGGCATAGGCGAGCGGCAGGCCGAGCCGCTCTGCCAGCGTCACCAGGGGCGCCTCGTTCCCGGTGAAGTCCGCGGCACCGTCGCCGTAGCCGTAGGGCCGGTCGAACGAGACGACGCGGGCGCGGTCGGCGAAACCCCGCAGCCCGTGGTAAAGGCTGTAGCCTCCCCAGGCGTTGTACGCCTGCCAGGTGGTGACCGAGTTGAGGATCACGATCCTGCCCTGCGCGGACGGGCTGCGCACCGTCAACGGCACGTACGACTGGAATCCGTTGCTGCTGTCGAGGCGGAACAGGTAGTCGCCCGGCGGCCACGTCGCCGTGTCGAAGGTCACGGTCGGGGCCCACGACGCGGCCGACACGGTGTTCGTCGTCGCGTTCATCGCCGCCGACGGCTGGACCCGGCCGGGCAGCTCCTCCCGCCGGGTGATGAGCCGGCAGGTGTGGCCGCCGTACCAGCCGATCCGGAACACCGAGACGGCGAGCCGGCTCGCCGTGGTGGAGGCGAACAACCGTACGGGCTGACCGGGGTCGACGCCGACCCGGTCCAGCCAGCCCTCGACCGCGTGGCCCTCGCCGAGCCGGGCCAGCCCGCAGTCGGCGCCGGGCCGGGCGTTTTCGGCCTTGACGTCGAACCCGGCGGGCGTGTCCGGCTCCGTGGGTCTCCCGGACCCGCCCGACGCGTCGGTACCGGCCGACGGCCGGTTACCCGCCGCGGGCGATGAGCCGTCACAACCGGTGCCGACCAGCCCGATCAGGCCGACCAGCGCGACGGCCGTCAACGCGACACGGGGTGACACGGGACGGGATCGCACGGCGCCCGACCGGACGATGCCCGACCGGACGATGCCGGAGGGGACGATGCGGCCGCCGGTCGGGCGCCTGTCCTGCCGCGACCACCACGTAACCCGCAGTCCCGACGCAATCTGCGATCGCAAGCCGCCCCCGTCCCTACCCGATCTTCACCTCGCTCCCGTGCCGGATCGCTATCCGATCGACCTGATGGCTCAGTGCGAGGATGTGGCGGGTCAACCGTAGCCGCAGGCCCGGGGGACCCGCCCAGCGCGCTGTGACCCTGTCCTGCGTCGTGACCCTGTCCTGCGTCGTGACCTGCGCTGCGTCGTGACCTGCGCTGCGTCGTGACCTGCGCTGCGCCGAGGCACCCGTGATGCGTCGGGCACCTACTATGACCGGATGGTTGCGAGGCCGGAGGACGGCGTGAGCTGTCAGGCGCTGACTCCGGTCTTCGCGCTGCTGGGGAAGCGGTGGAGCGGTCTGATCATCAGTACGCTGATGGCTGGCCCGGCGAGGTTCTCCGAGATAGCGAAGCTGGTGCCGGGGGTGAGCGAGCGGATGCTGTCGGGCCGCCTCACCGAACTCGTCCAGGCCGGCCTCGTGGAGCGTGAGGTTCTCGAGGGGCCGCCGGTGGCGACGCGTTATCGGCTCACCCGGCGGGGC
Organism: Frankia sp. CeD; assembly: GCF_000732115.1. Taxonomy (NCBI): domain Bacteria; kingdom Bacillati; phylum Actinomycetota; class Actinomycetes; order Frankiales; family Frankiaceae; genus Frankia; species Frankia sp. CeD. The sequence continues at coordinate 12,025 of NZ_JPGU01000050.1, forward strand.
GAGGGGCTGCGCACGGCGCTGCACGAGCTGGAGGTGTGGGCGCAGGAGCATCTCGTCGCGCGCGGGGAGCCGCCGTGTCCCAGGACCCCCTGACCGGGGCTTGCTGACCGGGGCTTGCCGGGCCGGTGGAGGTGCCCGCGGCCTCCGTCGCGAGCCCGGATGATCTCGGGGCGCGGGCTCGCGACGGCGCGGGACCGGTTGGGGAGCCGGGTTGATCAGGGGGCGATGAACTGCAGGTCGAGCTCGATCTTGACCTTGTCGGAGAGGGCGAGCCTGCCGGCACCGAGCGGCAGGTTGAAGGTGATGCCATAGTCGCCGCGGCGGATCTCGGTCGTCGCGGCGAAGCCGGACCGGACGCGGCCATCTACGGGGTGAGTGTCGACCCCGTAGAACTCGACCGCCAGGGTGACGGGTCTGGTCACGCCGTTGATCGAGAGATCGCCGGCGAGTTCGTACTCCTCGTCGCTGCCCGTGACGGACGTCGAGGTGAACGTGATGGACGGATGGGACGCGAGGTCGAAGAAGTCGGCGGAACGCAGGTGCGCGTCCCGGTCGGGCTGGTTGGTGTTGATCGAGGCCAGGTCGATCTCGGCGCCGACGGACACCGACTCCAGGGTGTCGCCGACCGACAGCGTCGCGGAGAACGTGTCGAAGCGCCCGCGGACGTTGGTGACGCCGAGATGGCGAATCTGGAAGTTCACGCCCGAGTGCGCGGGGTCGAGCGTCCAGGTGCCGGCGGCCAGAGGCAGCGGAGCGACGTCGGACGGGGATGGCGCGGTCACGGGACCTCCAGGTCGATGATCGACTAATGGGGCGGTGGCCGTTGCGGCTGCAACGGTACCCCTACAAAACATTAGCGGCTAACGAAAGACAAGGGGTAGCGGGGCCCTGGCCCGCTGTCGGTTCAATGTTGGTACCGGTTCAATGCCGGTGCCGGTGCCTGTCCTCATGGGGGTGTCAGTCATGTCGCGTAGGCGGAGTGAGGCTTTCGAAGCGGCGGCCGGGGNGCGTGCCGGGGCCGGGGTGCGTGCCGGGGCCGGCGGTGACGAGGACGCCGACCTGCGGGTGGAGGAGCCGGCGTCGGCGGCGGCGGGGCTGGCGGGGNTGGGGCATGCGGTGGCGCGGTCGTGGGAGCGGATGGGGCCGGCCCGGGGGTGCGGACGTTGCGGCTGGTGAACCAGGATCACGGGTTTGACTGTCCGGGGTGCGCGTGGCCGGATCCGCCGGTGGGGGAGCGGTCGGTGGCCGAGTTCGCCTTCACCCCGCCGCGCCGCCACGGGTTCGATGCGGTGGGGACGATCCGGGCGATGCGCGACGGCCGGGTGAGGGTGTTCCTCGGCATGGGCGGGAACTTCGTGGCCGCGAGCCCGGACACCGCGGTGACGGAGGCGGCGATGCGGTCGTGCCGGCTGACGGTCCAGGTGTCGACGACGCTGAACCGGTCGCATGTGGTGACGGGCCGGGCGGCGTTGATCCTGCCGGCGCTGGGCCGTACGGAGATCGACGTGCAGGCCGCCGGACCGCAGCAGGTCAGCGTCGAGGACTCGATGGGGATGGTGCACGCCTCCCGCGGCGGTCTGGCGCCGGCCGGCCCGGGGCTGCGCTCGGAGGTGGCGATCGTCTGCGGCGTCGCGGCGGCCACCCTGGCCGGCCAGCCGGAGGTGGCCGAATCGGGGACAGCGGACCGGGTGGGGCTCGCCGGGGACTACCGGCGGATCCGCGCCCACATCGCCCGGGTCGTCCCCGGGTTCACCGATTACGAGGCGGGCCTGGCCGAGCTGGGGGGATNCCCGCNCCCGCNCCCGCCGCGGGACAGCCGGACGTTCCCGACGCCGAGCGGGCGGGCCGCGCTGACGGTCAACACCTGTGAGGTGCTGCGGGTCCCGCCGGGACACCTGCTGTTGCAGACCGTCCGCTCCCACGACCAGTACAACACGACGATCTACGGCATGGACGACCGGTACCGCGGGGTGCGCCGCGGCCGGCGCGTCGTGTTCGTCCACCCGGACGACCTCGACGACCTCGGTATCGCCGACGGCACCCACGTCGACCTCGTTGGGGTCTGGACGGACGGGATGGACCGGCGCGCGGAGAACTTTCGCGTCGTGGCCTACCCGACCGCCCGCGGCTGCGCCGCCGCCTACTTCCCGGAGACCAACGTCCTGGTCCCCCTCGACAGCACCGCCGCCCGCAGCAACACCCCCACCTCGAAATCCCTGATCATCCGCCTGGAGGCAGGCTGAGACCGGGCCGGCACGGGCGAGTCGGAGGTATCCAACGGCCGGTCAGCCACGGTGGGGGCGGGTCCATATGATCATCTGGTCGCTCCTGTGCCCGGTCCGGCCTGTGGGCGGGTCCAATGGGTCGCCCGGCTGGGCGTATCGGTCGATCCAGGACGCGAGGGTGTCAGATGCGCCCACTCGAAGCCCCGGCGCAGGGGTGTGTTCCGGCGGCTGGATCAGGCCGTCGCCGGCGTCGATCTGCCGGCGGAAGCCCCCCGCCGGGGCAGAGCGTCCGCGGCGCCTGCGGGGGTGGCTGGTCTGCGTCGTGCGAGATCGGGTTCTTGACGGCGGTTGCCGGGGNGGATGCGGCGCTCCCAGCCGAACAGGTAGAGCAGGACGGGGACGAAGGCGAACTTGAACAGTTCGAAACCCTGCGCGGAGTTGATGAGGGAAGCGACCAGGAAGGGTATGAAGAGGGCGGCCGATGCCGGCCGTTTGACCAGCCGCAGCAGGACCAGGAAGATCGCTGCCAACAAAGCGTACGCGCCGATCCGACCGAAGTCGAACAGCCAGGTCACGTAGAGGGAGTTGGCCGCGTAGTTCCGGTCGTCACCGTATTTCTGGGCGAGATAGACGGAGTTCGAGTTCGGGCCGTAGCCGATGTTCGGATGACCGTTCTGCCGAGCCTCGGCCATGACGATCCGCGCGCTCGTGTAACGGCCGTTGGCGGTGGCGGGTGCCGTGTCATCGCCCAGCGCATCGAGTCCGGCGACGAGCCGGCCGAACGCGACCGTCAGGCCGTTGTTGCTGGCCAGGTAGCCGGTCGGGTCGATCCGGCCGATCCCGACGACGGTCAGTGGCAGGACGGCGGCGAGGACGATCGTCCGGCGGCCCCGGGCAGCCACCGCTCGAATCCCGTTGAGATAACAGAAGATCAGGCTGATAGCGGCGGTGAGCAGGACCGTGGGNGATTTGGTCAGCAGACCGGCGAGGACGACGAGTGCCAGGTTTCGCCACGACCTGCGCCGGACCGCCAGCAGGATCAGCACGGAGATGACCGGGGCCCAGGACGAGGGCTCGGCCAGCAGCCCGCGCAGCCGGGGCGTGCCGCCGGAGCCGGCGTCTACCCACACCGGCGCCGGTAGGACGGCGGCGACGGCATAGCCGGCCAAGGCGATCCACGCGCAGCCCAATGACATCCGCCAGAAGACGTGTTCGAGGTGGCGGCGATCGAAGAAGAATGCCGCAAAGACGGCGATCGAGGCGTAGAAGACGCCGAACCGCAGGCTTGCCGCGAGGTATTCGGCCGCGCCGTCCGGGCCCATCGGGCCCATCGGGCCCATCGGGGCAAGGGAGTAAAAGCACATGACCGCCGCGATGAAAAGTACGGCCGACAGGCTGCGCAGCGCGCTGTGGACGAAGGTGGCACCGTTGCGGCGCGAGACCAGGGAGAGCACCGCGAGAAAGGAATAGAGAAAAACCTGGATCTTTGTGGTCGGGATGCCCACCCTGGCCGTTGGGGAGACCGGAACGGTGCAGACCAGATAACAGCCGACGAACACCCAGGTCGCCAGCCGGGCGGCCGGCCCGATCAGCTCGTTCTGCTGCGTCTGCTCCNCGGTTTCCGGGGCGGTTTCCCGCATCCCGGGGGAGCTGGCGGAGGTCGGATCGGGGCAATCGTGACCGATTTCATCACTAGCATTATAGATTTCCCTCCAAGGGGATAAACGCCGTGATTTTCCCGAAGCCCATGGGGAGCATGGTAACAACCACCGGAGCACTTTCCCGCGGCCTCCCTCGGCGGTGGGGCGCGGGTGTCGCCGCGGCGACCCTTTCCGGGGATCGACTGCCGATAGAGGCCGGACTGCTCGCCGGGCTTCCCACGAACCGGGTCACGACCCGGAGACCCCTTGCGCGGCACCGCGCAGCCGGGCGGCGGCGAACAGGTCCGCCATCGCCGCCGGGAAATCCTCGCTGATCTGTGGACCCAGCTCCGGGCCCACCTCGTCGACTCCCGGGCCGGCGATCTCCAACCGGTGGACGACCGCGGTCCGGCCGTCGCCGAGTGGCGTTAGCGTGTGCCGGATGATAACCCCTCGCGTAGATGGTCTGTCCGAAGACATTATAGGGAGGGTGATCCGGCGAGAGCCGGTGAGCCGTCCGAATCCCGTGCGCGGTGGTTTTCACCGCCCGGCTCGACCCGCTGACCGCATTCATCCTGGACAGGCCCACTTTTAGGATCACCGGCGTGGCGACAGGCCCACTTCTAGCGTCACCGGCATCGCAATGCACACGCGGGAAGGAAGCCACATGCAGGAAAGAGGCCACGTGCAGAAAAGAAGTCATGTGCCACTGGGGCGTCACATGCGAGAAATCGGCCACGCGCGGGAAATGGGCCGCGTGCGGGAAGGAGGTCACATGCGGGAAACGGGTCACGCGCGGGAAACGGGTCATGTCCAGGAAGAAGGCCAGGAAGGAGGCCACGCGCCGCGGAGACGTCACGCGCGGCTGGTAGGTCACGGGCAGCAGGACATCGTGAGGAGGGGACGGCGCTCCCGGCGGCGCCGGACCGTCATCGGGCTCGTCCTCGCCGCGACGACCGCGGCGACGGCCGCCGCGACGACCAGCGCCCTCATCGACCCCGCCGCGGCCACCGGGCCGACCGCGGCTTGGCACCACACATCCTCCTACCGCGGGGATGTGGTCTCCGTCAAACGGCTACGGGTCCTGTCGGCGGAGTATGTGCGGGCGGTCCTGGCCAGTACCGGGTTCGACGCCGATCCGGAGGTGATCCGGTCGGGGGTGCGGACCTACCGGGTCGTGTACTACACGATCGACCCCCGTGGACGTCGGACGACCGCCAGCGGCCTGGTGGCGCTGCCGCGCACCGAGGACCGCTGGCTGCAGGTCGTCTCCTACGCCCACGGCACCGAGATCAACCGCGCGGACGCCCCGTCGACCGCGACCGATCTGGAGGCCAACTCCTGGGGGCAGGCCCCGGCCCTCACCTACGCCGCCGCCGGGTTCGCTGCGGTCGCCCCCGACTACCTGGGCTACGGCGTCGGGCCGGGTGACCATCCGTGGTTGGATGTCCCCTCGGAAACCAGCGCGTCGCTGGACCTGCTCCGTGCGGCGCGCACCGTCGCCGCGCGTGAAGGCCGGAAGTTCAAACGGGATGTGCTGGTCACCGGGTTCTCCCAGGGCGCTTCGGCGGCCACGGGACTGGGGAAGGCACTGTGGGCCGGCGCCGACCCGTCGTTCCGGCTCGGTGCCCTGGCGCCCGTCAGCGGAGCCTATGACCTGCGTTCCGTGGAGCTGCCGGCATGGCTGAACGGGCAGGTCGCATGGCCCTTCGGTGTCGGCTACACCGCCTTCTTCCTCGTCTCCTGGAACCGCCTGTACCACCTGTACCGCTCGCCCGCGGAGGTGTTCCAGGATCCGAAGGTCGCGACGCTCTTCGACGGCAAGCACACCGGGGAGCAGATCCTCGCCGGCCTGCCGGCGACCACCGGCAAGCTGCTCACCCCGCACGGCTTCGACCTGCTCCGCAACCCCTGGGACGGGCTGGCCGTGGGGCTGTGGGCGGCGGACCATACCTGTTCGAACTGGAACCCGAGGGCGCCGGTCCGGCTCTTCGTCGGCGGCGCCGACCATCAGGTTCCGCGGGCCAACAGCGAGCATTGCCAGGCCGCGTTCCTGGCACGTGGCGCCGACGCCCCGATCATCAACCTGGGACCCAACGTCGGTCATCTCGACTCCAACAAGGCCGGTACGGCCGCGGTCGTCCGCTGGTTCCGGCAACAGGTGCAGCAGTAGCGGCGAGTTGACGGACCAGGACGATCCATGCTCTCCGGCCTGATCCCGGCGCAGGCCTGATCCCGGCGCGGGCTGGGCCGGACGGTCGGGGCGCGGGTGGTTGTGGCATTCCACCCGCGTCCCGACTACCGCCGGTCCCATCGCCGGCGATGGTCGGTTCATCGCCAGCGGCGGTCAGGTATCTCGGCGCCTCTTGGGAGTGCAGACAAGATAATCAACGGTGTTGACGACGTTCCGACCGCCATTTTTGATCATGGCTAGATTCGGAAAGGCCACACCGGGGGCCCGATGGTTTCGGTGCGGACGGGGAAATTGGGGCTGGGCATATTGACCTCGAGTCCGAGCCTCTTGTTGATTTTGAGAGCGCGATTCGCATAAAAAGCGAGGATTCGCGGGGCCACTGACGCCACCGTGGCGGTGGCCGGCTCGGGTATGACGGCCGAAACTATCGCAGCTATGTCGACGCCGTTAGCGACCATCTCGGTCTCCTCTCTGGTGAAGAAGATCTTCCAACCCTTGTGGACGCTGGTGGCGGATGCCATTGATGCTCCGTTTATGTCTGACCTCAGGTCCCGACAGGCGACAGGCTTGCACCAGAGCGACGGAGACTCGATGGTAGTTCGCTGATGGCGCAATAAGCACTTACTTGCGGTAATGGCACCACTGGGCGTTTCCGCGGGCAGGATGCGGCCGACCGGGCGGGTGACCAGCCGTCGGACGACGACGATGCGCTGGGTGCTCGACACATCCCTGAAGCCCATAGGTGGCCCATGGCCGGCGTTGACCGCCTGAACGATCTTCCTGCCCGGCGGGATACCAGCTCCGCTCAAGAGAGGAAAGGAGGAAAGGAGGAACGAAGGGGGGAGGGGCCGGGCGAAGGAAGAAATGATCGGGCAACGGGAAGCGGAAACCCGACGCGCGCAGTCCGCCGTCCAGGGGGCGGGCTCAGGAGTGGCTCAGGAGTGGCTCAAGGGCGGTTCAGGAGACGGGCCGGGGGCTGCTCATGGGCGGGCCAGACGGTGGATCAGGCGCCGTGGCGTCGCTCCCTGGCGGCGAAGCTGCGCAGGGCGCGCAGGAAGTCGATCTCACGGAACGCCGGCCAGTACGCCTCGCAGAAATACAGCTCCGAGTAGGCGCTCTGCCAGAGCAGGAAGTTGGACAGCCGCTGTTCCCCGCTGGTGCGGATCACCAGATCGGGGTCGGGCTGGCCGGCGGTGTAGAGGTGCTGGGCGATGTCGTCCACGGTCAGCGTCGACGCGACGTCGGTCAGCGAGTCCCCGGCCTCGGCCCGCTCGTGCAGCAGCTCGCGCAGGGCCTCGATGACCTCCTGGCGACCCCCGTACCCGACGGCGAGGGTGACGTGGGCGCCGGTCGTGACGCTGCGGGTTGTCTCCACGGCCTCTTTGAGGACACGGGCCGTGCTGTCCGGCAGCGTGTCCAGCATGCCCGCGAGATGGACCTGCCAGCGGGCGTCCGGCCGCCCGAGCCGGTCGGCCACCACCTGCTCGATCACCTGCATGAGGAAGGCGACCTCGGCGTCCCCGCGCTGCTGCAGGTTCTCCGTCGAGCAGACGAACACGGTGACGTGTTTGATGCCGACAAGCTCGCACCAGGACAGGACGTCCTCGGCGTGCTCGGCGCCGTACTTGTGGCCGAGGCTCGGATTCGCCATGCCCATCTCGCGGGCCCAGCGGCGGTTGCCGTCCATGACCAGCCCGACGTGCGCAGGCAGTGGACCCGCCNTGACCTGCCGACGCAGGCGACGGGTGTAGAGCGCGTAGAGGGGGCCGGCCGTCATCTGCACCTTCGATTACACCTTCGATTGTGGGACGCCCGGCGATCGCGGGGCACCCGGGGGAGGAGGAGTCCGGGGAGAGCCCATGGTCGGAGAGGGGTTCATGGCCGCTTCCGGCCTGTGGTCGATGGGCCTGTGGTCGATCTGTCGTCGGTGCCGTGGGTGTCGCATCGCCGCATGCGGGGGTAGCGGGGTAGCGGGGGTAGCGGAGGAGTGGAGGAGTGGAGGAGCGGTACGTCGGAATACCAGTGTGCCCTCTCCCGAAGAAGGGCTTCCGCGGGGGCTCGGGCCGACGCCGCGATCGGGCGGTCCACCGGTCACAGGACCGCTACCGGCCCACCCGCCCCGTGCAGGTCCAGCGCCGGAATCACCAGCCAGCTCTCGTAGCCCCCCGCCCGGGCGTGCCGGTTCGCCTCGGCCGGTGTCACGAAGAATCCGACGACACCTTCCACCGCCCGATCCGGTCCGATGAGGACCGCCAACGCCCATAGCGGGCCGGATTGCTGCGGATTCGCGGCCGGAATATGCGACCACACGTCCGACCAGCTCGACTGGTCAGCCGAGGACTCCATCACGCACCCCTCTTCACGCAGCTTGTCCGGAGCCACCCACGGCGGCCATGGCGGACGAAGGTCGACCGGCGAGAACCATCGGTATCACTATCGGTGCCGCCTCTGCGTCTTACGGTGACATTCGGTAAGTTTCTGTCCATACTCTCGCCACGGCGCTCCAGATGAACAGCTTGGCGCCTCGGGCCCCTCTTCCGTGCCTATTTCAACACGAGCGCCGGCTGAGACGTGACACACGGACCGCCGTTCGGCGATGCTTTGATGATTTGAGTTCTTCGGACCCGTTCCAGGCCTTCGCGGTCGGCGGTCCAGCGAGGGAGTTCGCGCAGGTTGTCCGCCATGGCCCTTGGTCTCTCGCCGGGCACCGCGGGGTTCAAACGTCTGCACGTGCAGCCGGCTCTCACGATGGGACCGGACCCAATTCTTCTGGAGTATGCACGCGCAGATGTACGGGCGTGCGCATGCGCGTACGCACGTCACACATCATCACTGCGCCGCCAGTTCCCGTGATCTGGGTGCAACACCCACCACCCGGGCGGGAATGGTCAGCCCCTGGTGGCCCGTTGTTGCGCGTTCGCGTAGACGAGTTGAAGTAGGTCGGAGCCGGTGACCACCGTGAAGACGGATGCGGCGAGCCGCGTCGGCCGAGGCGCGACGACCAGGCCGAAGACGAAGCCGGTGGCCATCCACTGCGCGGTGCAGAACGGGCAAGTGAGTAGCTCACCCACGCTGTGCCGGGCCGGGGGATGCTCGCGGACCTCCTCGGCGAGTTCCGCCGGTCCCGCGGTGCCGCGGAAGCGGGTGAAGGGGGCGCGCAGCGGGCTCGTCACCGGGTCCTTGGTGAGAATGCGGCTCAGCTTGTGCGTGGCGATCGTGACGAGAACCAGGTCGGAGACCGCGAACCGCTCGGGCAGGACCGCACCGGACNCCCGGCCGATCAGCCCGAGAGCCGCGCACAACCCGCCATACGCCGACAGGGTGGCAAGATAGCTGCGCAGCGGGCGGGGCTCGTTGCCCGCGTACTCGCTCTGTTCCTGGCGCGCCGTGTTGGTCAGGCGGGCCAGGACACCGGTTTTCGGGGCACGCATCATGTCGGATGCCTGCCCACCGTCTCCGACGGTAACCAGGTGGAACATGCCCCGCGACACGCCCCGCCGGCCGCCGCCAGTGGCGGACCCGGTGGAGGCCACCGGGTCCGCCGCCCGGGTCCGTGCGGCGGGNGGNTGGGGNCATGCTCTCGTCGGCCGGCCTGGACGAGTTTGTCGCAGCTTTCGGGGTTGTCGGCCGGGTCTCGTTCAGGACTCCGGTGCCGCGTCCCCGTGGCCGTTCGCGTTGGCACGCCGGGTGGTCGTGTTGAACATGCGGGTGAGGTACTCGGTGCGCAGGACACCGCGGCCGTCGGCTCCGACATAGCCGACGTCGCGGGTGAGGTAGCCCTCGGGATAGGTGTAGCCGGCGGCGGTGACCTCGCCGTTGCGGGTCCACCAGGCTTTGCGCTGGGTGCGGCAGCGGTCGCAGGCGTGGATGACGTGGTAGGCGCGGGCCTCACGGTCCCAGGTGGCGCTGTGGGGCTGCCAGCGGTGTCCCATGGTGCGGCATTCCACGAAGCTCACGGGCAGGTCGTGCGCCCAGGACTCGATGCTGCGACGGGGGGACTGCTCGGCCATCAGGGTGTTGGCCCCTTTCCGGGGAGACGGNGCGCGGGACGGGAACGACGAATGTAACGGTGGGAGAACGCCGACGGTCTCCTGGAGTGATCCTGCCATCCGGACCCGGTGTGGGTCTCTTCGGTGGGCATGCTGGCGCGCCCCCTGTGACCAGGGTGTATTGGCAATGGACGGCCTACTGTAGTGGGTACGGAGGCAGCGTTGTCGTGCACGCGATTCACGCTGCCGCCTGCTTCACCGCAACCATCGACACTTTCGGTGAACGGCCTGCGGTTGTGGGGCGCGCGGGACGGGGACCTCGAGGCCGAGGTGGAGGCCGAGGTGGAGGCCGAGGTGGAGGCCGAGGTGGATGTGCACGGCTTCCAGCACGCTCACCCGGGCATGGCCGCCGATGGCGAGCGCGACGGGCCGATGATCACCTTCTTGCCTGTGGGTGCCCCTGCGGTAGTGGCATGCAATCGTGGAAGAGTGCGGGGACATCGGCCCATGGGCGGTCACGGGGGTGCGAGCCGGACCGCGGTGCTGGTGTGCCAGGGGCGGGCCGTCGCGCACGGGCGCATCGCTGTCGACCGGTTCGACGATCCGACAGCGATGATGTTTCTGCGCGCCGACGAACGGGGCGTTGTCGAGTGGGTGCGCGGTGGTGTCCCGCCGCGGGGGTGGGGGCGCGGCTTGAGTTTGAGATGGTGCGGGCCTGCGGTGAGGTGATGGTGCCGCGTACCGTCGCCATCGACGAGGCCCTCCGGGAGGCCGTCGGTGGGGCCGACGGCGATCGGGAGGTGCGGCGGGCGGAGCAACTGGTGGTTCTCGGCGCGGGCCTGGACGGACGGCCCTGGCGGATGCCGGAGCTCGCCGGCGTCGCCGTATTCGAGGTCGATCATCCGGCGTCCCAGCGGGACAAGCTCGACCGGCTCGGGGACGCGGATCGGCTCGGGGACGCGGGGCCGCCGGGAACGGCACCGCGCTTTGCGCCGGTGGACTTCAGCCGTGACGACCTCGACGCGGCCCTGACGTCGGTGGGGCATCGGCCGACGGTGCCGACGGTCTGGATCTGGGAGGGTGTCGTACCCTACCTCACCCGTGGCCAGGTCGCCGCCACGACCCGGGTCGTGGCGGGGCGCTCGACCCCGGGAAGCCGCCTGATCGTTCATTACCACGCGCCGGCGCTCTCGGCGCTTCTCGGCCGGCTGGCGGCACGGGTGCTGACTATTGTGTCACGGCGCCCCGATCCCATGGCCCGCGAACCCAACCGCTCGGCATGGACCCCCGCCGCGATGCGTCGGATGCTCGCCGCCCACGGCTTCACCGTCCGCCGCGACGACGACCTGCTCACGCTCGCCCGGCGACTGGCGGTGCCGGTTCGGCACCGCCAATCGCTGCGCAACGGCCACGTCGTCGTAGCCGACCTCCTCGTGGCCGACTTCGACACGGTCTGACCCGCCCTGGTCTGGCGCCACCTCGCGCGCTCCGCTCACGCGAACCGATCCGCCAGTCACCCTGATCCGCCCGTCACCTGACCTACTTACAGTATGTAGCGCCATCGTGGGTTTCGGTTGGGGTTGACCGGGGATGATGTCCAGGGCACCCGTGTGGGGAAACCTGCGAGACCGCACTCGGCGATCGTGGCGACCGACCGGCAAGACACTGCGGACCGTACGCCGGTCGGTCGTCTCCGCGGCCGGGCACCGGGGGAACCGGAGCCACCGGAGGAGGTGAGAGGGGCCGGGTCAGAGCCGGTTGCGCAGCAATTGCTTGCCCTCCTCGGCGCCCTTGCGGCTTTCGTTCTGCGCCCGGCGGAACAAGCTAGCCAGCTCCTGGTCGTCGTCGCGCTCGGCGTCGCCGATGTAGGTCTCCAGCCGCAGCGCGTTGCTCAGACACCGCTCCGTGAACCACAGCAGGTCGTACTGGGCGTCCTTCGTGCCGGTGACGTTCCCGGTCTCGGCTGTCGTGGTCATCTGATCGGCTCCCTTCATCGGGGTCTGCGGATACACATCCTTCGGAGTACCAGTTCCCGCACGGGCCGCTCTTACCCGTCTGTCCGTCCGTGGCCCGAGCACGAGCGACCAACCGCAGAAGATCGACAGCCCGCTCGACACGATCCACGATCACGCCCGCGCCGCCCATGGCACCGCCTCCCCCGGGTGATCCGTCGTGATCCGTCGTGATCCGTCGTGATCCGTCGTCTATGATCCCGTACCGGGGTGGTGCTCCGTTTTATAAGATCCCGGGGTGTCATCGGTCGTCGGCCGGGACTGAACCCGCAGGCCATCGGTCATGATCGAGAGCAGGGGTCGAGCGTGGTCCGCCCGCTCCGGCGCCTGTTCCCGGATCCAGCCGATGGCGGTCACGAGAGAGATCACCTCCTCGACCCGCACGTCCGACCGGACGTCGCCGGCCCGCTGGGCCCGGACGAGGAATGCCAGCGTCGCCTGCTCGAGGGAGTAGCAGGACGCGTGCAGCCCCGTCTCCTCGTCGCGCACCATGGTGAGCAGCCTGGCGGCCACCCCCCCCGGTAGGTCGCGATGTGCGCAATCAGTTTGTCGAGCCAACCGAACAGCGCCGCGCCCGCGTCCGGGGCGTCCAGCAGCCGGTCCACCTCGTCGAGTAGCGCGGCGGTCCGGTCGTGCGGCAGCGCCTCGAGCAGCGCGTCCCGGTTGGGAAAGTGCCGGAAGAGCGTGCCGATCCCGACCTCCGCCTGCCTGGCGACCTCGTTGAGGGAGATGTCCCTGTCGCTGCCGGCGAAGGCGCCCCGGGCCACCTCGAGGATCCGCTCGCGGTTGCGGCGCGCGTGCGAGCGCATCGGCCGGTCCGCCGTCGCCACGCTGCTGGCCGTGTGCACCTCCGGGGGGCTCGGCCGTACGCCCCTTCGAGCCTACGGAAGCTTGGTCGTACGGAAGCTTGGTCGTCACGAGGGGTGTGCTGGTGGTCAGCGGCGCGCGACGGTGCCGAGCGCGACGGCGCAGAGCCGTTCCCCGTCCCTGTCTCCGCCGCGGTCGAAGACCTCGCAGCGCACGGTAACCAGAGTGGAGCCGGCGTGGACGACCTCGGCACGGGCGATGAGCTCGTCGCCCCGCGCCCCCCGGAGATAGTTGATCTTCATCTCGGAGGTCAGGACGGCGTCCCCCGCGACGCTGCCGGCGGCGAAGGTGAGGGCAGTGTCGGCGGCATAGCTCAGCGCCCCGCCGTGCGCGGCGCCGTGCTGCTGGCGTAGATGATCTCCGAGCGGGATGGTCAGCTCGGCCNCCCCCGCCTCGAAGCGACTGAGCCGGGCGCCGAGCAGTCGACTGAAGGGCTGGGCTGCGAGTAGCCCGCGGGCCACGGCGATGTCGGGCGTCATCGGCTCTCCAGGAAGGTGTGCCTGCCGGCGGGGNGCCTACCAAGCAGTGTGGGCCTTGGGAGGTTCGTGGGTCGTCAGGGACTGGGCGCGGGTGGCGGAGGGGTGACGACACGATTGGCAGTGGTCTCGATGGCGGACTGCGGACTGATGATCTGGGCCGTGGCCGGCTGCGGTCGGCTGAGCCACTGCTTTCGTCTCGCTGCTCGCCTGAATCCAGGGCGAAGCGATGGTTATCCGCCTGGCGCGGTGTGTAGGAGGTCGGCGGTATGTCGTGAATAGGGGTTGCGGCGGGGTTTTCGTGCCAGGTCGATCCAGGGTGGAGGAAGGAACTCGGGCCGGCGGNCGGGGNCGAGCCGGACGGTCCAACCCTGGTGGTGCACGAACCGGTGATGATATCCGCACAGCAAGACCAGATTGTCGAGCGAGGTTTCTCCGCCGTCTATCCAATGACGAACATGGTGAATTTCACACCACGACGACGGGCGGTCACATCCCGGATATGCGCAGCAGACATCGCGGGCGATGACGGCGCGACGCAGATCCGCCGGTGCGCTCCGGTAGGCACGACCGACATCCAACGGAACGCTGGCCGCATCGAACAGCACCCGGCCGACCGAGGCGTCACAGGCCAGGCGGCGCAGCACACCGGCCGGCAGCGGCTGACCCCAGCCGGTCGAGGCCGGAGGCCCGCCGTGGCCGAGCAGCGCCGCCCACGGCACGGTCACCGTCAGATGCGGGCGCACCCCACCGGTCACGGGCAGAACGCCGGCACCGAGCACGCGGTGGAACAGCTCGACGAAGGCGTCGGCACGCCGCCGCGCCGGGGAACGCGGATCGGCGGTGCCGTCATCGCCGGGGCGGGGNCCGGCCAGCGGNTCCAACGCCGAACGCAGCAGGGCGGCGGCTTCGGCATCAAGGGTGCCGCTGATCCGCGTGGTCCCGCCCGGCAGGTCGGTCAACCACAGNCCCCGCCGGTCGGCAGGATCACTACCGGGACCCGGCCTACCGTCCCGGTCGCCCGCATCGCTCTGGTCGCCCGCATCGCTCTGGCTGTCCGGGTCGTTGTGGTGACCGGTGTCGGTGGGCCCGTCGCCGCCGGGGCTGGTATCGATCTGGGTGAGCTGTTCGCGCAGGTGCCGGCCGAGACGGGCCAGCTCCGCGGGGTCGAACATCCAGGCCAGCTCCAGCAGCGAAGCCTCCGCGGCGGTATACACCTCGGCGCCGAGGCCACGCGGCAGAGAACGCAGCGCCAGGTGGATCTCCCATGCTTGCTCTACAGTGATCACACCGGCGGTCAGGGCAGCGCCGGTCGCGGCCAGCGGGCCATCCACGGCAATCGCGAGATCAAGCAGACGCCGGGCGTCAACGGGACGCATCCGCAGCCGTTCCCGCAGCAACGCTGCCGTACCGGCCGCGCCCTCCCGCGCGGCCAGGTTCCGCCCATGAGCCTCCCGCGCCAGCGCGAGCCGCACCGCGGCAAGGCGGGCCAGCTCCACCGAACAGTCGTCCAGGGCGCCGTACAACTCGGCGTCCGACAACGACCACACCGGCGCCTCTACCAGGCCACCCACCTGCCCGGCCACCCCCACCAACCCGGACAGCACCCGATGCTGCCCGGTGGCGGGATCGGTGGCGGGATCGGTGGCGGTCATGGATCAAGCGTAGATCACCCCACCTCGGATGTCGAACCTATGTTCGATTACCGTTACTCGGTGCTGTGGTTGCCGAGCGGGCAGGAAGGCCGTTTCGTTGTGGCCGGCAGCGCCGGCAGCGCCGGCAGGGCGACCGCGAGCGTCGCGACCCCGATCGGCACGTTGATGAAGATCCAGCGCCAGCTTGCGGTGTCGGTGAGGACGCCGCCGAGCACCTGGCCGATCGAGGCACCGGCGGCACCGGTGAAGCTGAAGACGGCGATCGCCCTGGCCCGCTGCCCGGGCTCGGCGAACAGTGTCCCCAGGATGCCCAGGCTGACGGCGGCGGCCATCGCGCCGCCGATCCCCTGCAGGAAACGCGCGAGGATCAGCATCGCGGGGCTGCCGGCCGCTCCCGCGAGAGCCGAGGCCGCGGTGAACACCGCGGTGCCGGACAAGAACATGCGCCGCCGGCTGATGAGGTCGCTAAGCCGTCCGGCCAGCAGCAGACTTCTGAAGGCGATCAGGTACGCAAGTAGTACGTCGTAGCAACGCCTGATCTACAGGGTAGAGAAAAGTTGCGATGNCCCCAGATGTGGCAGGGGNNCCCNGCGAGGNCCGCNTGCTCGGGGNNTCGCCGGGGNCCCNAGGGCCAGCCGACGGAGGGTTTGGAGTCAACCCCGCCGGCTGGGGCTCAGATGCACTGACCTCGAACCCGAGATCACGGGATCATCATGGCCATACAGGTCGTGGTCAGGTCAGGCGCCACGTGGCATAGCTACGCGCCAGGGCGGCTCGGTTCTGAGCGGCAAGGCTGTCCGACTGCGCCGCTCGCATGCTCCACAGTCC
>NZ_JPGU01000051.1:0-23719 GCF_000732115.1 Frankia sp. CeD
GAGTTGCTGGAGTACGAGGTCGTCGGGTTGTGCCCGCCGGGCGGCGGGGGGCAGGTCATCGCCGACGGGGTCGTGGACCGGGACGGCACGCTGCCGGTCAACCCCTCCGGGGGGTTGAAGGCCAAGGGTCATCCGGTTGGTGCCACCGGGGTGTCCCAGCATGTGATGGCGGTCCTGCAGCTCACCGGCACCGCCGGGGCGATGCAGATCCCCGGGGCCACCGTCGCCGGGGTGTTCAACATGGGTGGCCTGGCGGTCGCCAACTATGCGAGTGTCCTGGAGCGTGTGCGATGAGTGATCTCACCGGGAAAAGTGACCTGACCCTGAAGGCGGTGTTCGTCGACGCGTTGGACCGGTTCGGTGCGCGTCCCGCCCTGCACTATCAGGGGCGGACCTACGGGTACGGCGAGATCGTGGCCGCGGCGAACCAGCTCGCGCACCGGCTGCGTGCGGCGGGGGNGGGGCCGGGGGNGTCGGTGGCGTTGATGATGTCCAACCGGCCCGAGTACATCGTCGCGGATCAGGCGATCCTGCGGTGTGGCGCGGTCAAGGTGGCGCTCAACGACATGCTGTCGGCCAGCGAGATCGACTACATTCTGCGGGACAGCGAGGCCCGGGTCGTCCTCGCCGATGCGGGGATGCTCCCGGCTGCGCTGCACTCCGCGCCGCCCCTGTTGGAGACGGTCATCGCCGTCGCCGACCCGGACGACTGCCCGGGCGGGGTGGTGGCGTGGCACGACGCGCTGGCCGGGCAGCCGACCACCGTGCCGGAGGTCGACCCGACACCCACCGACCCGGGGTTGATCGTCTATACCGGGGGTACGACCGGTCTGCCCAAAGGGGTGATGCACACCCAGCGGAATCTCGCGCTCAATCTGTTCTCGCACGTGATGGAGATGGGGCTGCTCGACGACGAGGTGCTGCTGTTGATGTCGCCGCTGCCGCACAGCGCGGGTTTCCTGCTGCAGGCCGGGATGCTCAAGGGGGCCCGGCACTTCCTGGAGACCAGGTTCGACCCGGAGCTGGTGCTTGAGCGGATCACCGCCGACCGGGTGACCTTCACGTTCATGGTGCCTACCATGATCTACCGGGTGCTTGACCGGGCGGCGGGCCGCGCGTTGGACCTCAGCTCGCTGCGGACCATCCTGTACGGTGCCGCGCCGATCACCCGGGAGCGGCTGGAGCAGGGCCTGGAGGTGCTCGGCCCGGTGTTCATGCAGCTGTACGGGCAGTCGGAGGCGCCGAACTTCATCACCCGTCTTCGCCGTGAGGATCATCGTCTTGATCCTGACGGGGAGCATCGGCTGGCCAGCTGTGGTCAGCCGGTCGTCATGGCCACGGTCAGGGTGGTCGACGAGGCTGGCCGGGAGCTGCCCCGCGGTCAGGTCGGGGAGATCGTCGCCGCCACGCCGTACACGATGGTGGGGTATCGGGGCCGGCCCGAGCAGACCGCCAAGGCGCTGCGGGACGGGTGGTTGCATACTGGGGATATCGGGCGGATGGATGCCGAGGGGTACGTCTATCTGCTGGACCGCAAGAACGATATGATCATCACCGGTGGGATGAACGTGTACAGCACGGAGGTGGAGAACGCGGCGGCGGCCTGTCCTGGGGTTGGGCAGGTCGCGGTCGTCGGGGTGCCGCATCCGGACTGGGGTGAGGCGGTCGTGGCGTTCGTCGTGCCCGATGATACCGGTGCGTTCGACGAGGCCAAGCTGCTGGCGCACTGTCGGGTCGAGCTTGCCCGGTACAAGCAGCCCAAGGCCGTGCGGGTCGTCGAGGCCCTGCCGACCACCGTGTACGGCAAGCTGGACAAGAAGGCGCTGCGGGCCGGCTGGCCCGGTTGGTGACGCCCAAAGTGTTGCGGCCTGGGCGGCCAGTGCGAAAATCAGCCCGAGGGTGTGTGAGTATCGTCACGAACGCGTGGCAGGGGAGCCGGGCGGGGAGCCCTCGGAAGCGAGGCGAGCTGGATGGACACCAAGGCACGTCCCACGCTGGCCGTGTCCACGAAGTTTCAGGCACCCACCTATGACACCCAGCTGGTCGGCCGGGACCGGCTTCTCGACGTGTTGCGAGATGGCCGGGCCCGGCGGCTGGCTTTGATCCACGCGCCGGCCGGGTTCGGGAAGACCACGCTGGCGGTGCAGTGGCAGCGGGTGCTGCGCGCCGAGGGGGTGCCGGTGGCGTGGCTGAGCCTCGACCGGGACGACAACGACGCGGTGTGGTTCCTCAGCCATCTCATCGAAGCGGTGCGCCGGGTCGAACCGACCCTGGGCGGTGACCTGGTCGAGGTGCTGGAGGGGCATTCCGACGACGCGCAGCGGTATGTGCTCACCGAGCTGGTCAACCAGCTTGCCGAGCATCGGCGGCCATTGGCGATCGTGCTCGACGACTGGCATCTCATCGACGCCCCGCAGGCTGTTGCCGCGTTGGAGTTCCTGCTGGAAGCGGGTCCGGCCAACCTGCATCTGATCGTCACCAGCCGGACCCGGTCGCCGGCCGTGGGCCGGTTGAAGGTGCGTAACCAGGTGACGGAGATCGACGCCACGCAGCTGCGGTTCGACCATCGGGAATCCGCGGCCTTCCTGCTTGAGCTCAACGAGTTGGATCTCGACAGCACGGACGTGCATCGGCTGTGGTCGAGTACCGATGGCTGGGTCGCCGCGTTGCAGCTGGCGACCCTGTCGCTGCGTGACAGCGCCGACCCGTCGGCGTTGATCCGCGGTTTCTCCGGGCGGCATCACTCCCTGGGTGACTATCTCGCCGAGAACGTGTTCGATGCGCTGCCCGCGGATCTGCTCGACTTCCTGCTCACGACTTCCGTCTGTGATCGGCTCTGCGGTGATCTGGCGGCGGCGGTGAGTGGGCAGCGGCGGGGGCAGGCGCTGTTGGAGGAGCTGGAACGGCGGGACTTGTTCCTGCGGCCGCTCGACGACAATCGGGAGTGGTTTCGCTACCACCATCTGTTCGTGGGTTACCTGCGCCGCCGCCTGGAGCGTGATCATGCGGATCGGGTGGTGACCCTGCACCGGACCGCGTCGGCCTGGTTCGCTGATCACGGTCTGCTCGGTGAGGCGGTCACCCATGCCCTGGCCGCCGGTAACGACGCCGGGGCGGTGGACCTGGTGGAGCGGCAGGCCATGCACCTGGTGGAGCACAGCCGGATGGCCGTCCTGCTCAGCCTGGTCAACAAGTTGCCGTCGGCGCTGCTGCCCGGCCGGTCGCGGCTGCAGATCGCGATCGCCTGGGCCAACTGTCTGCTGCAACGGGCGCAGCCCGCGCAGGTCGCGCTCGACCACGTGCGTGCCGCCCTGACACCCGACGACACCAGCGACACCGGTAAGGACATCCTCGGCGAGGCCGATGTCGTCCAGGCCTGCATCGACGTCTATGGTGACCGGATCTACCGCGCCGCTGACCTGATCGCCCCCTACATTGCGAAGAACTCCGGCTACCGGCCGTGGCTGGTCGCAGTGTCGTCCAACATCCGGACCTTCGTCGACATCCACACCTTCGCCTACGACACCGCGCAGGCGCGGCAGCGGTGGGCCAATGCCTTCCACGACACCACCCGCGGGCCTTTCGCCGGCGTGTACGGGCGCTGCTTCGCCGGACTCGCGGCGTTCGCCCAGCTTGACCTGGTGACCGCCGAACGCCTGTACCGGGAAGCCGTGGCCCTCGCCCGCGAAGCCGCCGGGCCGCGCTCGCACGCCGCCCGGCTGGCCGGCGCGCTGCTGGGCCGGCTGTACTACGAGCGGGGCGACATCGACGCCGCCGAGCGGCTGCTGGAGGAGTGCCACGAGCTCGGTGCCGAAAGCGGCGTCGCCGATCTCATGATCGCCACCTACTCCACGCTGGCCCGCATCAAGACCCTGCGCGGTGAGATCGAGGACGTCTGGCACCTGCTCGACGAGGGCAGCGAGGCGGCGAGCCAGCTCGTCCTGCCTCGGTTGTCGGCCGCCGTCGATCACGAACGCCTGCGGCTGCACCTGGCCCGTGGGGACCTCGGGCGCGCCCAGAACGTGCTCGCCCGCCAAAGCGACGACGTCGCCCGCGGCGGCGACGGCATCGCCATGGCCACCCGCCACTACCAGCTCGCGATGCGCGCGCGGGTCATGGCCGCCCAGGCCGACTACGACGGTGCCCTGCGGCTGCTGTCCCAGATGCACCAGGAGAGCAGCTCCGTGGCCTGGCGGTACGCCGAAACGGCCACGCGTATCGACCTCGCGGTGGTGCACTCGCTGACCGGCGACACCGACACCGCGCTGCGCACCCTCGTGCCCGCCGTCGTCGCCGGGGCCCGCTGCGGTCTGGTGCGCACCGTTACCGACGCCGGCCCGGAACTCCTGAAGATCATTGGCGAGCTGCGGGACGCGAGCCGGTGCCGCCGGTGGCCGGTGGAGTTGCCCACCGTGCCCTCCGACTACCTGTCCAAGCTGCTCGCCACGGCCCACGCGGACGCGGAACGGGCGGCGATCCCCATCATCGATCGCCCGGCCGAGCGGAACCCCGCTCCCGAAGAGCCGCTCAACGCCCGCGAGATCGACATCCTCCGTCTGCTGGACCGCGGACTGTCGAACAAGGAAATCGCGCGTAACCTCGGTCTGACCATCAACACCGTCAAGTGGTATCTCAAGAGCATCTACACCAAGCTCGGGGTCGCTNGGCGCGGGGAATCGGTCTCGGAGGCCCGCCGGCGCCGGATCCTGGCCTGAATGCCCTGGTGGCCCTGAACGCCCTGGTAGCGGGTGCCGCTTCCACGACGGGGAGGACAGCGATGCCTGACACCCGGCTCAGCGAGGAGCAGGAAGCCCTGCGCAAGGCCGTGGAGGCGTTCGCCCGCGAGGTGGTCGCCCCCGGGGCGGCGCGGCACGACGAGGAGAAGACGTTCCCGTACGAGGTCGTCGCGCAGATGGCCGACATGGGCCTGTTCGGTCTGCCGTTCCCGGCGGAGTACGGCGGGCAGGGCGCCGACTTCTTCGCCCTCTGCCTGGCCATCGAGGAGCTGGCCCGGGTCGACTCAGCGGTGGCGATCACGCTGGAGGCCGGGGTTGGCCTCGGCGCGATGCCGATCTACCGGTTCGGCACGCCGGCGCAGCGGGAGGAGTGGCTGCCGTCGCTCGCCAGCGGGCGGGCGTTGGCCGCGTTCGGGCTGACCGAACCAGACGCGGGCAGCGACGCTGGCGGCACCCGCACCACCGCCCGGCTCGACGGCGGCGACTGGATTATCAACGGCTCGAAGGCCTTCATCACCAACTCGGGTACCGACATCACCCGGCTCGTCACCGTCACCGCTGTCACGGGGCGGACCCCGGCCGGACACAAGGAGATCTCGTCCGTCCTGGTGCCGGTGCCCNCCCCCGGCTTCACCGCCGGTCCGGCCTATTCGAAGGTCGGCTGGCATGCCTCCGACACCCATCCGCTGACCTTCGACGACGTGCGGGTGCCCGCGGAGAATCTGCTCGGTGCGCGCGGCCGCGGCTTTGCGAACTTCCTGCAGATCCTGGACGAGGGCCGGATCGCGATTTCCGCGCTGGCCGTCGGGCTGGCGCAGGCCTGCGTGGACGAGAGCGTGAAATACGCGAAGCAGCGGGAGGCATTCGGCGCGCCGATCGGCCGCAACCAGGCAATCGCCTTCAAGATTGCCGAGATGGAGGCGCGGACGTACGTGGCCCGTGCCGCCTACTACGACGCGGCCTCCCGGATGCTCGCCGGCCTGCCCGTCAAGAAGGAGGCGGCGATGGCGAAGCTGTTCTCCTCGGAGGCGGCGGTGACGAATGCCCGCGAGGCCACGCAGATCCACGGCGGCTACGGGTTCATGAACGAATACCCGGTCGCCCGGCACTGGCGGGACGCCAAGATCCTGGAGATCGGCGAGGGCACCAGCGAGGTCCAGAAGATGCTGATCGCGCGCGAACTGGGTCTGTAGGTCACGAGGCTCGCGAGAACACCGCCGGCACCCCGCGAAAGATCATCAGCGGGTGGCGGCCGGCCCGGGTGCCGGGCGCCGCGCTCCCGCGGCGAGCAGGGCGGCCAGGCCGAGCCGGTGCAGCAGGTCCGCCAGCTGCGGCCGACTCATCGTCACCGCGCTGTAGGGGGTGGAGTTCAGCAGGCCGAAGGTGGCGTGGACGGCGGCGCGGGCGGTGCCCTCGGCGAGTTCGGGGCTGCGGGCGCGCAGCTGGGCGACCCAGAGCTCGACGTAGCCGCGTTGCAGCCGGCGCACGGTGCGCGCGTCGGCCGGGTTCATACTGGTCAGGTCGCGATCATGAATACGGATCAGTTCGGGTGAGTCGAGAGCGAAGGAGACGTGCCAGCGCACGAGCGCGTCCAGCGTGCCGTCCGGACTGGGCGTGCCGTCCGGACTGGGCGTGCCGTCCGGACTGGGCGCCGCGGCCGCGCGACGGGTGCCCTCGGCGAGCAGGCGTTCACTGATGCCGATCAGCAGTTCGCCGAGGATCGCCTGCTTACTCGGGAAATGCTTGTACAACGCCGGCCCGGAGACGCCCGCGGCCCGGCCAATGTCGTTGATGCTCACCCCGTGGTACCCGCGCTCGGCCATCAACCGGGCCGCGGCGGCGAGGATACGCTCCCGGCGCGATCCTGCTGGCGGCGGTTTTTCGAGGCTGAAGGACACGGTCGGCACATTACCGCCTTCCGGGACAGCCGGTGCCCGCCTGGTTAATACTGGCTAACCCAGGTTTTCAGTCGTCCGGCCCGGTGCGCGCCGGTCCACGCGGGGCCGCGGCCCCGCGCTCCACCGGCGCGAACAGGACGATCAACGGCGCCAGGAAGAGCGCTGGCAGGATCACCCACAGCGGTCGCCCGGCCCACCAGGTCGCGGTCGGTTCGTCGGGCATCGGCAGCCCGACCGCCCGCATCGTGACCATCGCGAGCAGCAGGGCCGTCATGTGCCACAGGAACACGGTCATGATCACGGCGTTGCCCGTGACGACCGCCGTCCACGGCCGGCGCCGGGCCAGCATCCGGTTCAGGGCGGGTGCGGCGAGCAGGATCAGACCGAGCTGGAAGACGGCGAGCACGGCGATCGCAGCGGTCGTCGGGAACATGTTGCCGCGCCTGGCTCCCTCGGTGGCGACCATCGATCGCGGATACTCGTCGAGCGTCGTCACCAGGGCCAGCCCCGCCAGCCCGCAGAGCGCCGTCAGCAGCGCCCGCCGCGGCCCGCGCAGGACGCCGTCCCGCCAGAAATACCCGAGCTGGTGGGCGAAAACCCAGACGAGACCGGTGTTGACATAGCCGAACACCGTGCTGCCGGTGCCGAACCGCGCCAGGTCGACGAGCGCCACGACCGCNCCNAACAGCAGGATGANCCGGCGGCCNAACCGCCGATGGACCGCCGCGGTCACCGGCACGACCAGGATGACCCCCAGGTACGCCGCGAGAAACCACAGCGGCACCAGCACGGCCCGTCCATAGCGCAGCAGACCCGGGTAGTCGGGGACCGCGAGCAGCAGGACGGCGTCGACCGCCGCCCAGACGACGGCGAACACCGCCATCGGGGGCAACAGGCGGCGCAGCCGCCCCCGCAGGAAGCGCCGTGCCCGCGGGCCCCAGGGACGCGCGGGATCATCGCGCGGGGACCCCGTGGCGCGACCGGCCGCGTCCCAGGCCGCCAGGTGGGCGAAGCCACCGATGACGAAGAACACCGGCATCACCTGGAGCAGCCAGGTCGCGAGCCAGGCGAACGGTATCCGCGCGATCGGATTGGGCATCACGAGGACGCCCCCGCGAAAGTGGTCGATGGACAGGGCCCAGTGCCACAGCACCACGACACAGACGCTCGCCAGGCGCAGGAAGTCGACGTCGCGCGCCCGGGACGGCGGGGTGGAGTCGACGAGCCGGCCCACGGACCGCTCCACGGACCGGCCCATGGAGCGGCCCATGGAGCGCAGCCCGCCCCACGGTGACCACACACCGCCAGGCTGCCAGACGCGGCGCCCCGGCGATTGCCGGGACGGACCCGGCACCTGAAACTGCCGTGAAACCGCGATGAACCCGGCGGGCCGCACGCTCATCCCATGGCAGCAGACCTTCTCGGGCAGCCGGACCAGCGGTCTAGGAGGTCGCCCGCGGGGGTGCCGGCGTCCCCGTCCCCGGCGGTGACGCGGTCCGCGGCGGACGGGGGAGAGTCCGCCGCGGGCGGTTCGATTCCGAGCCAGCCGTCTGGTGCCCGGCCGGTCCTCCCTCACCCCGAGCAAGATAATCAACGGTGTTGACGCCCACTCGGCTATCATGATCAACAAAAGATCGGTGGGTCCGGCGGGCCCGGTGGGCCGGTAACCCATGGCCCCAGCCCGCTGGAGATGATCCGCGGCCATCATCCATGATCGGCTGGGCGGCCAATCAACACGGGAATTTCACCGTCCGTTTTTTTTATATTTCGCCGCCGGTATTCCGGAACGATATTTTTCTGCGGGGAGGTGCCGTGGAGACCCGCATGGAGTTCCGCTATCTCGTCTCGTTCCTCGCAATCGCCGAGGAACTGCACTTCGGGCGGGCGGCGGCCCGGCTGCACCTGGCCCAGCCGTCGCTGAGTCAGCAGCTCCAGCGCCTCGAACGGGAGGTCGGTGTCGAACTGGTCAGCCGGACCTCCCACGAGGTGCGGCTCACCGCGGCCGGCCGCGCGTTCGAGGTCGAGGCCCGGCGGGTCCTCGACACCGCGCGCCGGGCCGTGTCGGCGGCCCGGGAGGCGGCCTCGGGCCGCGTGGGCGTGCTGACCATCGGCTTCAACTTCCCCGCCGGGCAGCGGGTGCTCCAGCCGACCCTCGTCCGGTTGGGCGCCGACTACCCTGGCATCTCCACGGTTCTCTGGGAGGCCCGCAGCGGACCGACGCTCGCCGCCCTGCACGACCGCAAGGTGGACGTGGCGCTCGTGTTCGGCGGGGCGCCGGCCGTCGGGCTGCAGTCGCGACGGATTCTCNCCCTGCCGCTGGTCGCCATCGTCGGCCACCACCATCCGTGGGCCGACCGCCAGCAGGCGTCGTTCCGGGAGCTCGCGCGTCAACGGTGTGTGTTGTTCCGGCGGGAACAGAGCCCCGCCATGCACGACGCGATCCTCGCCGCGGCCGGCCGGGCGGGCATCAGCCTGACGGTCGCCGACGAGGTCGACGACTCGGGTGCCACGGGGATCATCGTCACGACGAAGTCGGTCGTGGGATTCGCCTCGTCCGTCCGCAGTGGTTTCGTGCCCGGCAAGGGCCTGGCGGCCGTGCGGCTCGTCGAGCCGGTGCCCACCGTCGGGGTGCAGGTGGTCTGGCACCCCGACCCGCCGCCCGTCGTCGAGGCGTTCCTGCGCAGCTTGGACAACGCGGGTCCCTTCGGGGAGGACGCCGTCCCCGCGCCTGCCGCGCCGCAGGTGCCGGTCCTCGCCCACGACGGGCAGCCGGCTTCCGGTGGTTGAGCCCGCACCCCCCGGCACCTTCGGGCCCCCGCCGCCGGACCGACCCGATGTTCTTCGTCACGGGCCGTTCGGCGACGGCGGCGCGTGTAGATGACGATTGGCTGGGGCAATCGTCCGTTCGAAAGTTCCGTATTGCCGGCGACGGCGCCACCCAGCAGCATCGCGGATGACAGCGGAAATCCTCGCGCACCCCGGCGCCGAATGTTCCACATGTTCCCAACGGAATGTTCCCAACGGAACACCAAGAGCGGAACATCAAGATGAACGGATGAACGTATGCGGTTGACCGTCCTGGGCTGCCGGTCGGGAATGCCGACCGGCGGTCAGTGCAGCTCCAGCTACCTCGTCTGCACCGCGGAGACGAAGATGCTGCTGGACTGCGGCCCCGGCGCCGCGACGGCGCTGAGCGCGCTGGGGCATCCCGCGGTGCTCGACGGTATTGTGATCAGTCATCTGCATTCCGATCACTGCTATGATCTCCTGCCGGTGGGGAAGGCATTGCTGGCCAGCCGGACCCGGTATCCCATGCGATTCCCGACGCTGCCGGCACGCGACATTCCGACGCGCAGCGAACCGATTCCGCTTTACCTTCCACGGGGCGGCCTGGACACCTTCCGGACATTGGCCGGACTATTTCCGGTCGCGACGATCCCGTTGCTGGACAAGGCGTTCGAGGTCGCCTTCGACGTCCGCGAGTACGACCCGGGGGAGACCTTCAAGATCGGCGACTGCCTGGTCAGCCTGCACGGGCTGCGCCACGCGGTACCGAACTGCGGGATCCGCATCGAGACGGCGGACGCCAGCCTCGCCTACACCGGCGACACCGGAGTGACCGACGCCCTCGTCGACCTCGCCCGCGGCGTCGATCTCTTTCTCGCCGAGGCCACCCTCGAGCTGACCGACGACAGCGACCACGGCCACCTCAGCGCCCTCGACGCGGCCGAGGCGGCCCGGCTCGCCGGGGTGGGTCAGCTCGTGCTCACCCACTTCGTCACCGACGACCCCGAGTGGCTGGCCGCGCGGCGCGCCGAGGCCGAGCGGGTGTTCGACGGGCCGGTGCACCTGGCCGCCCCGGCCCGCAAGTTCGACGTCGCATGACCTCCGCCGACGTCCTGCCCCCCTTGGGGGGCACCCTGTTCCCGGGCTGCGACCTGTTCCCGGGACGCGATCACCCCTCGGGTGACGCAATCGCTCCGACGCGTGAAAGGCGACTGGTGTGACAGCCGTTTCCCGGCACGACGATGCTGCTGGACATGAACGGGACGCAGGACAAGAACGGGACGCAGGACAGGAACGCCCGGGCCGCCGTCCGCGGCGGCACCGGGCCCGGCTGGTCGTCACGGCGTTGTCCGCCGCGGTCGGCCTGCTCGCCGTGGCGGCCTGCGGCTCGGACGGCGACACCGCCTCCGGTACCCCGGCCGCGACACCGCAAGGTGACACCCCGGCGACCATCACCTTCCTGTCCTACAACTACGGCACCCCGGGTCTCGGTGGTACGGGAACCCAGGCACTGCTCGACGCCTTCGCCAAGGCGCACCCGAAGATCACGGTCAAGCCGCAGGGCGTCGCGGTGAAGGACGTCCTCACCCGGCTGCGTACCGACACCGCCGCCGGTGATCCGCCCGACGTCGCCCAGATCGGCTGGAGCAAGATGGCCGAGGCGGTCGACGCCCTGCCGATCNCCCCGGTCCAGAAGGTCGCCGGCAGCGAGTGGGAGTCGGCCACCGCCGGCATCTCGAAGAGCATCCTGTCGGCCGTCTCCACCAACGGCGTCGTCGCGGCGATGCCGTTCACGATGTCGATCCCGGTCATGTACTACAACGCCGACCTGTTCCGCGCCGCCGGCCTGGACCCGCAACACCCGCCGACGACCCTCGCCGACGTCAAGGCCGCCGCTTTGAAGATCAAGGCGACCGGTAAGCAGGGCGTCTACATCAGCGTCGTCGACAGCGGGAAGTCGGACTACCTGACCCAGTCGGTCGTCAACTCCAACGGCGGCTCGCTGGTGGACAAGAACGGCGGCGTCACCCTCGACAAGCAGCCGGCCGTCGAGGCGCTGGCCACGATCGCCGACCTGACCGCCTCGGGTGCCCAGCCCGGGGTCAAGGCCGAAGCGGCCCTGGCCGCGTTCACCAAGGGTGACCTCGGCATGTTCGTCACCAGCACGGCGCTGCTCGCCAGCGCCCAGAAGGCGGCGGCGGGCAAGTTCGAGCTGCGCACCGCGGGTCTGCCGTCCTTCGGCACCAAACCCGCCCGCCCGACCTACTCCGGCGCCGGGCTCGCGGTGCTGGCCAAGGACCCGGCCAAGCAGCGCGCCGCCTGGGAGTTCATCAAGTTCCTCACCTCCGACGAGGGCTTCGAGATCATCACCTCGAAGATCGGTTACCTGCCGCNGCGGCAGAGCGTGGCGACGAAGCTCGCCGGCACCCCGATCGTGAAGCTGCTGGAACCGGCCCTCGACCAGCTCGACACCGTCACCCCCTACACCTCGTTCCGCGGGGCGAAGGCCAACCAGGCCGTCGTCGTGCTGCAGGACGAGGCCGTCGAACCGATCGTCCTGCGCGGGGCCGATCCCCAGGCGACCCTGAGCAAGGCCGCCGAGAAGATCCGCGCACTCTCCTCCTGATGATCGGCACCCGGCCCCGCGCGGCACGCCCGCGCGGGGTCCTCCCGGCCACGGTGGCACGCCGCGCCGTGCCGTGGCTCTACCAGACGCCGGTGCTGGTGTCGCTGGCGGTCTTCGTCTACGGGCCGCTGCTCTTCGAGGCGTACCTGAGCCTGACGAACTGGGACCTGATCAAACCCGACCGGGACTTCGTGGGGCTTGCCAACTTCCGCGGCCTGTTCGAGGGCGAAGAGTTCCCCCGGGCGCTGAGCCGCACCGGCCTCTACGTCCTGGTGATGTTGCCCTTCGCGACGGTCGTCCCGATGGCGCTGGCGATCATGTTGTGGAAGCGGCCCGGTCGGACCAGCGACATCTACCGGGCCCTGCTGTTCCTGCCGGTGATGCTCGCCCCTGTCGCGAACGCGCTGTCCTGGCGGTTCGTCCTCGACCCGCTCGGCGGGATCGTCAACGTCGTCACCGGCGGGCTGGGCCTGGGCGAGCGGGACTGGCTCGGTGATCCCTCGACCGCCCTCGCCGCCATCTCGCTCGTCACCGCGGCCCGGTTCGTCGCGCTCAACATGCTGCTCTACGGCGCGGCCCTGGCCGCGATCGACCGGCGCTGCCTCGACGCCGCCCGCGTCGACGGCGCCACCGAATGGGAGATCACCCGCCGTCTCGTGGTCCCCCAACTGCGTGGCACCACGATCCTGCTGTCGTTCCTGTGCGCGGTGTTCGCCGGGCAGTGGACGTTCACCAACATCGCCGTGCTCNCCCAGGGCGGCCCCGACAACACCACCGACAACGTCTACTACCGCCTGTACACCTACGCGTTCACCTACTTCGACGCCGGGACGGGCGCGGCGGCGGCGCTGACGATCGTGGTGGTCCTGTGCGCCCTGTTCGGCCTGTCGACGCTGGCCCGCCGCGTCGCCGGCACGTTCGGCGCCCCGGGCCGGGACCGGCCGACCACCCGGCTCGCGGCCGCCCTCGCCGCCCCGCTGACCGCGCTGACCAGGAGGCGCCGTGCCGCGCTCTGATGTCCAGGCCACCCGCGCCGCCGGCCGGCACGTGGTACTCGCCGTGGCGGTCGTCGCGATGCTCTTCCCGATGCTGTGGGCGCTGACCACCTCGTTCAAGCCGCCCGCGGACATCTACGGCGCCAACCCGCTGCCCATCCCGGCCAGCCTGAGCAACTACCGCAACGCCATCGACGGGTTCCCCATCGGCCGACTGCTGCTGAACACCTTCGTCATGGCGACGGGCGTGACCATCCTGCACCTCGTCGCCGGGGTACTCGCCGCCTGGTCGTTCGTCCGTTTCTCCCACGCCGGGCAGCGGCTCGTCTCCGCGCTGGTGGTCATCGCCCTCGTCGTCCCGCCGCAGGCCCTGATGATCCCACAGTTCCTGCTGGTCTCCCGGCTGGGCTGGCGCAACACCTTCGCCGGGCTGATCGTGCCGCAGCTGGCCACCTGCTCGCTGGCGGTGCTGCTGCTGCGCGAGCACATCCGCGGCATCCCGCCGACCCTGCTCGGCGCCGCGACCCTCGATGGCGCCAGCCACGCCGAGACGCTGCGCCACATCGTCCTGCCGCTGCTGCGCCCCGCGCTCGCGGCGGTGGCCGTCGTCGTGTTCATCACGACGTGGAACGAGTATCTCTGGCCCACCCTCGTCGCGCCCCACCGGGACACGACGACCATCCAGCCGGGCCTGCAGATGTTCGAGACCCAGGAGGGCCCGGAGTACGGCCCGTTGCTCGCCGGGGCCATGCTTGCCTCGATCCCGGTGACCATCGTCTATCTCTTCGCCTCCCGCCGCATCACCGACGCTTTCCTCCAAGCTGGCCTGAGATGAGCACCGGATGACCGACACCACCGTGACCAGCCGACCGATCCTCGGCGAGGCCCCACCGCCGGAGCTCCCCGCCCCCAGCGGGGGGGTGCACTTCCGTGGGATCATGCGCCGGTACGGCGGCACCGGGCGGCCCGCGCTCGACGTCGCCGACCTGCATCTGCCGCACCGGTCCTTCACGGTGATCGTCGGGCCGTCGGGATGCGGGAAGTCGACCGCGCTGCGGGTCATCACCGGGCTGGAGACCCCCGACGAAGGCCGGTTGACGATCAACGGGGTGGACGTCACGGCGACGCCACCGGGCGCGCGCGGGGTCTCGATGGTCTTCCAGGACTTCGCGCTCTACCCACATCTCACCGTCGAGCAGAACATCGCCTTCAGCCTGCGGCTCGAGGCGAAGCACAACCGCGGCCGCCTCGGACTTCTGCGCCGGGGGGCGGGCGGGGCGGGCCCGAGCCATGGCGAGATCTCCCGCCGGGTCACCGAGGCCTGCGTCCTGCTGGGGCTCGCCGACCTGCGACACCGCCGACCTGGGCAGCTCTCCGGTGGTGAGCGCCAGCGTGTCGGCCTCGCCCGCGCGATCGTGCGCCGCCCGAGTGTGCTCCTGCTCGACGAGCCCCTCTCCGCGCTCGACGCCCAGCTACGCCAGCAGGCCCGGGCCGAACTCGTGCGCCTGCACCGTGAGCTGGGCAACACCGTCGTTCTCGTCACCCACGATCAGCTCGAGGCGCTGTCCATGGGCACCCATCTGGTGGTCATGAACGGCGGACGGGTGGCGCAGGCCGGCACGCCCGAGCAGGTCTACCGCCGGCCGGCCGACGTCTTCGTCGCCGCGTTCGTCGGCAGTCCGGCGATGAACCTGCACCTGGTCGAGGTGACGAACGGCGGTGGGGCGCTCGCGGCACCGGGGCTGTCCGCGCGGCTGGCCGGACCGCTGACGCTGCCCCGGGCCTGGCTCGGCTGGCGGCCGGGGGACGGCGTCATCGAGGCCGGGCCCGATCGGGCCGCGGCAGCGGGCGGCCTGGCCGGTGCGGGCCTGGTCATGGAGGGGCTGGTCGACGTGGTCGAGTTCACCGGGGACGTGGTCGTCGTCCACTGCGTGAGCGGGGCCGCCGCGGCGGGGGAGACCGGCGAGTGGGACGCCGGCCCGGACGAGGTCGGCCCGGCCCGGTGGGCGGTGACCGTCCCGGCCCAGGCCGGCGTCCCGGCCGTCGGCACCCCGCTACGGGTCCGGGTCCCCGCGCGCCGACTGCACCTGTTCGACCCGGTCAGTGGGCAGCGCGTCGACGAGATCGATGACGACGCCGACGACCTCGCCGACGAGCCGACATGACCGAACCGCTGCCCGCGGGACGTCCCGCCCCCGTGGGGGAGACCGCGCCCCCAGGGGAGGCCGCGCCCCGGGCCGCCGGCGTGGTGCCGTGGGCGATCTGGTGCGATTTCGGCGGAGTGCTGACGTCGTCGATCGCTGTGGCGTTCCGTGACCTGGTCGCCGCCGTGGGCGTACCCGCCCACGAGCTGCGCCGGGCGNTCGACCAGGTGGCGGCGACGTGGGGCCTGCGCACGTTGGGCCCCCTCGAACGGGGCGTGGTCAGCCAGCACGACTGGGGGATCCTCGTCACGGACGCCCTCGGGCCAGCCCACCCGCCGCGCATTGACCTGTCCCGGTTCGGGGACCATTGGTATGCCGGTCGTACCCTGGAGTCGGTGATGGTCGACGGGCTGCTGCGCGCCCGCGCCGCCGGCCTGCGGGTGGGACTGCTGACCAACAGCGTGGCCGAGTGGGAGCCGCTGCGCCGCGCGCTGCTGCCCGACTGGTCGGTCTTCGAGTCAATCATCAACTCCCATGAGATCGGGATCGGCAAGCCCGACCCGGCCATCTACGACCTCGCCGAACGCACGTTCGGCCAGCCCGGCCCGGGCTGCGTCCTCATCGACGACGCCGCCGCGAACTGTGAGGCAGCGCGCCGGCGCGGCTGGACGGCGATCCATCACCGCAGCGTCGCGGACACGCTGGCCGAGCTGGCCGCGGTGACCGGGGTTCCCGAGCTGGCCGGCTAGACCGGGCCGGTACCGGGCGGGGGTGCGGTGACCAGGGTTTCCGAGCTGGCCGGCTAGACCGGGCCGGTGACCCGCTGGCGGGTGCGGCCCGGGTCGGGTCGGACGTCCACCACGAATGGTCCGAAGGGCCCCCGGGTAGGCAACCTCTGGCGGTCGCGAGGATGCTCGCCGGCGGCGACGATGATGTTCGGAGCCATCGGACGTCGGCGTTCATCTGTCCACACCGCCGGCGTCACCCGTCCGACCGTCCGACCGTCCGACCGTCCGACGCGGTGCGACGAGCGTCGACCGCCGTGTCCCGACCCGCCAGACCTGCCACGCGACCCCCTGGAGGGGCCATGACCATCCAGTACGTGCGGGATGCGACGCCCTCCNCCGGGGCGGACGACCATCACGCGGCCGGAGGGATGTTGNCCCCGACGANCCCGCCGNCCCCCGCCTCAACCCCGGCCCAGCCCCGGCTGCGCGCCCTGTACCTGTCCGAGCTGGAGACGTTCGAGACCTACGAGACGCACAGCGCCACGCTGCACCTGGCCGCCGATCGCGTGTACAAGCGCAAGAAGCCGGTGAACCTGGGCTTCCTCGACTTCACCGACCGCCGCACCCGGGAGTCGGTCTGCCGGTCGGAGGTCGCGCTCAACCGCCGGCTGGCCCCCGACGTCTACCTGGGTGTCGCCGATCTCCTCGACGACACCGGTGAGGTGATCGACCACCTGGTCGTGATGCGGCGGATGCCGGCGAGCCGGCGGCTGTCCACCCTCGTGCGCCGGCGCAGCCGGGTCGGCCCGGCACTGCGCACGGTCGCCCGGGCGCTGGCGGTGTTCCACCAGCGGTGCGAGACCTCACCGGAGATCGCGGTGGCGGGGCAGCGGGCGACCCTGGAGGGGCTGTGGCGGGAGGGCCTGGAAGGCATCTCCCCCTACCGCGGCACCCTACTGGACGCGGCGGTGGTCGACGAGATCGGCGAACTGGCGCTGCGCTACCTGGCCGGCCGGGAGACCCTGCTCGGCGATCGGGTGCGCGCCGGGTGGATCCGCGACGGGCACGGNGACCTGCTCGCCGACGACATCTACTGCCTCGGCGACGGACCCCGTATCCTCGACTGCATCGAGTTCGACCCGCGGCTGCGCTTCGGTGACGTCCTCGGCGACGTCGCGTTCCTGGCGATGGATCTGGAACGCCTCGGCGCGCCGGAGGAGGCCGCCGAGTTCCTCGACGCCTACCGGGAGTTCAGCGGCGAGGTGCACCCGCGGTCGTTGCAGCATCTCTACGTCGCCTACCGGGCGTTCGTCCGGGCGAAGGTGACCTGTATCCGGGGCGGGCAGGGTGATCCCGACGCGGCCGAGGAGGCCCGCCGGCTGCTGGCCGTCGCCCACCGTCATCTGCGGGCTGGCCGGGTCCAGCTCGTCGTGGTCGGCGGGCTGCCCGGGACGGGCAAGACGACCCTGGCCGGCCGGCTGGCCGGGGTCGGTGACGGCTGGGTGCTGCTGCGCTCCGACGTGATCCGCCAGGAGCTGACCGGGATGCCCCTGCGTGAGGGCGGGCCGGCCGCGGACACCACCGCCGGCGGGTATGCCAGTGCCCTGCGCAACGCCAGCGGCACCGCCACGAGAACCGGGGCCCGCCGCGACGCCGGTACCGGCGCGGCCGCGACCTCCGACCCCGCGACCTCCGACCCCGCGGACGGCGACCCCGCGACCTCCGACCCGCGGTTCGGCACCGGGCGCTACGCCCCCGAGATCACCGACGCGACGTACGCCGAGATGCTGCGCCGCGCCGAGGCGGCTCTCGCCCGCGGGGAACGGGTGGTGCTGGACGCATCCTGGTCGAGCGCGCGTCACCGCCGGGCCGCCGCCGAGCTCGCCGCAAGCGTCTGCGCCGACCTGGTGGAGCTGCACTGCGTGACGGCACCGGAGGTGGCGGCCGCCCGGATCGGGCGCCGCGCCGCCGCGGGCACCGACCCGTCGGAGGCGACGATGGCCATCCACCGGGCGATGGCGGCCCGTGCCGACCCCTGGCCGTCGGCGACGGTGGTACGCACCGCCGTCCCGGTCGCCGAGGCCCTGCAGACGGTCCTCGCCCACCTCGACTGACGTCGCTCGGCGGGTCCGGCGCGACCATCCCCGCGCGGTGCCGTCGCGTCTCCGGGCGCCGTCACTTCTCGATGCGGGTGGCGTACACGGCGGCCTGGGTGCGGCTGGACAGCTCCAGCTTCTCCAGGATGGCCGAGACGTAGTTCTTCACCGTCTTCTCGGACAGGTGGATCCGCCCGGCGATCTGCCGGTTGGTCAGCCCCTCCGCGATGAGGACGAGGATCTGGCGTTCCCGCTCGCCGAGGGTGGCAAGCTTGCGGTCCTCGGCCGGGCCCTCCCGCAACCGGGTGAGGACCCGCTGGGTGACGGCCGGGTCGAGCAGGGAACGGCCCGCGGCGATTGTCCGGATGGCGCCGACCAGGTCCGTGCCCCTGATCTGCTTGAGCAGGTAGCCGGCGGCCCCGGCCATGATGGCGGCGAACAGGGCGTCATCGTCGTCGTAGGAGGTGAGGATCAGGCAGCCGATCTCGGGGTGCGCCGAGCGCAGATCCCGGCAGACGTCGATACCGTTGCCGTCCTCGAGGCGGGCGTCGAGCACGGCCACGTCCGGCCTCGTCGCCGGGATCCGGCGCAGTGCCTCCGCCGCGGTGGACGCCTCTCCGACAACCTCGATGTCACCGTTCTCGGAGAGCATCTCGCGGATGCCACGCCGGACGANCTCATGATCGTCCAGGAGGAAGACCCGTACGGTGCTCACGGTGCCGACGATACTCACGGTGCCGACGATACCGTCCATGGTCGTCGCCCGGACCGGTTCGGCATGGTGCCGGGAGGGTGCGCGGGTGCGGGCGGGCCCGTTGCGGGCCCGTTCGAGCCGTCCGGCGCACCCGGGTGAACCCGCCCGCGTGAGCGCACCGCCCCCGGCCCGGGGCCCGCAGCGGCTGGCGGCCGCACAACCGGTGAGAGCCGGCGGTTACCCGAGATGGCTACCCGAGGCGGGCGACGCCGCCGTAGACACTGACCTCGGCATCGGTCGGCCCCTCGCCCTCGGCGGCGGGCTCCTCCGGCCGCCACCGATGGACCATCTCCACCCCGGGATCGATGAGCTCCAGGTCGGCGAAGAACCGTTCCACTTCGGCCCGGGTGCGCTGCTGCCCGGGGATGCCCCGGGAGCGGTACGTGATGAAGAGCTGCTCCATGCCGGGGTTGACGTCGGCGGTGGCGTGGGTGAGCGCCAGATAACTGCCCGACGGCAGGGCCGCCAGCAGCCGGCCGAGGATGCCGTAGGGGTCATCCGCGTCGGGGATGAAATGGAAGATCGCGATCATGGACAGGGCGACCGGCTGAGTCAGGTCGAGGGTGTCGCGCAGTTCCGGGGCGGCCAGAATGCGCTCCGGGTCGCGCAGATCCGCGTCGAGGTAGGCGGTGCGGCCCTCGGGAGTGCTGGCGAGCAGGGCCCGGGCGTGGGCGAGCACGATCGGGTCGTTGTCGGTGTAGACGATCCGGGCGTCGGGGGCGATGCCCTGGGCGATCTCGTGCAGGTTCGGGGACGTGGGGATGCCGGTGCACTAACTTCGCGAGGTACACCGAAAGATGTGACCTAGATCACTTCCTTAAGTGCAACGACTCGGCATGGCTGGGGTCTAGGGCTGCGGCTGGTTCTTGGCGGCTGCCGGTCGGTACTGCGTGATCCATGTCTCGACGTCGGCGGGTTGCCAGAGACGGACCGTACCTTGATCGATATGCGGTGCGGGGAAGTCTGGGCGGTGGGAAAGCTGGCGGGCACGCTCGGCCGTGATGCCGAGGCGTCGTCCAATATCGCCCGTCGTCCACAGGTCGTTCTCGCCCATGGGCTACAGCCTATTGCGGCACCCCAAGCATCTCGCTAATCTTGGGGTGCCCCAATAGGCGGCCCTGGCGGTGAGCTCCTACCCTCTCCGCCAGGGCCTTGATCTCGCACCCTCCTGGAAGGGAACGTGACCTATGCCCATGATCTCAGATGGTGAGTCTCGGCTGCCGGACAGCATGCGTTCGGATCTTAGTGTGGTGCTGATGGCGCATCCGGCGGAACCTCCGGCAGTCGAGATGCCGCCGGTCATACCGGGTTTCCAGGTCCGTCGGCCGGTACTCGTGTTTCCGGGCGGCATGCGGGTCTGTGTCGACGCTATGAGCACGGATCGTGAGGCGGCTACCTGGTGGGCCGATCTGGCGGTACAGGCTACGTATGCGTCCATCTGGCACGGCAACCGATCGGAAGACGAGCGAGAGATCACAAAGAGCGAGTAACGCAAGACCCGCGACCGTGCGGCGGCCGGTGACCTCGCCTGGGGTTGCCGGCCGTTCGCCGTTTCCGGCCTTCAACAACCTATACAAAGTTTGCGATGATGTAGGTACAGCAACGAAAGCGGCCCGACCGGTGCGGGAACACCGATCCGGGCCTGAGTCCCACAACCTGCCAGACCAGGAGCGGAACCTATGTTTACTATGCCAGATGATCCGGTGCGGCAGAGCGCCTACCTCGTTGATCAGTTGATTGTCAGGGTGCGTGAGGCGCTGGCATTGGTGGCGGCTGAGCTGGACGACGGTCCGCTTGCCGGTCCGCCCGGGAACCTCGTACCTCGCGCCGCGGCGTCGGCGCTGCGTGACCTGTCCGCGATGATCGGCGTCGTGACGAGTACGAACAGCCTCGCGGTCCTTGATGCGGTGTGGTTCGGTCTGCTTGAGGCGTCGGACGGCGTGTCGGCTTGCCTCGCATCCGGCGAGGATGCGTGATGCCGGGGCTGGCGCGGGCGTTGAACTTCGTTCGTCAGGACGTCAGCGTGACCGAGCGGGATGATCAGCGAGCGGTGTTCGCTGCGGCATGCTCGGCACGGGCCTGGCAGGCCGGTGGGACGGTCTACCAGACCGCTGACAGGCTGCATGAGTGGGCGGCGGTCGTCCGGCTCGTCCACTCCGGCGCCTACGACCTGGTGGTCGTCGACACGATCGACCGGTTGGCCACCACTGAAGCGGGGCGGATGGCGGTACTGGGCATGCTGCGCCGCACGGGGATCCGCGTCCTTGCAGTACGTGACGGCGTGGATACGGGCGATCCGGTGGGCTGCGCTCTCGTCGACTCGCTGTTCACCCAAGAAATGATCAGGATCGGGTCGGGTGGCTGCAACGCCACCCGACCCGGTTTTTGATCTTTCACGGACCCCGGGCTGAGCTGATCTCCTCCGTCGGTCGGGCGGCTGCGCCCTACGTCGGGTTCTTCCGGCCGGGCAAGGGCGCCGACGGCCCGTACCGTGCTGGGTGCGGCGCGTCCCTTGCCCGGCTGGGAGGTTCCGGCGTAGCCCCTTGGGGGTCCGGGCGGCGGAGGCGATCAGCGGACGTACGCGGCCCCTCCCCCTCCTCCAGAGTGAGGGCCGGGGTTTGGGGCGGAGCCCCAACAACCAGCAACGGCACCGTCCTCGCGGACGTCGCGCGGCTCCTGGAGCACCGGCGCGGACCAGCGGCACTCTCACCGCCGATCGTCACGGACCCTCTGGCGGGGGGTCTGACGCTCCGACGCGCCGACGGGCCGACGCGCCCACGGGGCGACGCTCCGGCCGGGGTGCCGACCGGAGGGAGGCGGGACCCCGGCCGGGTGCGGCGATCCCGTAGGCGCGGCACGCACGGCGACGCGCGGCGCGTGCGACAGGTCACACGCGGCGGCCGAAGGCCGCCCTTGAGAAGGAAGAGAACATTGGCGACGATCTTTGTATGGTCTGTTTGTGCAGGTCGGTGGGTTGCGCTGTAGGTGCACGTACCCTGATTACGGGCACGTTCGGGGAGGGGTGCGGAGTGGTGGACGATCCGGGCGCTCGTCTTCGGGCTCTCCGGCTGCGGCGTGGCTTCTCTCAAGAGGGGTTGGCCGACGAGGCTGGGTTGAGCGTGTCGACGGTGCGGAAGATCGAGCAGGGTGGAAGCGCGCGGATCGAGACGCTGCGCACGTTGGCCCGTGCGCTGGATACGGAGACGTCGTCGCTGTTCGGGGCACGTTCACCTGGGCCAGTGACTGNTGCAACGGAAGACGAGAAGCTGAATCTGCTGCNGCTACGCCAGGTTCTCACGCCTGCTGTCGGCCTCGTCGGCGTTTCGCGGTCACCGGTAGGTGGATCGGCGCAGGAGTCGCAGTCTCGGCTTCGAGATGCGCTGTCAAACGCGATCAGGGTCTACCAGTCCGACGACTTCGGCGCTGTGGCTGCGATGCTGCCGGTGATGATCGAGGAAAGTCACGGGCTTGTCGATGGTGCGGAGAATGAGGGTGATCGTCGGGAGGCGGCGCGGCTGCGGGCGGAGATTTTCCAGGTCGCGGGCTGGTTTCTGACTCAGGTACGTCAATACGATCTTGCCTATGCGGCGATTCGTGACGCGATGCGGGATGCTCTCGATTCCGGGGATCGGCTGACGGCTGCGGCGGGTGCTATCTCACAGTCCTGGCTGTTTGTGCGTCAGGGGCGGTTCGATGACGCGGAGCGGCTTGCTCGCGAGACGGCGTCGCGGGTGGAGCCGCGCCTGTCGGTGGCGAGTGATGCGGAGCTGTCGGCGTGGGGNTGGTTGTTGCTGCGTGGTTCGGCGGCGGCGGTGCGGAACAATCGAGTCGATGCGTCGGATGACTTTTTGTCGCTTGCCGAGGTTGCCGCGTCCAGGATCACCGGGTCGGGGATTACTGGCCGGCACCATCAGTATTTCACGACGTTCAATCCGAATGTCGTGCGGATGAAGCGGGCTGAGGCGCTGATCATCGCTGATGATCCGCGTGGGGTGCTGCGCATAGCGGAGGATGTCCGCGACGGCGCAGGGAAGCGGCGGCGGTCGGACAACTACAGCCGTCATCTACTCGATGTGGCCGCTGCGCATGCAGCGCTTCGTGACTTCGGGGATGCGGTCGGTGTGCTGACGCTGCTGCTTCGTACCGCGCCGGAATGGCTGCGACACCAGCGCAAGGGTAAGGACGTCCTGAGTACGGTTCTGCTTTCCCGGAAGCGAAGGCTGAGTTCGGAGCTACGCGAGCTTGCCGACTTCATGCAGGTCCAGTAGATCGTCCAACTACCACGGGGCGTGGTAGTTGGACGTGGCGTGTCAGGTGAACTACTGCGTTACGCGACTCGTTCCGATTGCCGGTTGGCGTTAGGTTCTTCGCATGGCCTCCGGGGCTGGTTGAGATAGGGAATCGGTTCTCTGTTTCCCGGCCTCGGGGTGCCTTTTCATCACTCCTACTGTCCGGAGAACCTATGACCTGGCGATCCTGTGTCATCGGCAAATGGGGACTGCCCGTCTATGAAGACAGCGACCACCGTGTCGCGATCACGTCGGAGGGAGGTTCTGGCCGTGGGCCGGTGGGAGGACGAGCATTTTGCCCGGTTGGAATGTGAGGTGCCGGTGCGGGGGCGGGATCGTCTGGCCTGGTGGCGGACGACGCGGGCCGGCCTGGGGGCGGTGGAGGTGGCCGCGGTGCCGGTCGGGACGCTCGGGCTGCTCGACACCCCGGGGATAGCGGTGCGCCATGGCCGGGTGCCGGCGGGGGCGGCGTTGCTGTTCGCCCGGGCCGAATGGGCGCTGTTCCTGGCCGGGGNGGGTCGGGGNGAGTTCGGGTTCGCCCGGTTAGCGGCGTTGCCGGTTCCCTCGGTGGCTGCCGGTGCGGGGGCCGGTGATGGGTGAGCGTGCCCGCGTCGGGGATGGGACGGGGTCGGGTTGGTCGGAGGCGTGGTCACAGATCCTGGCCGG
>NZ_JPGU01000052.1:0-5161 GCF_000732115.1 Frankia sp. CeD
GACACCACCCCCGCACGCACCCCCGCGTGCGCCCGCACAACCGACTCCACCTCACCCAGCTCGATACGAAAACCCCGCACCTTCACCTGGTGATCAATACGGCCCACGAACTCCAAACACCCATCCGAACGCCACCGCACCACATCACCCGTCCGATACAACCGGCCCCCACCACCAAACACATCCGGCAGGAATCGCTCCGCCGTCAACGACGCACGACCCCAATACCCCCATGCCACCCCCNCGCCACCGATAAACAATTCACCACACACCCCCACCGGCACTGGCGCCAAACCCCCATCCAGCACGAACACCCGCGTATTCGCCACCGGCCGGCCCACCGACACAACCACACCAGCCGTCAGGCGGGCGAAAGTGGAATACGTCGTGGTCTCCGACGGGCCATAGAGGTTGTAGACGACCCGGTCGGGAGCGCCGGCCGTGAGCACACGGTCGACGAGTGCGGAGCCGAGCGGCTCCCCGGCCAGGTTGACGACGCGGACCGTGCGAGGCAGGCCGTCAGAATTCAACAGCTCCTCGATCGCCGAGGGGACCGTGTTGACCAGGGTCACGGCCTCTCGGGCGGGGAGCTCCGGCAGGTCAAGCGCGTTTTCGGCGAGGATGACGGTGCCGCCGCAGGCCAGCGGGACGAACAGCTCGAAGACCGACAGGTCAAAGCAGACCGAGGTGGTGGCCAGCACCCCCGCCAGGTCGTCCCGGCGGAATTCCTCCAACGCCCACCGGACCAGGTTGACCGCGCTCTGATGGGCGATGACGACGCCCTTCGGCCGCCCGGTGGAACCCGATGTGAACAACATGTAGGCGGCATCACCCGGACGCGGGCCGGCGGGAGGCTGGGCTGCGGGAGGCGCGCCGGCCGCGTCGACAAGCAGCTTGACGGCGTCGGTCCGCGGCAGGCTCGCCCGCAGTTCGCGCATCGTAAGGACCGCGCTCACCTGCGCGTCCGCGAGGATCATCGCGATACGCGCGCTGGGATAGCGCGGGTCCAGCGGCACGTACGCGGCGCCGGTGCGCAGCACGGCGAGCAGGCCGGCCACCAATTCGGCGCCCCGGTTCAGGAAGACCGCCACCCGGTCGCCGACGCCCACACCGAGCCCACGCAGCCGGGCGGCCATCCCGTCGGCCCGTTCCTGCAGCTCGGCGTACGTCACGACGTTCTCGCCGTGCCGCAGCGCTGCGGCCCGCGGCGTGCGGGCGGCCTGCGCCGACACCAGATCGTGCAGGCACGTGTCCGCAGGGAAGTCGCGGTCGGTGCGATTCCACTCGTCGAGGGTGCGTCGCCGCTCCACGGCCGTGAGGTTCGATAGTCGTGCCACCGGCACCGCGGGATGCTCGACGGCGTCGGTCAGCAGCGCGGCGAACCGCTCTCCCAGCGACTCGGCCACGCCCGCGTCCACACGCGAGGGGTCGAACTCGATCCGGCCGACGAGGGCCTCATCCGTGGAGGCGAGGACGAAACTGAGGTCGAACTGGCTGTCCGCCGCGGGCAGTTCTGCCGGGACGACCTCGAGTCCGCCGAGGTCCAGGTGGGCCCCTGCGGCGCCGACCGCGAAGGCGCCCAGTGAGGAGTCTCGCGCGGCTCTGAGGTTCTGCAGCACGAACATGGTCTGGAAGACAGGAGATCGGCCGAGGCTGCGGTGTGGACGGAGCCGCTCGACCATGACCGGGAATGGCAGCTCTCGATGGTCCAAGGCAGCGCCGAGGACGCGGGCTGTCTGCGTGACCAGCCCGTCGAAGTCCGGCCCGGCCGACAGATCGCTGCGGATCGCCAAGGTGTTCACCGCGTAACCCACGAACTCCGGCGAGCCCGGCCAGTCGCGCATCGCCACCGGAATGCCGACAATTACATCGTCCTGCCCCGTCAGGCGGTGCAGCAGCGCCGTATAGCCAGCCAAAAGCACGGTGAATACAGTCGTACCTCGGTCGGATGCAAACTGACGCACCCGCTCGGAGAGTTCCGGGTCCAAGGCGAACCCAGCGGCGGATCGCGACTGCCCGGCGGCCGCGGGGGCCGNGGGGGCNGGGAGGGATAGCAGCGGCAGTGGAGCGGCNAAATGCCGNCTCCAGAACCGCCAGTCCTCCTCCCTACGTGGATTGTCCGTCTGACACTGCTGCCACCGAGCGTAGGCCTGGAAGTCGGCCGCCGGAGCGAGTTCGGCGGACCTGCTGTGCCGGCCGGCTTCGTAACAAACACGTAGCTCGCTCACCAGCATGGACAGTGACCACAGGTCGACCACGAGGTGGTGCGCGGCAAGAACTAGGTGGTGCGTGTCGGCGCCGGTTCGCAGGAGGCGAATCCGCAGCAGCGGTCCGCGCGCCAGGTCGAAGGGCTCGCTCGCGGCTCGCGCGAGTTCCGCCGCGAACTTGTCCTCGGTCCAGCCGATGGCGTCCCGGCTGGTGAAGTCGGGCTCCACCGCGAGGGG
Organism: Frankia sp. CeD; assembly: GCF_000732115.1. Classification (NCBI taxonomy): domain Bacteria; kingdom Bacillati; phylum Actinomycetota; class Actinomycetes; order Frankiales; family Frankiaceae; genus Frankia; species Frankia sp. CeD. Next base: position 2,445 of record NZ_JPGU01000052.1, read on the forward strand.
AACGTGCGGCGCCGGTTCTCCCTCCGCCGCCGGGAAGCAGGTCCGCAGCGCGTCATGCCGGGCCGTCAGGGTCACGAAGGCGTCGCGCAGGACCCTGACGTCCAGATCTCCCGTGAGGCGCACAGCACGGGAGATCACATACGCCGTGCTCTCCGGTTCCAGCTGCTGCAGGAACCACAGAGCCCGCTGGCCCTCAGTCATCGCNGGCCGAGGGGTGGCCACCGGTTCGGTGCTGGCCAGCCCGAGCGGCGCCGGCCGCTCCCGCAACCGCGCGACGATCTGCGCCGCCACCTTCTGGATGGAGCCCGTGAGAACCATTGACACCGGGACGCCGATGCCGATCTCGGCGCTCAGCCGCTCGGCCAGCTCGACCGCGCCGAGCGAGTCGAACCCGAGGGCCGGCAGCGGGGCGTCGAGCGCCGTCCGCCCGCGCGGCACGCCGATGTACTCGCTGACCAGCACCTGGAGGCGCCGCTCGAGCGCGTCCGCACGCGCGTCGGGATCGAGGGCTTCCCATGCCGCCGGAGTCCAGGGGCTCTCGGTTCCCGACGCCCGGTCGGCCGGCAGCTCGGCTGGCGTCAGCCGGGGCAGCTCGCCGGCGAGGTACGCCGCGCGGCAGGCCCGCCGCTGGACCTTGCCACTGGAGGTCTTGGGGACGGTCCCGGCTGGCACGAGAACGACGTCGTGCGCCGCCAGGTCGTGGTGCGCTCCGATCGCCGCGCGCACCGCCGCGGCCATGTCCGCCCAGTCGTCGCCCCCGTGGCGCCGATCGACCTCCTGTACAACCACGACAGCCTCGGTACCGGCCACGGTGACCGGGAACACCGCGACGCCGCCGCGCCGGAGCGCCGGATGGCTGCTCTCCGCGGTGAGCTCGATGTCCTGCGGGTAGTAGTTGCGGCCACGGACGATGATCAGATCCTTCTGGCGGCCCGTGACGAACAGCTCGCCGTCGAGGACGAAGGCCAGGTCGCCCGTGCGCAGCCACGCGCCGTCCATGTCCGTCGGCCGGGCGGCGAATGTCTCGGCATCTCGCGGCTGCGCGTTCCAGTAGCCGCTCGCCACGCTCGGCCCACTGAGCCACACCTCGCCGACGACTCCGTCGGCGAGCGGCATCCGGGTCTGCGGATCGACCACCAGCAGGCGCTGGTCGGGAGCGGTACGCCCGCAGCCCACGAGCGGCCGCCCGCCGGGCGCTGGCACACCCCGCCCAGCCGCGAGCTCGTCGACGGCGAACTCTCGTACCGTCGGCGGGTCGGCTCGGCGTCCACCGGTCGCGATCAAGGTCGCCTCAGCAAGGCCGTAGCAGGGGTAGAAGGCCTGTCGGCGGAAGCCGAATGGGGCAAAGACATCGGTGAAACGGTCGAGCGTCGAGGAACGCACGGGCTCCGCGCCGCAAAACGCAATCTGCCAGTCGGTGAGATCGAGGCCGCGGGTGTTCTCCGGGGTCGCGCGCCGTGCGCACAGCTCGAACGCGAAGTTCGGTCCACCGCTGACGGCGGCCCGAGTCTCGGAGATCACCCGGAGCCAGCGCATCGGGTCGCTCAGGAACGCCATCGGGGTCATCAAGGTGACCGGGAACCCGCCGTAGACCGGGCCGAGCACCCCGCCGATCAGTCCCATGTCGTGATACGGCGGAAGCCAGATTACGCCATGGCTCTGAGCGTCGAGTCCAAAGTAGTCGCTGATCAGCCCAAGATTGTGCAGCAAGTTCGCGTGGGTGAGCCGGACGCCCCGGGGGTCGCCTGTGGAGCCGGAGGTGTACTGCAGGAAGGCGAGGCTGGCTCCGCGGAGCGCTGCTGGCTGCTCGGTGTCAGGCATCCGGTCAGGCAGGGTGTCCGTCGCCAACCAGTCGACCTGGCGTAGCTCTGGCGCGTGCTCGGCCAGGAGGTCTCCGGCGAGGGCGGCGAGGTCGGCCGTGGTAAGCACGCACCGCGAGTCGGCGTCGGCGGCGACCGCGCGCAGCCGCTGTACGCCGCGCTCCCACCGCTCGAGATCGGGCGGGTAGACGGGGACGGCAACAACGCCCGCGTATAGGCAGCCAAAAAACGCGACGAGGTACTCAGGCCCTGGCGGGTAGAGCAGCAGCGCCCGGTCCCCGACGGCGAGGCCTGCCGCCCGGAGTCCCGCGGCGATCTGCTGGGCACGGCGGTCCAGCATGCCGTAGGTGGCATGTGTGCGCGCGCCGTTGCCGAGGTCGTCCGGTAGGAAGGTGAACGCTTCCCGATCCGGCTGCGCAGCAGCCCGCCGTCGCAGCACGTCGGTGAGGGTCTCTGGTAGGTCGGTCAGGCCGTCCGGGATGCGCATTGCGCCCCTCTCGTCTCCGCACGCGTCGCCGGCCGACGCCCTGCACAGTCCTCGGGTTGTCGTCGTCCGGGCCATGACAACCGCCTGCCAACGTGCTGTCATGACCTTAATGTCGCATGACAAGTTAGTCAATATGACTGTCATGAACAGGGCGAAACACGAGCGATGACCTTCCCGGGCGGCGAGGACACGCCGGGCGACGTGCTAGTACTGAGTCAAAATGACTCAGGGTGAGGCTGTCAGGGAGACCTGGTGGACGAGCTTGCGGGTCTGGTGTTCGGGGTCCTGGCGGCGCTGGTGGTAGTCGGGGCCGAGGTCGCGGTAGGTGGTCTGGTCGTGGAGCAGATGCCAGGCGATCATGAGCATGGCGTGGGAGACCGCGACGAGAGCGTGTTTGCTGCTGCGGCGGG
>NZ_JPGU01000052.1:5276-20546 GCF_000732115.1 Frankia sp. CeD
AGTGTTTGCCGGCCGGCTCGTTGTTCCCCGGACACAGTCTCGCCCACGACGCCACGTGCCCGGCGGTCGGGAACCGGGTCATGTCGCCGCCGGTCTCGGCGATGTTGATCTGCGCCCTCGGCGATCTTCGCCGGGGGCATGCCTTGGGCGGAGAGCAGGATCATCTGCGCCCGCCGCCACGTCACCACCGGCCCGCTCGAGCGGCGCACGATCCGCAACAGCCTCTGCCCCATCCGGATCGATCTTCCGGACCCGCACCCGTTCGCCACAGCACGGATCATCGACCCGACACCCAGACCGCCGAGGCAAGCGACTCGACGCGTCCTCACAATGGCGAACCTTGCCGGATGCGGCACTAGCATGGTGGTGCAGAGGGAGGCGTGGTGGTGGTCGAACTGGCCACTGAGCGCATCACACAGAGCCGATCTTGCCGCGCATCCCTTGCGGGCCAGCTCGCAAGCACGTGCGGGTCGCGTTCGCCGGCAATCAGCACGTCGAGCATCGCCCGGCTGGAGACACCGAGGATATCGGAGACGAACACCGATGGCGTGATCCCGGCGTCCTCCAGCACTCGGTGCAGGCGTTGGACTTCGCGGATGTGTTCTTGGGTGACGACGGTGCGGTAGCGGGTCAGATCGCGTCATCGTTGGATGGGTGGAGGTGGGACGAAGCTGGGGCGGACCAGGCTGTTCGATCAGCAGGGCGGAGTTGGCGAAGTCGGTCGTCCAGCCGGGTACGTTGCGCAGTGCCGGGCGTTGAGGAGCTGGCAGTCGAAGGCGTCCCCGAGCAGGTAGAACACCGGCTTCCATCCCTACCAAGGTCACCTCGTGCGCGGCCAGCCAGTCCCGTATTTCCAGCAACGTCGGAGTGGTCGTGGTGAACGGGTGAACCTCCTGCCAGCGGCATTTCCCCAGGCCAGGGATCCGGACACAGGCGTTCACATCGGCCTTGCCAATATCGAGACCGGCTCACCGCTCGGCGAACGTCCCCACTGGACATCTCCCACGATGCATCAGGCGGGACGTCCGGGACGACCCGCCAGGCCAACAAGAAGCTGAGTCACGTGCTCGCAGCAACAGTCACGAGTGCCTGAGAGCGGCCTCCGGCCGCCTTCGTCGACTACCCGTTCCGGGAGTTCCCCGTGCCTGCCATGTGCCGGGTCCCCAGCCTCGTAGCCAAGATGGTCCCATCTCTGCCAGCAGGACCCGATCGAAGACGGCCTTCGTCATCTTCTTCAGCAGGCCATCGACCCCGTCGATTGGCGTACCGATCTTCTTCACGTCCTTCAACAACGCGTCAATCAGGTCCGGAGAGAAAGCCTCGGAGAGCCGGTGCGCCGCCCTCATGTCATCTGCCTGAACTGGTACTGACTTTTAATGCGCGAGGTTACATCGATCACGACCCTTCCCATGCCAGGCCGGTTTCGGCGAGGAACCCGACGAGCAGACCGGGCCGGTACTGCATCTGTTTCAGCCCGTGCCTGACCCTCTGGTACACCTCGTCGACGGTGCGCACAGCCAGGTTCGCCAGGGTGGTGCCTTTCAACCAGGCCCACACCCCCTCCACCGGATTGATCTCAGGTGCATACGCCGGCAGCAGCACCGCACTCACCCAGCCCGCATGCGCCTCCAGGAAGGCGACCATCTCCGCCTGCCGGTGCACGTTCACCCGGTCCCAGACCAGTACCAGCCGCCCTCCGGGCAGCTGCGCATGCGCGGCGGCCACCAGGTCCCGGCAGTCCTCCCAGCCGATCCCCTTGCGCTCACCCGAGCGGCCGTGCCACACCCGGGCCCGGTAGACCAGCCGCGGACGCCACCCCGGCCGGTAGCAGACCATCCCGACCACACTCNCCCGGCCGTTCCCGCCCCGGCCGAGCACCCGCACCACCGGTGTGACCCCACGCCGCCCCCACGTCCTCGCCCGTGGCGGCCTCAGGCCCTGCCCTGTCTCGTCGAGGAAACAGATCCAGGCGTCCCGGGCCGCCGCCGTGGTTTTACCGCCGGCCACTCCCGGTCCTTCCACTCCTGCACCGCCACCTCATCGCGCTCGACCGCCCGCAGGGCGGGCAGCTGACACGACCANCCCCGCCGATCCAGCAACATCCACACCCCGGCCAGGGTGTAGCCCACCCCGAACTCCTTCTCGATCACCTCCCGGACCCGGGCCAGGGTCCACCGCTGGTCGTCCCAGCCGTAGCGCCCCGGCCCGCGGCGCAGGATCGCCTCCAGCCGGGCCAGATCCCGATCATCCAACCGGCACCGCGACAACGGCCCGGCCGACCGCAACGCCGCCGCACCCCCGGCCTCCCAAGCCCGGTACCAGCAGCTCGCGGTCTTCCGGGTCACCCGCAACTCCCGCGCCACCTCCACCCGGCTCGCCCCCTGGGCGAACCGGTCAGCCGCAGCCATCCGCACCNGCTCACGTCTCACCTGCTCGGCGGGCGTCAACCCGCCACCCGTCGCGTACCTCATACCGGAGAGCTACCCGGCCCGCCAGCGACCATCACTGATCACCGGTAACTTCACCGATTAAAGATCAGTAGCTGTTCACGTCGGTTGGGTTGCGGCCTTGTAGATCTTGTTCGGTGATCGTGTGGCGTTCGCGGGCCGGTGGGTGATGATCGGATAGCGTCCGGGACGTGGAGTCAGGCGGCCGTCCGACGTACGAGGAACTCGTGCGTCTGCTTGCGGACCGGGACGCCACCATCGCCGCCCAGGCGGCCACGATCGCGGAGCAGGCGCGGCCGGTCGAGCGGCTGGTCGGGCAGGTGGAGCAGTTCACCGACAGGGTCCGCGAACTGGACCGCCAACTCGGCAGGGACAGTACGAACTCGTCGTGGCCGTCGTCGTCGGACAGCCCGTATACGAAGAAGAAGGCCAAGCCCCGGTCGTCGCGGACGTCGACGGGCCGGCCGAGGGGGGTGGCCCGGCGCGGCGGGCGCGACCCGTCAGATGGTCGACGACCCGGACGAGACCCACACGATCGACCCGTCGTTATGCGCGGACTGCGGGTTCCCACTGGCNGGAGCGCNGAGGCTCACGNCGCGGCGCCACNAGATCTTCGNCCCGCCGCCCCCGCCACGCCCGTATGTCATCGAGTACCGGATCGTGACGCGGGTCTGCCCGTGCTGCGCGGCGACGGCCGAGGGGCTGACACCCGTCCCGCTGGCGGGCCGGCTTGTCTGGGGCCCGCGGATGCTCGCGCGAGCGGTGTGGCTCGTGTGCGCGCGCCGCCTCCCGATCCGCCGCGCCGCGGCGGTCCTGACGGTGATGGTCGGCGCGACGGTCTCCGCCGGCTGGGCCGGCGGCGTGCGCGCCCGCGCCGCGCGGCTGTTGGAGAACACCTTCCTCCCGCACGTGCGGACGTTGATCGCCGCCGCGCCGGTCGCGCACGCCGACGAGACGACCGCCCGCGCCGACGGTGCGCTGCGCTACGTCCACGTCGCCGCTACCGACTACCTGACCGCGATGCACACCGGTGACCGGACCGCCGAGGCGATCGACGCCGGCGGGATCTGGCCGGCGTTCACCGGCGTGCTGATGCGGGACGGCTACAACGGCTACACCCACCTCACCCGGGCGCTGCACGCTTGGTGCGGCGCGCATTATCCGGACGTCGCGGTTATGCGGACCTTAGGACGGTTGACGCTGGTTGCCGGGCGTGCGACCTGGTGCCGGGTTGGGATATTTAGAGGCTTTCGAGGAAAGCGAGGAGCTGGTCGGGGGGCTGGTAGCGGCCGGGGTTGGTCGACGGCGGCGTGGTCCTGTCCACTGCCCGCTGTTTGAGTTCGAGGTCGGCTTCCAGGTAAATACGTGTCGTGGTCACGCTCTCATGGTCCCAGCCACAGCGCGATGACGGTGACATCGACGCCGGCGTGCAGCAGGCGCATCGCAGCGGTGTGACGCAGCACGTGAGGGGTCACGATCTTGCCGGCCAGCGAGGGGCAGTCCGCGGCGGCGTGGTGGGCGATGCGGCGGGCGAGGGCATCGCGGCTGAGCTGNTGCCCGGTGCGGTTCGGGAACAGGACGTCGGCCGGGGCGCCGCCGCGCTCACGGGTCCAAGCGTGCAGGACGGTGATTGTGTGGCTGGTCAGCGGGGTGACCCGGTCCTTGCGTCCTTTGCCGTGGCACCGCAGGTGCGCTGCGGTGCCCAGGTTCAGGTCCGCGAGGGTCAGACCGGTGGCCTCGGACGCGCGTAGACCCGTCTGCGCCATCGTGACGATCAGGGAGTGGTCGCGCCGGCCTGTCCAGGTGGTTTGGTCCGGGCTGGCGAGCAGCGCGTCGAGCTCGGCGTCGGTGAGGTAGGTGACGATCGTCTTCTCGGAGCGTTTGGCTGGAATCGCCAGTACCCGGGTGATGCCGGCCGCGTGTTCGGGGTGGCGCAGGGCCGCGAAGGCAAACAGGGAGTGGATCGCGGCGAGCCTCGCGTTGCGAGTCCGGGCGCTGTTGCGCCGGTCGGTCTCGAGGTGGTCGAGGAATGCCGCGACCAGCGGCGCGTCCAGGTCGGCGAAGTCGAGGCGGCTCGCGGATTTGCCGGTGCGGGCAGTCGCGAAGACCAGCAGCATCCGTAGGGTGTCGCGGTAGGCGGCGATCGTGTGCTCGCTGGCCTTGAGCTGGCGGACGAGCCGGTCGGTGAAGAATGCCTGCATCGTGCCGGCGATCGGCGTCATCCCGCGCCTCCTCTGTCCGAGGGCGGGCTTCCGCCTGGCGGACGGGTCTCGAGCCGGCGCGCGGCCTCCGCGAGCAACTCCGGCGCTGCGTCCAGATACCAGTAGGTGTTTTTCGGATCGGCGTGTCCGAGGTAGGCCGACAGCAGCGGCAACCGGGCAGCGACGTCGCCGCCGTCGCGATACCAGCCGAGCAGGGTCGCGACCGCAAAACTGTGCCTCGTGTCGTGCGGCCGGGGTCGGGCCCCACCCGGGCGGGCGGTCAGCCCCACACGGGCAGCCAGCAGGCGGAACTGGAAGTCGATGCTCACCGTGAGCAGCCGGCTGCCCGGGTTGGAGACCAACAGCGCGGGGCTGATGGGCTGGGGGTGGATCGCGTCACGGGTGTGCTGGTAGGCCCGCAGCGCCGCGACCGTGGTCGGGTGCAGTGGGAGCTGGCGGGAGCGTCCGTTCTTGCTGGCGCGCACGGTCAGCAGCCCGGCATCCGGGTCGAAGTCACTGTCGTCGAGGCGGGCGGCCNCGCCGATGCGGATGCCGGNGACCGTGAGAAGGCCGATGAGGGTCCGGTAGGTCGCCGCCGTCATCGAGTAACGCAACGTGTCCGCGGCGGCCATCAGCGCGGCGATGTCGGCATCGGAGTAGAGGTAGGGCACCGCGCGGCTGGAGCCCTTGGCGAACAGGCCAGGTGGCGGGACCGGCACCGCCGGGTCGAGGGTGTGCAGGTAGCCGGCGAACCCCCGCACGGCCCCCATCCGCATCCGCAGCCAGCTCGGGCCCGCCTTCGCCGGGGCCGTGACCCAGTCGAGCACGTCGTCGATGGTGAAAGCCCCGGTGCCGCGCTGCTCGAGGAAGTCGAGGAACTGAGCGAGCAGCTTCTCCTCCCGGGCGAGCCCGAACCCGAAGGCCCGGCGCAGCGTCAGGTAGTCGCCCAGTGCGGCACGCAGCCCGGTCACGACAGGCTCCCCGGCCAGGGCCGGGCCAGCGCCCGCAGCGCCTCACGGTCGACCTTCGCGTAGATCGCCGTAGTCCCAGGTCGCCGGTGTCTCAGCACCTGGCCGACCTCCGCCAGCGGTGATCCGGCGCGCAGCATCCCGGTCGCCGCGGTGTGCCGCAGCCGGTGGGCGGTCACCGGCCCAAGACCGGCCCGCCGCCCAGCGGCGATGACCGCCTGGGTCNCCCCGGTGCTCGTCAGGCCCCGGTGCGGTGCCTTCNCCCGGATNAACNCCCGCCGGTCGAGCGCCGTCGTGGGACGGCCGTCGCGCAGGTAGCCGGCGACCGCCTCCCCGACATCGACCGGCAGCGGCAGCCGGTCGACCCGGCCGCCCTTGCCGCGCACGATGACCTCGCCCCGACGCCAGTCGAGATCGCCCAGGCTCAGCGTGGCGACCTCGCCGGCGCGCAGCCCGAGCCGGGTCATCAACGTCATCATCGCCAGGTCCCGGCGCCCGGCTGTCGTGGCCTGGTCGCAGGACGCGAGCAGCCGTGCCGCCTCGTCCGGCTCGAGGANCCGCGGCAACTNTTCCCGCCGGTCGGCGACCTTCGGCACCGCATCGACGAGCAGGTCGGGCACCAGGCCGTCGTAGTGCAGGAACCGCAGCAGGCCGCGCAGCGCGCTCGCGGCACGCTGGACCGACTTCGCCGGCCGGACCCGCGCGGTGTCGAGCACGAACCCGGCGACGTCGCCGCGGGTCAGACCAGCCAAATTCAGGGCACCGTCTGGGCCGGCGCGGACGGCCACGAACGGCCGCACGAGAGCGACGTAGTCCTCGGCGCTCTCCGCCCCCAACCCTCGCTCGCCGAGCAGGTAGTCACGAAAGCGCGCGAGCAGGCTGTCCACCGCGGAGCCGGCCGTCGCCGCCCGCGGCGGGGGCGCGGCGCCCAGAGAACGTAGGTAGCCGAGCAACGGTTCGAGGGCCTTCGGCGTGAGCCACTGCGCATAGCCCGCGGCCCGCCGGACCTGGAGAAACTCCTCCGTCACGGTCGACGACAGCCCGGTGACCTCCGTACCACGGTCCGCCATCCAGCGGCTCAGATGCGCGGCCAGCCGCAGCTGGTCACGCGTCGCGAACGGCGTGAAGCCGAGCCGCCGCAACTCCTCGACGAACCCGGCCGCATAAGACTCCAACGGGCCCACGACCCGGACACCCAGCAGGTTCTGCATGACCCGACCTCCTCACCGACCGGCAAGAAGATCGTCAGTTGCTGGTGAATTTATATGTCGACTTCACCCACGGAGACCACACAGAGACCATGCGACGTCCACTGACGTCCGCATAACCGCGACGTCTGGATAATGGGCGTTATGCTGACGTCAGCATAACGCGCACACCCTGCGTGACCTGCGGTCCATCCACGACGGGGATCCGGCCGGGCAGGTCTGGGCCGACGCGATGGCGTCCACCCTGCTCGACGCCCACCACGCCGCGTGCGCCGCCCGCGACGCCGGGGCGAACGCGCTCGCGCCCGAGGCCGTCGTCCTCATCCGCAACCACTACCGCGGCGCGCTCGCCCGCGGCGAGACCGACAACCACGGCGACCGCTCCTCACTCGCCCACGACGCCCACACACTGATCCGCCGGATGCGNCGCGAGGAGGACATGATCCTCCGCTTCGTCGTCGATCTGACCGTGCCCTTCTCGAACAACCAAGCAGAAAGGGACGTCAGGCCGGTCAAGGTCCAGCAACGCACCTCCGGTGGTTGCTGGCGGACCCTGGCCGGCCTCGTCGACTTCGCGGTCGTGCAGTCCTACCTGTCGACCGCGACCAAGTGGGGCCTCGACNCCCTCGACGTTCTCGAACGACTCTTCACGACCGGCCCCTGGCTACCGCCCGCCGCTGAACCCGGCTAACGCGGCCAGCCTGCCATACCGCCAAACGANCCCCGTGCGCATCGCGCACGGGGCACTCCGCCTGCCCTGCCGATAAGCGCCAAGCGCACCGCCTACCACCCGAGCTGAACAGCTACCTGAACTGACGTGTTTGCACCTATTTGGGGTCTATATCTGACCTACCTAATAACGGGTAGATCGACCTTGACTCACCTCCGGCTCGCACTGTCGCCATGCCATGACACGCCNGCCGAGCGGGTGTACGAGTTCCCGGTCAATGTGGCGCACAGAGATCTTGACGAGGCCCAGTGTGCCAGCCCGCCACCCAGCGTCCGCGNCCCGGCTGACCGGCACATNCCAGTCNCCGACCAGCTGGCCCGCCGTGACCAGCGCCGCGATCAACAGCCGCCCGCCCCACACCGCCAGCGGCGTGTTCTCGACGAAGCCGACCCGGGAACGCCCCGCGTTCTCACACCCCTGCCGCCTCTTATGCCAGGCACCTGCGCCGCCGCAGCCACCAGGTGGCGCACCGCGTGCCCGGCCGTCTCCCGCACCTGCCCCGGCACCTCGCCGCAGCCCAGACAGCAGACCACCGTCCCCGACCGCCGCCGTCATGTGCACCGTCAGCGGCCCGTCCACTTCCCGCTCGGCGAGCTCGACCTGAAGAGGCCAGCCGGGAGCCCCAGCAAGCCGCTCAGCGTACAACCCGTACCCCGAGACACGAAGAGCGATAAATCAGTGGCAACACGGGGCCTACTCAAGCTGCACCCGAATGGACCTGTCGTTACAGGTCGCGGGGTACCGGGGTACCGGCCCTGTCGTGTTCGCGACTGCTGGCGAGGCGCGCTGTGCGCGTTGATCAATTCGCGACGGTACTCCACCATCCCATTTCCGAGTGTGCGAGCGCTGGGTGACGCGGTCACCAGCCATGTGACGACCGTTACCAATCAGCCTTCTCCGATCACGCGTCAGACCGATGAAGATCAGAATCCTGGCCGCGCGCGGCCAGGCGGCCCAACGGACTGCTCTTCGCCCCGCCCTGGAACAATATTGCTGCCAGGTCGGCGGGCTGAGAGTACTGTGTCACAATGCCACCGGAACGCAGCGTACGGCACACAGACACCAGGGAAGTAGATCTTTGTGTCGGCGCTACTGTCGGTATCCGCGGGCCGGCCTGACGAGATTCGTGCGCTCGAACGGGAGGATGAGGATCTTCAGGTGGACCGATTGCTTCTGGTCGATCAGCCGCCCGCTAGGGGATCTAGTTTCCAACCCAAACCTGCAGCCTCCCGCCGGTGAGCTGGCCAGGTCAGCAGCGCTCGCAGGATCCATTGATGACGATGACACCGCGGCTATCGCCGCGCTTCTGGCGCGGTGACTTTCTGTGAGCGGAGCAGGGGTCCAACGACTGGGGGAAACGTGCGACCACTCCGATTCAGAAACTGTTCCAACACGCCATTGACTGAAGCGATACCGATGCCGCAGGACCGTCCACCCGCTCTCCCATGGCTATCCAACTGCTATGATGTCCTGGTTCATTCTCCGCCGGTCGTCGTACCTGATGTGACCGCCTGCGAGGCCCGCGCCGGAGTGTGGCTACCCGCCTACGAACTTGGTACAGTACTACTTGAGTACGCGACCCGCACCGCAGATAGCATCCGGCTGGATCAGGCCATCGCACTGCTACGCGTCGCTGGCGCTGTCGGTCCGGAGACGGGTGAGGACTACGCGGCTAACTCGCATCAACTTGGTCGTGCGCTGCGGACCAGGTTCGATCGTCACGGTGACCTCGCAGACCTGAACATGGCGATCTCCGTCCTGCAGCAGGCCAGAGCAGGATTAGCCGCCGCGCGCTGCGAACGGTCGACGGAGTCTCTGGCCCGGATTCTCGATCTGTTCTGCCAATGCCTGCGGCGCCGCTTCGAGATCACCGGTCGGCTGGACGACCTGGACGTCGCGCACGAAGCGCAGGCCGCGTCCCGCGAGTTGTGCCGGCGGTCCTACTCTCAATGAGAGCGGCCGCTGGGCCGGGTTCCGGGCGCCGTGTGCGCGATGACGGAGAGGCAGCAAGCGATGGGGAGGCAACCTGCCCTCGGGCATCGCCTGAAGGCACTGCGTCTACGACGTGGGCTGTCCCAGACGGACCTGGCCGGCAGCGCCCTGTCGGCCAGCGCCGTGTCGCTGCTGGAAGCTGGGCGCCGCGAGCCGTCATGGTCCACCATTGAGGCGCTGGCCGCGAGGCTGGGCTGCCAACCGGAGTTCCTGGCCGACGGGGTCGACCTGCTTGGTGTCGACGACGAATCACGCCTGGTCGCCTTGGGTGAGGTGGCGCTCCAGGAGTTCGACCCGGAGTCGGCGACGCGGCGCTTCGAGCAGGTGCTGGCCTTCGGCGTCACTGACCCGATGCGCATGATGCGGGCCCGGCTAGGGCTGGCCGAGGCGGGGGTGTCCGCGGGTCGGGGTGACGACGCGGCCGAGGCGCTGGCTCGGTTGAACGAGGAGTTCGAGACGCAGCGGATCGCGGTGCCGCTGGTCGTCCAGATCACCACCGCCAGAGTGCAACGGGCCCGGGGCCGGGTGGATGACTGCTGCAGGACCGTGCACACCGCACTCGCCCACGTCGACCACCTGGGCCTGACTGGTCTGCGGGAACACGTCGAGCTGGGTATCGTCGCCGTCGGCGCGGCCGCGGACAGCGGCGATCTCGCGAACGCCGCGGCGTATGCCCAAGCCGTGCTTGACGCTGTCGGGCCGGTACAGTCACGGACGGTGCAGTCGGCGGCCTATGCACGGGCTAGTGACCTGGCTGCGGCGGAGGGCTGCACGCTGGAGGCGCTGTACCTCGCCGAGCGTGCAGCACACCTCGGGCGCGAGGGCAGCGGCATGAACGCTCCGGCGGCCATCCGGATGTCCCTTGCCTGGCTGCTGCTGCGGCAGGAGGCGCCGGATCCGGTGGCCTCGCGGGCGCTGCTCTCGGACGCGCGCCACGAGCTCGAGAGCATCGGCGACCTGAACACGCTGGTCTGCTGCGAGACGCAGCTGTCCCAGGTTGCCCTCGCCGAGAACGACCCAGACGAGGCGGCGCGGTGGGCCCAGCTTGCGCTCGGGCGGGCCGGGCCTGAGGTCGGTGACCTAGAGCTAATCCATGCCAGAATCGCCCTCGGTGAGAGCCACTTCTCCGCGGGAGCGCTAGCGGAAGCCCTGAAGTCGTACGCCCATGCCGCGCAAGACCTGGACAAGTTCGACGACTCACGCAGGACCGCGGCGGTCTGGAGCGAGCTGGGCCGCCTGTTCCAGCAGATCGGTGCCGCTGACGAGGCCCTGCGCGCGTACAGCCGGGCGCTGAACGCCAGCCGCTGAGGGCAGCCGCCCGGCATGACAGCATCCTGTCATGCTGTTGATGGGGTGCCGTCGGACGGCGTCGAGTCCCCGTAACACGCACATCAGCAGCGATGTCGCCGAGGCGCTTGCGCTCGTGGCCGCATCTGTTGTAATTTTCCTGTCACAGACCTGGGCGCAACGTTAGTCAATTGCAACGGAGGCTCGCCGATGGGGCGTACTTGCGCTCGCGACTGGCTTGTGCCGGTGACTCTGTGACAACAGCCGAGACGCGACGCCCTGGACGGCGGAGCGCCCACCCAGCGCCCAGGCCGATCCTGGAGAGCGCTCGCGGACGTCGCCATGCGGGGCGAACCCGCGCCGGCAATCCCGTGCATCGACAACTGATGAAGGAGAAATGGGATGACGACCGCCTCCCTTGCCCCCGCGGGGCTGACTGCGGGCATCTGGAACATTGACACCGCCCATTCCGAGGTGTCCTTCGTCGTCAGGCACCTGGGCCTGTTCAAGGTCCGCGGCTCGTTCGCGGCATTCGAGGGAATGCTCACCGTGGCCTCGGAGGTCACGGAGTCGGTCGTCGAGGTCGAGGTCGATATGAGTTCGGTCGATACGCGCGACCCCAATCGTGACAACCACCTGCGCTCGCCGGAGTTCTTCGACGCGGCGCAGTACCCTAAGATGACCTTCCGCTCCACGGCCCTTCGGATCAATGCCGAGCGAGCGTGCCTGGTCGGCGATCTGACGATCCGCGGGGTGACCCGCCCGCTGGAGCTGGAGGTCGAGGCCGTCGGCATACTGACGGACCCGATGGGTCTCACCCGTGTTGGATTCGTCGCCCACGGAGAGCTCCTGCGCAGCGAGTTCGGTATGGCGTTCAACATGCCACTGAGCGACGGCGGCGTCATGCTCAGCGACAAGGTACGGATCGAACTCGACATCCAGGCTGTCCGGCAGGCCGACCTCGACGTGAGCTAGGCTGGAATGATGTTGCTGCTGCGGCCACGGGTCCGTCCCTTGGCGGTGCTGGCTCCCTAGGGAGAAATCGCTCGTTGGGNGACCAGGTTGTCGAGATCATCGATGATGTTGGCCGCCTGGCTGACCTGGGTCCGCGCGGTGCGCAGCGCGATACTGAAGATGCCACGGTTGGGGTCTACTCCGGGCCGTAGATCTCCTACGTGACACCGTTCTGGGTACGCGCCCGCAGGACCGGCCGTCGAGGATCGTGGACTTCACCTCGAGGAACGCGGTCTCGATCAGCCGCCGGTCGTGATGGAGTCGGATCAGGTCGGCGGCGGGGATCGCCGGGTCGAGCACGGTGGAGACCAGCTGGTAGTAGCCAGTCCTCCTACCAGCATCGGTGGCGGTCGTGATCTCGCAGCGGATCACCTGAACGTCGAGTTGGCCGGCCCGAGAGCGCCAAGAGCCGTCCCGGTAGACCTCCCCGGCTGGGAGGAGCCGGTTGTTGGTGCCCCGGACCAGTACGTCCGTCTCGGTCGCGGCGATCTTCTCCAACAGCGGCTGGCCGCCGAAGTTGCGGTCAGCGAGCACGATCATCCCGACATGCAGGCTGTCGAGGAGACGGGCCGCGCAGGTCGGTTGGCCATCGGACGTAGGCGCGAACACCGAGTCGACCACCCGCGGATGCCGGAGGCGATCAGTACGACGAGACGGATCCAGAGAGATTCCAGTTCACAGTAGCGAGATCGATCGCACCGAATCGGCTCTGGCCGCGGCGTCGCCCCTACGCGCGGGCCTGAATCTGCTCCGGCAGATCTTCCATAAGGTCGGGGCGGGTTGATCTCGATGGCCCTACGGGNGGAGGNGCTGATGCCGGAAGCTGGGTCGAATCTGCTCATCCGTGAGCGACTGGTACTCACGGTTCTTCTTGCCGTGCAGTTTATGCTGATCTTGGACGTGTCGGTAGTCAGTGTGGCGATGCCGGACATCCAGCGCGGCCTGCGGATCGGCGCTGGCGACCTTCAGTGGGTCGCCACCTCCTACACGCTCGCCTTCGGAGGTCTTCTCGTAGCGGCGGGAAGATTNGGCGNCATGTTNGAGCGCCGGCGGNTGTTNATATTNGGNACGGCATTGTTCACCATTAGTTCACTGGCCTGTGGTTTGACCTGGCAGGCGTGGCAACTCTTCATCGCCAGAGGGGTTCAGGGAGTCGGGGCGGCTATCGTCTCCCCAGTGGCTCTGTCCCTGCTGACGACGAGTTTCGCCGAGGGCCAGAAGCGTGACAGAGTTCTCGGGTTATGGGGCGCGGTCGCATCCGGCGGTGCGGTAGTCGGCCAGGTGGCAGGCGGCGTCATCACTGATTTTCTGGGCTGGAGGTGGGTCTTCTTGATCAATCTTCCCGTCGGGATCTGTGCCTGTGTCGCCGCGTACCTTCTACTTACCAGAGAGACGGGGCAGCGAGAAGCGAGCCTCGACATCGTCGGAGCGTTGACGCTGACGATCGGCTCGGTGCTCGCAGTCCTAGGGATCAGCCATATGGCGGATCACGGCGCCGACGCGACGACCTCGGGCGCATTCGCCGCAGCGCTGGTCTCGCTAGCCGCCTTCGCGGCACAGGAGCGCCGGCACGGTGATCCGCTGATTCGGTTCGGGGTCTTCCGCAACCCGAGCCTGGTTGGCGGTAACCTGCTTTCCATCGTAAATGGCGTGGTGGTGATGACTGCCATCTTCTTCTCGACCATCTACATGCAGCATGTTCTTGGCTACTCGCCCGTTGAGGCCGGGTTGGCCTTCGCCCCGGTCACGGTCGTGATCCTGCTCATCTCAAGCCAGACCGAACGCCTCGTCGCCGCCTATGGCGTTCGCACCCTGCTCGTCGCCGGCGCCCTGTTCAACGTGGCGGGGNTGCTTGGGCTCTTGATGATGCGAATCGACGGCAACTACTGGAGCACCGTGCTGCCTGGGCTGATGCTTCTCGGAACTGGCCAGGGGTTGGCCTTCGCGCCGGCCACAATAGCGGCTACGCGCGGCGTGCCCGACGATGAGCAGGGCCTCGCGTCCGGCCTGGTAACCACATCCCAGCAACTCGGTGGTGCTGTGGGCTTCGCGGTCCTGGCGACCGTCGCGGCGGCAACGCTCCCCGATCCAGCGACGGCCGACAACGTCGCACTCATTCACAGTTTCCGTATCGGCTACCTCGCCGGGCTGGCACTTCCGCTGCTCTCGGTGCTCGTGGCGCTCATCCTGATCCCCGGCAGGGCGCCAGAATCTAAGGTCGCGGCAGAGCCAATTCCCCCCAAGCCCGCCGAGAAAAGCAGGAAATCTCACTCGAATCTCTAGTACTAATGAGTGTTGATGTGTGGAGGCATGTCGACCATAGTTCCTCCAAGGCCAGGCCAGGCCAGGCCGGTTTCGGTGAGGAAGCCCAACAGCAGCGCGGGCTGGTACTGCAGCCGTTTCAACCCGTGAGTGGCCGCCTAGCAGACCTCGTCGAGGGTGCGGGCGGCGGTCAGGTTCACCACGGCGGTGCGCTTGAGCTGGGACCACGCTCCCTCGGCCGGGTTCAGCTTAGGGGTGTAGGCCCGCAGCAGCACCATGCTCACCCAGCCAGCGTGCTACCGCAGGAGCGTGGTTATCTTCGCCTGCCGGTAAATGTTCACCTGATCCCAGACCAGCACCAACTGGCCCTCTCGGGAAGCTGCGCGTGCGGGGCGGCCAGCAAGNCCCGGGCAGCGGCCCAGCCGATGCCTTCCGCCCGCCACCACCGCGCTAAGCCCGGGCCCGGTAGAACGGCGGTGGTCGCCAGCCCGGCCGGNAGCAGACCATCCCGACCAAACTCACCCGGCCGTTGCCGCCCCGACCGGGGNACACCNCCNGCGTCCGCCCACGCCGACCCCACTTCCGACCACGTAATAGCACCGCCGGAGAGCCACATGCGTAGATAGATGCCCCGCGAGTTCCGGAAGCGCCCCGGAGAACCGAACCGGCACTCAAGCCGGAATCGCGCTCCAGCCGACTTCACGCCCGGACTCTCTGCCTTGCCCTGGACGAAGGTCCCCCCACCGCCTTGTCGAGACCTGGAACGCGAAAGCCACTAAGCTACGTGCCGGTATCGACTTTCCGCACGCCACCCAGGCCATTCAGATCACCCGCCACCGAGCCGCCGCTGCAAGCCAGCCACCACCGAAGCCGTCCACGCAATCACGGTAAGTATTCGGCGATGGCGTGGAGGGGCTGGTTCCGCCGTGTGGCGGTGTCGTGGCTGTGGCGGGAGTCGGGCGGAGTGTCCGCGGGATGCTGGTGGGGGGTTGTGGGCTCTTCGTGATACGTCGGGTGTAGTTCCTGATACCGAGGACGCTGGTGATGTGTCCTGGGTGGTGTGTCTGTTCTGTCTGTCACCGATGATGTCACCGAGGTGGCGTACTGGCGTGGGCGTGCCGAGCGGGCCGAGGAGTGTGCGGAGAAAGCCGAGGCCCGTGT
>NZ_JPGU01000053.1:0-1217 GCF_000732115.1 Frankia sp. CeD
CCCCTGGGCCGACGAGAAGAACCATCCCGGCCTGGTCCTGGCCCGCCGGCTCGCCGCGAAGGCAGACCAGGTCTGGCTCTTCACCACCGACTTCAAGATCCCATGGACGAACAACCCCAGCGAGCAGGCCATACGCCTCCCGAAACGCCACCAGGCCGTCTCGGGCTACTGGCACACCCCCACCACCCTGGCCGCCTACCTCCGCGTGCGCTCCTACCTCGTCTCCGCCCGCGACCACGGCCTGACCGCCGTCGACGCCATCCGCCTCGCCCTCGCCGGTACGCCCTGGATGCCAGCCAGGCGCGCGGCCAGCCCCACACACGCTCTCGCCACCTAAACCAACATCAACACGGGGCTGCTCAAGCCGTCACCCGTGAATGGACACATGCGGTGCTTTCAAAACGAATCAGAGCTGCATCCAAACTCCTTGCTTCAGATGAACACGACGAGGCGAGGGCAGGTCACTCCGATGGTCGATATGCGCCGGCTGGCCGGACTTTTGCAATCAGGCTGCACCCTGGTGTTGGACGCGGTCAACCACTTTGATCCGACGCTAGAGGTTGCGTGCCGAGCGTTTCAATGGTGGTTGCGCGCGCCTGTGCAGGCGAACGTGTACCTCACAACGGGCGACGCGGCGGGTTTCTCCCTACACTGGGATGATCACGACGTCATCGTCCTACAGTTAGCTGGCGACAAAGAGTGGGAGGTCCGGGGTCCGTCTCGCCGTGCTCCCATGTACCGCGACGCCGCACCCAATACTGAGCCTCCCAAAGACATCGTGTGGTCTGGTACCGTGAATACCGGTGACGTGTTGTATATTCCCCGGGGCCACTGGCATCGGGCGAGCCGCACCAGCAGAGGTGACGGGTTTAGCCTTCATGCTACCTTTGGGTTCACGAGACGAACGGGCGTCGATTGGTTGGCTTGGCTTGCGGACCAGTCGCGCCGCGAAGAGGTGTTTCGGGAGGATCTGAATCAGCGGGGAGAAGACCCGAAAGAACATCAAAACGACGGCGAGAAAATTATTGTTGCCGCATCGCGTCTTCTTACGTCACATCCGCCGGCCCATTACTTGGAATCCGTGGCGCATGCCACCTCCGCAGGCCGGTATGTCTCCACAGCCGGCATTTTTGGTCCGCCATCCGCGGTCGTGTGCGTTACTGATTTTCCACCTCAGATAGAGACCCAGGGCGATACAGTGGCGGTCGCGACGGCGG
>NZ_JPGU01000053.1:1347-20535 GCF_000732115.1 Frankia sp. CeD
GGAGGGCATATGCGCGGAACTGACTCCGGAATTATTCTCGGGCTATACCGGTCTGACCACAGACGGCAAGCTTTAGAGGATGCCCTTGCCGTTGGCATTCAATGCCTAGACACAAGCTACAACTATCATGGGTTCGACTCGCATCGCCTTCTCTCAAGCGTCGTGGGCGATTTACTTTCCATGTTCTCCATCTCGACGAAAGTCGGCTTCTTCCGAGAGTCCGGACGGGTAGTTCACACCCTCGCTCCCGGCCGGCTTCGCCGTGCGGTGGAGGAATCAGCGTGCGACCTTGGACGCATCCCGGACGTCGTCTTTCTGCATAATCCTGAGAAGTCCCTTGTGGGAGTGAGCCCCGTACAAGCCCGTGAGCGCTTGGATGCGGCGTGCGCGGCGCTGTATGAAGCGGTAGCCATGGGTCTGTGCGCGTCGTGGGGAATATCGTCCTGGGATACGGCGCCGCTGATCCGGGCGCTTGACGGCGATCTCTTCGCGAAGGCTCCCACGCCAGACGTGCTCATGGTCCGCGCGGGGCTGACGGTGCCGTCTGACCAGCTCGACGCGAGCGAGCGGGCGGCGCAACGTCTGGGCGTCCCGTCCGATCGCCTGTGGGGGATGAGCCCGTTCGGCGGGGACGCCGCACGCGACGTCTGGAAGAGAATTAAGGCGGCCACCTTTCTTCAGCCAAACGAAGAAGGGTCAAATGTGCAAGCCGTCTTCCGCGTGTCATATGAGCTGCCAAGAGTAACGCGGATAGCCGTGAGTTCCGGCAGCACAGACCATATGAGGGAACTTGTGTCAGCCGAAGCGCTAAAGGTTGACCTAGACCAGATCGCTCGTTATCGGCAGCTCCTCCGTGAGAGAGGCGCTCACATCTGAAGGTCTTTCACCAGCCTTTCGACAGCCTGACATGCCGGCTCGTGAAGCGGCCCTGAATACGAGGCGGGCGCGCTGACAATGTCCGCGCACAGAAATAGCGTCATGATCTTACCTGTCTTGCTTTCCAGTTCCTCTCTGTACTCTCGGTAGATGCGGCTGGCGAGGTCGGGAATTGCCAGGCTGTTGACCCACAGGTTCGCTGGGTCCAATCCGCGCGGCGCCATTCCCCAGTCTTCCCAGTCAAGCAGCATACATTCTGGTGCCGTGAGATTCGCCCAATTTAGGTCGGCATGCGCGGCTGACCATTGCTCGATCCTAGTGTCGATCTTGCCGCCACAGGCCCGACTGATTGCCAGGTCCACCCGCGCTTGCGTTATTGTCTCGGTGTGAGGAGTAGCTAGCCGGGTGGTCGAATGCCCGGCAAGCGCGGCCAGCGAAGATCTCAGCGTCGCCCACCACGCCTCAGAAAGGTCGGGATCGGTAGTGAGGATACCACCGGGTTTAACGGGATGATCCGCGACGAAATCTGTCTCGTCAGCCCTCCACATGAGATCCTGGTCGGGATCGTTCCAAGAGACGCTTTGCCTCCAGACGGGCCGGGCCACGCCATGAAGCATCGATGAGGTCTCTGCTCCGTTCCATCCCTGACCGGTCATCTTCTCTGGAGATCGAACCTCAACACGGACCCAGGTTCCTCTATCGCTGGCGAGGCCAATTGAGCGTCGCTTCCGCACGACCGCGGTTCGGTCAAAGTGAACGTCTAGTGATCGCTCGACACGTTTCAAGACGTCGTTATAGGATCCCGACCTGAGATCCAATTTAGCGCGGACGTTTGGCACGATGGAAACCCTATCTCTCTCGTCGCTCGGGCGGAGTGTCACCCGTCCGCCTGCGTTCGAGCGCCACGCGGACGGGCAACAATAGTGAAGACGTGTAAAATGCTATCTCGGCGCCCTGTGGACACCGTATCGGCTGTTAGGCCGTGAACTCTCCATCCGTCACACCACGCACGAACGCCGACCATTCCGCACTGGTAAAGACCAGCGCAGGCCCGGTTCCATGGTCCTTGCTGTCCCGTAGGGCGACAAGGCCGCCGTCAAGGAATGCAACCTCGACACACTCACCCTTAGCGTTGCTGTAGCTACTCTTGCGCCACACCGCGCCGGAAAGATCGTGACTGTTCATGGTTCGAGACTCCTAGCTCGATCAATGAGCATCTTGGTGCTCGCGTCCCGCTCGGCCGCAGATTCCCACATCGCGCTGAACGACTCTTCGTATTGCTCTACCTCACGATCTTTCTCTAGATACAACGCTCCGGTAAGTCCCTCCACGTAAACCGTTGGCGGTTCCCCCGCTCGTCCGGTTCCGTTCTCGGGAAACCGAAGAACGACGAACGGACCCGACGTGACGCCCGTGTGTAGGCCGGCACTGAACGGCATTACCTTGATCGTGACATTAGGCAGCCGGTTTACGTCCGCAATCCGTTCGAGTTGCTGTGCGAGCACCTTCGGGCCACCAACGGGGCGATGCAGAATCGACTCGCTGAGAACAACATTCAGGACCGGGGGATCGGTCACTCGGGTCAGCAACGCCTGCCGGGCCATGCGTACATGAACTCGCCGGTCTATTTCGTCGTTCTCGATATCGGGGTCTTCCGCTCGGATCAGGGTCCGTGCGTACTCCTCTGTTTGGAGGAGACCGGGAACGAGTTCCGCCTGGTAGCACCAGAGGCGAGAGGCTGCCTCTTCGAGCCCGATGTACAGGTCG
This sequence comes from Frankia sp. CeD, assembly GCF_000732115.1. Lineage (NCBI taxonomy): Bacteria > Bacillati > Actinomycetota > Actinomycetes > Frankiales > Frankiaceae > Frankia > Frankia sp. CeD. The sequence continues at coordinate 3,991 of NZ_JPGU01000053.1, forward strand.
AGCCAGGCCGGGATGACGTCGCCGTAGCTGTGCCACCAGCCGCGCGCCTTCGTCTCCTTCGCGAGCCCCATCAGCGCCTCGGTCAGGTCGGTGGGTGCACCGTAGATCCGGCACATGATCTCTACGTCAAAGCTCCGAAGCGAGGTCAGCCCCGACTCGATGCGCCAGATCTTGGCTTCGGACCACTCCAGGCGCCGTGCGGCTGCCCGCACGGTCAGCCTCGCCTGGTTTCGAAGATCGCGTAGGTACCGGCCGAGCTGGCGGCGCGGCACGGTCGAGCCCGTCGTCGTGCTGCCTTCTGGCATCGCCCCTCCTTCGGTTTGAGGGTAGTCCATCACCCGAAATGAAAGACTCCGGTCGCTGTTTCGAAACAATATCAACATCTCTCAGCTTGCATTGTGAGTCTTGCATGTTGGGTCCTCACGGTGTTTGACTTCTGCGTGACAGCAGGCGCGCCGAGAGTGGCCGCCTGGCCGCCTACGGCGCTGCCATCGGCGGACGCTCGCGTCTCTCTGCGTTGCCAAGGAGCCCTCCTCGGCGGCATCTGCCGCGCCCTGCTGTCTGCGGCACGGAGACGGAGGCGCGGCGCGGGGGCTGCCCGTCGCAGACCGAAGGGAGAGGGTCCATGGACGAACGCCGGTTCGTGGCGTGGGACGCGGACGGACGACCGCTCGGGGCATTCCCCGACTTCGACACCGCCCACGAGTGGGCGCACGTGCGGATGCGGCAGGCGCGAACCCGCCTCCCCCTGACACTCGACGACCGTGTAGCGAAGGTCAGCCGCCGCCTATCCCACGCCCGCTGTGAGCTGGTGGCGTGGGCCGAATTCGCCGTGTTGCCCGGCTGTGACCTGCCCGCTCTCGGCGCAGCCGCAGCCGCAGCCGCAGGCGACACGGCGCGGCGCCAGCCTGCACAGCACTCACGGTCGTGACCATCCGGATCATCGGCCGCTGGGCTGCCGTCCGCGCGCTGACCGCCGCACGGGGCTCAGCATGACTGGTGACTCATCGCCTGTGATCCGGGTGGCCGTGGCGCACTTCCCGCCGACAGCCGCCGCCGTTCCCGACGTGCGCACGAGCACGGCCTGCACGCTCAGGGAATGGTCAGTCGACTCCGACACCGTCAACACTGTCGAACTCGTCGTTTGTGAATTGACCTCGAATGCCGTGAAGGCGAGCCGCCCGGAAGACGTCGTGGCCATACGGCTCACCGCGACAGGAGAATACGTCCTTGTTGAAGTGCGGGACGGCAATGACACCGCTCCCCGTATCAAAAGCCCGGACCTGTTCAGTGAGGACGGACGCGGCCTGCTGATGGTCGACGCGCTGTCGCGCCNATGGTCGTGGTGGAGAGTAAAGACCGGCGGAAAAGTTGTCTGGGCCGAGATTCCCGGTGGTTTGCAAGCCACGCCGCCGCCGACGCAGGCCGCTACGCCGATGCCGACGCGGACACCGAGGGTCGGGCCGCAGCCTACGGCGCCGGTCGTCTACCGCACCGACCCGGAGACCCTGCGGCGGGTCGCTGACGCGCTGCGCGCGCTGGACCCGTGGCACCGGACCCCCTCCGGCCGCAGCTTGCCCGAAGCTGTGCCGCACCGGGCCTGACGCATCGCAACCTGGCCGGGNAAGGGGGAACATGGGGCGAGCTGGTATGCGAGCGGAACAGAATGCGCTACGGGTCCACCTGTTGCATGCGGGAATGACGCAGGCCGAGATAGCCGACGAGTTCATCCGACGTTATCAACTTCGCCCTCGCGCCGCTTTCCGCCACGCGCACGGCTGGACGCAGCTACAAGCCGCCGACCACATCAATAGACAAGCGGCCCGTCTCGGCCTTGACCCGGACGGCAGGGCTTCCATCACCGGTCCCTATTTGTGTGAACTGGAGCATTGGCCGGACACGTCCGCGCGGCGAAGGCTCACCCCGCAGATTCTCGCGCTGCTGGCGACCGCGTACGGCACCGACGTTCACCGGCTGGTGGACGCCTCCGACCGCGTGCGGATGCGGCCGGCGGACCGGCTGGTGATCGACGCCATGACGTGCGTGCGCCAACCGGCCACCTGCCCCCGCTGCCGCCGCCGGGAACCAACCGCGATGCCCCGGATGCCGAGGGCGCGGCCGGATGCGCTGGCGTCGTCCGGGAGCCTCGCTGTGTCGGCACACCCCCTGCCCATCGGGTAGCCGTACCGGTCGCCGTGCCGGTCCCCTGTTTGAGCGGCGACCCCGCAAGGGCGCCGCTGGCGCAGGCCACCGGCTCCGCTGGGACTGCCCAAGGACAGCCCGACTCGTAGCCCTACAGGCCACGTGTTCACATCTGGACGACCTCGGCCGCTGGGCATCCGCACGCTCGCAGGCTCCCGCATGGGTCGCTACGTTCCTGTTCGGTATGAATTATCCAAACTTCCCGTCCGTCCGCCCACCGGAGCACCCATCGGCCCGCCCACCGGACCACCTGTAAAGATGGGTGGGTCTGAGATGTCGCACTGGCGCAGGTCAAAGCACCTGCCACACCCACCCAAGCACTCCGCGACTTAAGAGCGTGTCTTGCGTGGCTGCCCGGGGTACATATCGATCATGGATGTGTTGGAGAGCAGCCTTGCCGGGCGGCTGGTCCCGGACGAGTTGNGGGAGCTGGTGGAACCGCNGCTGCCCCGGTTCGAGGCCCGCNGGCAGGGCGGTGGGACTGCCCCGATCGAGGATCGGGCGGTGTTTACCGCGGTGGTCTACGTGCTGACCTCGGGGTGTGCTTGGCGGCATCTGCCGTCCGAGTTCGGGGTGTCGGTACCCACGGCGCACCGTCGGTTCCAGGCGTGGACCCGGGCGGGTGTCTGGCCTCGACCGCACCGCAAGATCTTGGACCTGCACGGTGTGGCCGGACGGGTCGACTGGTCATCGGCGATCGTGGACGCGGCCAGCCTGCGAGCGAAAAAGGGGGAAGCCTGACCGGTCCGAACCCGGTCGACCGCGGCAAACCGGGCTCGAAGATCCATCAGCCGGAACGACGGCGTTTCCTGCATCGGCGCGGTATCGCGGTGCGGATCGCCCGCCGTGGTGTGGACAGTACCGAACGCCTCGGCCGGCACCGGTGGAAAGTCGAGAGAACCCTGGCCTGGCTCGGTGGCTACCGCCGCCTGAGCCCGCGTTACGAACGTAACGGCTACAACTTCCTCGGGTTCCTCTGCCTGGCTGCCGCGATCACCTGCTGGAAGAAGCTCCCACGCTCGACGTAAGACACGCTCTAAGAACCGTTTGATCTTGGTTGCTGGCCCTGAAATCGCCGTNCGGCCGGTCGCTACCCGGGCCCTGACCAGGGGTGATGCCCAGTGACCGCGCCGAGGTCTACATCATCTAGCGAATCGAACAGGCGTTCCGCATACCTGGCGGTTCCGGGCGCCTCGGCCCGCATCGTGNCCGTGATCGTCGGTGTGGTGGTCGCGTTGACGTTCCTCTTCGGGTTCGGGAACAGCCTCGCGCTCGGGGTGCGGATGGGGGTCCCGATCTGGGTGGCGCCGTAGTCGCACCAGCGGTGGACCTGTCCGTGGTCGCGCTGCTAGAGCGCCGGTCAGGTAGCCGTATGTGAGCTGTGGTAGGCGGCACCGGTCGGCGGGTGTCATGTGCCCGTCTTGATCGGAAGGTGCTGGCTGATGCGTCCTGGGATATGGGCTCCGCCGGTGGAGCCCTCGACCGCGGAACAGACTGTGATCAGACTGGTGCGGCGGGCGNAGNTGTTNGTGTTNCTGCGCCGGNATCGNCANGAGCTGTTCGACGAGGCGTTCCAGACCGAGCTGGCCGAGGTCTACCGCGACAGTCCGAAAGGGCAGCCGGCGCAGTTGGCGTTGGCGCTGATCCTGCAGGCCTATACCGGTGTCTCCGACGACGAGGTGATCGAGGCGACGGTGATGGACCGGCGTTGGCAGCTGGTTCTGGACTGTCTGGACACCGACCGGTCTCCCTTCTCCAAGGGCATCCTGGTGGGCTTCCGCGCCCGGCTGATCGGCGCCGGGTGGGACCGGCGGCTGGTCGAATGCACCGTCGAGATCGCCACGGTGACGAAGGGCTTCGGGCCGCGGGCGTTACGCGCAGCGTTGGACTCCAGCCCGCTGTGGGGTGCCGGCCGGGTGGAGGACACCCCGAACATGATGGGACACGCCCTGCGCAAGGCCCTGGGTGTGATCGCGGCTCAGCAGGGGTGGGGGCGGGCCGAGGGAACCAGGGTCCTGGCCGGCCAGGCCGGGGCACCGGTGCTGGCCGGGTCCAGCCTCAAAGCCGCGTTGGACGCCGACTGGGACGATCCCGACGAGCGGGACCGTGCCCTGGCGGTGGTGCTGGCCGCCCTGGAGGCGGTGGAGACCTTCGTGGCCGCCCAGCCCGCCCCGGAGGCGGCCGAAGCCGCTGTCGCGGTGGCCCGTCAGGTCCGCGACCAGGACGNCGAGGTCACCACGGCCGGGACAGCGCGGCTGCGCCGCGGGGTCGCCAAAAACCGGCGGATCAGCGTGGAAGACCCGGACATGGCCCACGGCCGTAAGTCCCGCTCCGTCCTGGTCGACGACTCTGCTGCTTAATTCGGCTGGGTGTCGTTGGTGCGGCATGATCTCCTCTGCGGTCCTGGTCGTGTCGTGGGCTGCGGGAGGTGGAGTGCATGTCGTTGCAGCCGAAGGGGCTGCCCGAGATCCCGGCGCAGACCGTGGCGGTCGCCCGGGCGGCGTTCCCGCGTGGGACGTTGGCGATGCGGCTGCGGGACCGGCTGGCCGAGGNGTTGGTCGATGAGCCGTTCACCGGGGCGTTCGGGCGCCGGGGGGCGCCGGGTCTGCCGCCGGCGGTGTTGTCGCTGGTCACGGTGCTGCAGTTCACCGAGAACCTGACCGACCGGCAGGCTGCGGCGATGGCGGTCCGCGCGATCGACTGGAAGTACGCGCTCGGCGCGGAGCTGACCGATACCGGGTTCNACCCGACGGTGCTGTCCCGGTTCCGCGCCCGGCTGGCCGACCACGGCCTGGAACGGGTGGTCTTCGACCGGCTCCTGCAGGCCTGCGTCGACCAGGGCCTGATCGGCGGCGGTCGCAGGGCGCGCACCGACTCCACCCATGTGATCAGCGCGGTCCGGGACCTAAACCGGACCGAGCTCGCCGGGGAAAGTGTGCGGGCGGTGTTGGAGGCCCTCGCGGTCGCGGCCCCCGGCTGGCTGGCCGACACCGTGGGCATCGACGAGTTGGCGCATCGCTACGGCGAGCGGGTCAACGGGTGGACGATGCCGTCGTCGAAGACGGCCCGGGNCCGTCTTGCCGTGGTGTTCGGGCAGGACGCGCTCGCCCTGTGCCGGGCGGTCGCCGCTTCCACCGCGCCGGGCTGGCTGGGCGAGATCCCCGCGGTGGCGTTCCTGCGCGAGATGCTGGTGCAGACCTACTACCTGTCCACCGATCCTGTCCACCGATCCCCGGGGACGGGAGGTGATCGCAAAGCNGGACGCCGACAGACAGGGTGTCCCGCCTGGACATCGTCGCTTGGCCTCCCCCTACGACCGCGATGCGCGGTGGGCGGCCAAGGGCGACGACCTGTTCTGGTGCGGCTACAAGGTCCACCTCACCGAAACCTGCGACCCTCCCCCCGGAGCCGGAGCCGGAGCCGACGTGTTGCCGTTACGGCTGATCACGAACGTTCTCACCACCCAGGCGAGCGTCCCGGACGTGAAGGCCACCGAGATCGTCCAGGCCAGCCTCGCTGAGCGTGGCCTCACCCCGGGCGAGCACTACCTCGACGCCGGCTACTCCAGCGCCGACCTCATCCACGACGCCGCCACCCGGGGCATCACCATGGTCACCCCAGCCCTCCTCGACCACTCACCCCAGGCCAAGGCCAACGCCGGGTTCGACAAGGCCGCGTTCCGGATCGACTGGAAAGCCCGCCAGGTCCGCTGCCCGCAGGGCCACACCAGCACCGGCTGGTACCCCGTCCGCCAGCACGAACGCGACGCCATCGTCGTCGCGTTCGCCCGCACCGACTGCCACCCCTGCCCCACCCAGAAAGCGTGCACCACCTCCACCCGCCGCACCCGTTACCTCAGCCTGCGCCCCCGAGAACTCCACGAAACCCTGGCCACCGCCCGCGCCGAGCAGGCCACCGACACCTGGAAGACCAGGTACGCCCTGCGCGCTGGGATCGAGGGCACGATCAACCAGGCCCTCGACGTCACCGGCCTGCGCAACGCCCGCTACCGCGGCCTGCCCAAGACCCGCCTCCAACACGCCTTCTCCGCCACCGCGGTCAACGTCCTCCGCCTCGACGCCCACTGGAACCCCGACCAGCCACCCTTCACACCCCGCGCCAGCAGGCTCACCCGCCTCAGCCAGCAGCGCACAACCCCAACCGCGAATTAAGCAGCNGAGTCGTCGACGGGTACAAACGCCACGTGGTCACCGACCTGGACACCGGGCTGGTGCCCGCGGTCGGGCTCACCCCCGCCAACGTGCCCGAAGCCACCGTCACCAACACAATCAGCGACGACCTGGCCGCCCAGAATCTCCGCCTGACCGAGCTCCACATCGACCGGGCCTACCTGTCTTCCACCCTGGTGCGTGACCGCGACCCCAACCTGGAGATCTTCTGCAAGGCGTGGCGGGNACGTAATGCCNCCNGCCGGNATGCCAANACCGCCTTCACCCTGGACTTCGACCGCGGCCTGCTCACCTGCCCCCACCAGGTCACGATGCCCTTCGCCCCAGGCCGCACCGTGCGTTTCCCCGCGAAGGTCTGCGCGGCCTGCCCCCTGCGAGAACGATGCACCACCAGCGCGACGGGGCGCAGCGTGACCATCCACCCCGACGAAGCCCTGCTCACCGAGCTCCGCGAACGCCAGCACNCCCCCGCCGGCCGCGCCCGCCTCCGCGAACGCACCAAAGTCGAACACACCCTCGCCCACATCGGCCACTGGCAAGGCCGCCGCGCCCGCTACCACGGACAGCGCAAGAACCTGTTCGACCTCCGCCGCACCGCCGTCGTCCACAACCTCCACGTCATCGCCCGCCAAAAACACGATCAGCAAGCAGCCTGATGACTACTTGACCGGCGCTCTAGGCACCAGGCACCTCGCGGTCCATGGCGGGCCCGAGGTGGTGCTGCGCGCGGCGCGGCGCCTGCTCCTGTTCGCCAGCCTCGTCATACTGTCCTTGAACATCGCCGAACCGTTGATCGCCGGCCACTGCGGACGCGCCGCGTTCGACGCGGTCGGTTCTCTCCGCTTAGTGGTTGAGCCTGGAAGTCCTTTGGGGGTGTTAGGCGGCCTGCGCGAGGGCTCTGGCATTTGGTTCTGACTTCACCTGACTCCCGTGATCATTGGTGTCGGGTGGTGGGACGGGCAACCGAGCGACGGAGCCCGCGACGGCTGGTGCTGTGTCGTCGTCGAGGCGGGCGAGGTGGCGTTCGAGGTCGGCCGCGGTGTACTTCCACTTGAACGGTGTGGCGGTGACGTTGTAGCGGTCGACGAACGCTGTCAGGGTGTCGGCGAGCACGTCGAGGCTGGCGAAGTCGCAGGGTGACACGACCTTCCGTTGGACGAGCGAGAAGAAGATCTCCACTTGGTTCAGCCATGAGGCGTGTGTCGGGGTGTGGATCAGGATGCGGTTCGGGTGGGCGGCCCTGAGTCGGTTGATCGAGGCCTGGCCTCGGTGGTCGGAGCCGTTGTCGACGATCACGAACACGCGCTTCGCCGTCCGGTAGCGGTCCTGGGCCATGACCTGGCCCATCAGTTCCATGAACGGCGCGATGCCCGTCGTCGGCGGGGTCAGCACGGCGGCGATCCTCCCGGTCTGGACGTCGAGCGCGGGCAACAGCGCGAGCGCGCCGTGACGTTCGTACTCGTGCTCGACCCGGATGATCCTGCCCGGGGCGGGCGGGGTGGTCGGGTGGATCCGGGCTCTCGCCTGGATCGACGGCTTCGCGTCGATCGAGACGATTCGATCCTCGGGGCCGAGGGGTTCCTCCTGGTAGAAGCCCTCGTAGAGATCGAGGATCACTTTCGCCTTCGCGGCGAAGCCCGGGCCGCGCGCGAAGATCCAGGACTGGTAGCGCCACGGTTTGATCGGGTGCTCGGCGAGGATCCGCCGCACCGACGACGCCGAGATCGCGTCGACCAGGCCGCGGGAGAGCAGTTCGGCGGCGAGTTCCGGACACGACCAGCGGGCCAGCGGCACCTGGGTCTCGGCGGGTAACCGGCAGGCCAGCGCGACGACCTCGGCCCGTTCCGCCTCGCTGATCCGCCGTGGCCGACCCGACCGGGGCAGGTCGACCAGTCCCGCCTCGCGTCGCCGCGCGAACCGGCCCCGCCACGTGCGGACCGTGTCCTCGGTCACGCACAGTCGCCGGGCTATCCGCGCGTTGGAGTAGCCGCGGGCCGCGTCCAGCACGATCGTTGACCGCTACCAGTCCCGGTACGGCGTCCTGCGCCCGTTCACGCGGGCCTTGAGCCGTCTGCGTTCGCTCGCGGTCAGGTCTATGGGTACGGCAACGCGGGGTGACGGCATCACGCACTCCGGGAGCAGGCGGGGTGGGCGTCCAAGGCGACGGCGGGATGATCGTAGCGATCTGCCGGCTGCCGGCAGACTGGTGGGCATGGCGGCGATCCCCGAGTCCACGACGTCCTCGATCCGGCTGCGCCTGCTCGATCATGCGGAGCAGCGCTGGCCGCAACTCGCCCGCACCGAGGTCACCTACCGTGGCGCGTTCGCCTACGTCGCCGGCGTCCTGCCCGACGGCGAGGAGATCCCCCTGTGCCGGTTGCGCTACGGCGGGTCAGCCCACTCGTTCGGCTTCGCGATCTNCNCCGCCGCCCACGACCGCTACGAGGAAGCCGCCCTGCTCNCCGGATNCCCCGCCGGTAGCCCCCAGGACGCCCTCGACACCGCCTGCACCATCCACCTCCCCACCGAACCCAGCTGATCACTGCACCNCCGAAGGACTTCCAGGCTCAACCACTTAGTTGCTGTGTAGCGATTCGCTGCTGACCTGGGGTGACACGGCGTTTTTGGTCGTGGTTCGGCGCCGTGTCGTGGTTCTACCGTCGACTCCCATGTTGCTGATCTTCTTCTCGTCACGGGGGTGGGAGTCGTGGGATGTCGAGGCAGCGCCGCTGATCCCCGAGCGCATGCCGGTGCTGGTCGACGACGATCTGCGGTTCGAGGACGGGCCGGGGTGCGTGCGGCCGGCGGCGGTGGNGAACCGGTGGCTTCGTGAGCTTCCGGCGTGCGGTGTGCCGGCGCCGCGGTCGTGGGCGGCGTATGCGCGGGCGGTGAAGGACTGGGTGGAGTTCCTGGCCGGGCACGGCATCGACGTGCTCGGCCCGCGCGAGCAGCTCAAACTGGCACTTGGGAAATATGCCGAGGACCGGTCGGCGGGGCCGGTGGAGCGGCGGCTGGCGGCGAGCACGTGGAGCCAGCACATAAGCATCGTGAGCATGTTCTACCGGTGGGCGATGGCCGAAGGCTATGCGTCGGCCGAGCCGTTCACCTACCGGACCGCGAAGGCCATGGTCGGCGGCATGGTGCGTGACGTCCGGGTGAACCTGGCGATGCGCCGAACTCCGAAACCGCACGTCACGATCAAATATCTGGAAGCCGACTTTGCGACGTTGCTGCTGAACGCGCTGGCCGGGCTGGACCGGGACGGTCAGGCGGATGCTGGCTATGCGGGGCGGGAGCTTGCCCGTAACCGGGCGGTGGTCGGGTTGGCGTTGGCGACGGGCCTGCGGTTGCAGGAGTTCTCGTCGCTGCTGGTCTATGAGATCCCGACGCCGCCGTCCCGGCCGGGGGCGCTGCCGGTGCCGTCCGGGGTGGCCAAGGGCCGTAAGTTCCGTACCAGTTGGATCAGCGTCGAGGCGCTGAGGGTTGTGCATGATTATGTGACGCTGGACCGGGCCGCCGCGGTGGAAGGAGCATCATGGTGTCCGCCGGCCCGGTGGGGTCCTGCGCTGCGGGTGAGCGAGCCGGACATGCGTGGCGGGCGGATTAACGGGGNGCGCCGGGACTGGGATGCGCTGACGCCGGGCGAGCGGCGGCGGCTGGTCGCTCCGGATGGTGGTTCGTGCCTGTTGGCGGTCCGCTCGGACGGCGGACCGTTCACCGCCTGGGCGACCGTTTTGGAACGCGCGTCGGATCGTATCCGGGCACGTGTCGAGCTGCGGTTCCCGCATGTTCATCCGCATCGGCTGCGGCATTCTTTCGCGATGGCCACGTTGGAACGGCTGGTGGATGGGCATTACCGGCGGGCCGCCGAACTGGTGGCGGCCGGTGGAGACGGCGGGCCGGACGCCGCGTTGGCGTTGTATCTGAGCAAAGCCGATCCGCTGCTGGTGCTGCGGGATTTGATGGGTCACTCATCGGTCACCACGACGGAGGCTTACCTTCGCCGGTTGGACACCACCCGGATTTTCGGGGAGGCGTATGCGCGAGCCGGCGCGGCGGCCGGCCTGGCCGATGATCCGGCGGCGGACACCGAGGTCGCGGCGGAGTTCACCGACGAACCTGGCGAGGACGACTGATGCCGGCCACGGTGACCGACGACGGGCTGGGGATCGTGTGCGTGTTCAGCGACGGCAGCCGAGCCAATGCCCGGCAGGACTACCGTCGGGGGCCCGCTGTCGCGTGAGGCGCGCAGGCAGGACCTGTTGCACCGCGCCCGCGCCGAGGACGTGCTGCACTGACAGCAGCACCAACGCCCCATCTCCGCGGAAACGCTGCGCAAGCGGCTCGCCGTTGGCACCGGGACAGCCCGCGGCCTGGTCGCCCAGTTGCGCGCTGACATCCACGGTGCGCTCGATGGTCGCAGCAACCGGCCGACGTCGTAGACCAGGGCGGCGAACCGAGGGACGCAGGTTGGCCGGTCGCTGATCCTCCTGCTCGGCCGACAGATCACACGGTGGTCGCCGGTGCGGTGGTGGTCGGGCTGTCATCCTCACGGGTGAACAGCGTCATGGCGGACGTCGGTCGGTGCGGTCAGCTCGCGGGGGGATTGCGGATGGCGGGTCTTCTGGAGAGCGTCGAGCCGGATGGCACGGGCGGGCATGTCGAACATGGTGCCGGCGGACGCCATGACCGGCCACCGGGTCGGCCGGCCGTCTTCACTCGGAACCGAACCGCCCAGACGGCTGCTGTTAATATGGGGGCGTGGACCGTTCGTGCCTCATCTGGTGGCGCTCTTCCTGAGCTTTAATGCGTGGAGTCATGTTGACCATAGCTCTTCCCAGACCAGACCGGTTTCGGCGAGGAACCCCAACAGCAACGGGGGCCGGTACTGCATTCGTTTCAGCCCGTGCTTGACCGCCTGGCAGACCTCGTCGAGGGCGCGGGCAGCCAGGTTCACCACAGCGGTGCGCTTGAGCTGTGACCACACCCCCTCGGCCGGGTTCAGCTCAGGGGCGTAGGCCGGTAGCAGCACCGCGCTCACCCAGCCCGCGTGCTCCCGCAGGAACGTGGTCATCTCCGTCTGCCGGTGGATGTTCACCCGGTCCCAGACCAGCACCAGCCGGCCCCCGGGAAGCTGCGCATGCGCGGCGGCCAGCAGATCCCGGCAGTCCNCCCAGCCGATCCCCCTGCGCCCGCCACCACCCCGCCAGGTCCGGGCCCGGTAGAGCAGCCGCGGACGCCAGCCGGGCCGGTAGCAGACCATCCCGACCACACTCNCCCGGCCGTTCCCNCCCCGCCCCGGTACCCGCACCACCGGGGTCCGACCCCGCCGGCCCCAGGTCCGTGCCCGTGGCGGCCTCAGCCCCTGTCCTGTCTCGTCGAGGAAACAGATCCAGGCGTCCTGGGCCGCCGCGGTCTTTTTACCGCCGGCCACTCCTCCTGCGCCCAGGCGTCGACCGCGGCGTCGTCGCGTTCGACCGCGCGGCGGGCGGGGAGCTGGCACGACCAGCCCTGCCGGTCCAGCAGCAGCCACACCCCGGCCAGGGTGTAGTCCACCCCGAACTCTGCTGCGATCACCTGGCGGACCCGGGCCAGGGTCCACCGCTGATCCTCCCAGCCGTACGGCCCCGGTCCCCGGCGCAGGACCGCCTCCAACCGGGCCAGGTCCCGGTCATCCAACCGGCACCGCGACCCCGGCCCGGCCNAGCGCAGCCCGGACTCGCCCTCGGCCTCCCAGGCGTGGTGCCAGCGGCTCGCGGTCTTCGGGGTCACCCGGAACTCCCGGGCGACCTCGGCCTGGCTCGCCCCCGCGGCGAACCGGCCGGCCGCAGCCCTCCGGACCCGCTCACGTTCCACCTGCTCGGCGGGCGTCAACCCGCCACCCGTCGCATATCTCATATAGCCGGTCTACCCGATTCACACCCGCCCGTAGACAAACACAGAAAACCAGCTTGACCTCGAAGATTAAAGCTCAGTAGTAGGAGCGGCCGCCTTCCCAGCTGTGATCGCGCCGTTCGGATGGACGGCCCTTCGCGTCTCGGGGATCGGGCTCGTGCCATCGCGACGGCGGGACCGACCTTCCAGGAGATCCCGTGAACACTGATTCCGCGTCCATAGGCCTAGATACCACAGACTCGGACCCCGCTACCTCGGCGCTCAGAACCTCCGCCGCCCAGGCGCGCAGCGCGGAATTGGAAGAACTGATTCTCAGCAACCCCGAGCGGTTTCGGGTACTGACGGGTGACCGTCCTACCGGGCGCCTACATCTCGGGCACTACTTCGGCACGTTGCACAATCGGGTTCGCCTTCAGGATCTCGGGACGGAGATCTTCCTGATTATTGCTGACTACCAGGTTCTGACCGATCGCGACGTAGCGGACAACCTGACCGCCCACGTGGAGGAACTGGTCCTGGACTACCTGGCCATCGGCATAGACCCGGCACGCAGCACGATCTTCACACACAGTGCCGTCCCCGCCCTCAACCAGCTGATGCTGCCCTTTCTAAGCCTTGTCTCCGTTGCCGAGCTGAACCGCAATCCCACCGTCAAGGAGGAGATCGCGCATTCCCGGCAGTCGGCCGTCAGTGGCCTGATGTACACCTACCCCGTCCACCAGGCCGCCGACATTCTCTTCTGCAAGGGAAACCTGGTCCCAGTGGGCCAGGACCAGCTTCCCCACCTCGAACTCGCCCGCACGATCGCCCGCCGCTTCAACGACCGCTACGGCGACGGCACCAGACTGTTTCCAGAGCCCGAGGCGCTCCTGTCGAGCGCGCCCCTTCTCCTCGGCACGGATGGCTCCAAGATGAGCAAGAGCCGGCGTAACGCTGTGGCCCTGGCTGCGACCGCCGACGAGNCCGCCCGGCTGCTCAAGGGAGCGAAGACCGACTCCGAGCGCCACATCACCTACGATCCCGCGAACCGTCCCGAGGTGTCCTCCCTCCTCCTGCTCGCTTCGCTCTGCCAGAACCGGCACCCTCATCAGGTCGCCGACGACATCGGCTCCGCCGGGGCCGCCGCACTTNAGAAGATCGTGATCGAAGCGGTCAACGACTACCTGGCACCGATCCGGGCTCGCCGAGCCGACTACGCCGAGGACCGCTCCCATCTGCGCCGTGTGCTCCGCGAGGGCAACGAACGAGCGGGAGCCGTCGCCGACGCAACCCTCGCCGAGGTGCGTACCGCCATGAACAGCCACTACTGACGGTCTGGGGTCACCGGCCGGCCGGGTCGGCGCCGAGTCGCCCGAGACTGCCGAGCCACACCTGGCACCGGGCGGCTTCGGTGGCGACCCGGCTGTGGTGGCCGCCCGGCTTCCAGGAAGAGGGCCGCGGGAGTCGGTCAGAGCTGCCGGTCAACCGTCNGAACGGACTTCTTCGTGCCGGCCGCGGCCAGAGTCCCGCCCAGCAGAAGCGTCCCCACCGGCCAACGACGCATATGCACCGGTAGAGTGACGCAATAGTCGCCGACGCGCAGGATCAAGCCCTTGCCCACCAGGTCCCGCGCGGCCGCGGCATACTGCGGAGTCCGGGTCACGTCGGCCCACGCGCATCCCGACATTCCCTGCCGGAGCACGTCGATGAGGACGGCGTCGTCGACGATGAACCGATTCGTGGCCTCGCTCCTCTGGTCGACTACGGAGACGAAGTCCGGCCCCTTCCGGAAATAGAACAGACCAAAACTGCCCGCCGATCNCCAATGGCCGAGGGGGAGTTCTCCCTCGCCCAGGACGGTCACCTTCCCCGGAGGCGGTAGGTGATCGAGTATCCGAACCATCCCCATCTGGTCCGGGCTCAGGCTCAATGACCACGACAACCGNACTCCGATCGAGGAGCATTCGCGAACCAGCGCGATGCTTCGCGCGGTCACGTCAGCCGGGAGTCCTGACAGGTCGACGGCCTCAGCCAGCCGCACACCGGCGACGGGCACACGCCGCAGAAGCGATCCCAGTTCGTCAGGAGCAGGGAGCCCGGTCCAGTCCGCACCGAGGACCAGCACCGCGGCGCCCGGTCGCCCGCCCGCCGGGCGGCGCCCGTGGCGGTCGGCCAGCGCCCTGAGTCCGTCGATATCCAGCAGGGCGCTCATCGGGATGCCGCGACCTCTCTGCCGTCGACAAGCTTCCGGCGGTACGGGTCGACCTCGAGCGCCAAGCTCACGTAGCGCCCTTCGTCCTCGAAGGCGAGACCGCGGTCGACGAAGTAACGAAGGATCTTCCGGGCTNCCTCGTCGGTCACGACTTGGCCGCCGTCGGCGAGCCGTCGGCGCACGCCCTCCCACCCGGCTCCCTGGAAGAGATCGAGGTATACATTGCTTTGCAGCTCGTCCAACTCGATGACCTCTTCAGGCCAGCTTGCCCGCTGGTCCTCGATGACCACCCGGCCCTGGTCGTCGATCCAATACAGAAGCGTGCTCCTTGGATAGGCCTCGGCCCAGTTTCTGACTGCCTGCTTCAGGTCGTCCTCCAGCGGCCCCGCGATCCCTCGCGTACTGCCGTCGAAAAGGTAGACGAGATCATACAACTCGCCTTTTGGAACATTATAGATAAGTTCATAGAAGCGCGCCGGCGTGCGGAACATGAATCCAATGGAAGGATCATCGAAATAGGGACTGAACCTCTCCAGTGCAANGCGCCACGCGCCGGTTGGCGGCTGGAGGTGTTCCAGTGATGCCATTTTCCTCAGCAGGCTCTGATAATCTTCGTCGGTCTCCCCAGGGAATCCGTACAGGATGTTCCAGGTGACGCTCAGGCCGAGATCCATGCCATCTCGCAGCATACGCACGTTGTGCGCCGAACTCACGCCCTTTTCCATCAGCCGAAGCACGTGGCTGCTCAGGCTCTCGATGCCCGGCTGGACGAAGAGCACGTTCGCGTCCCTCAGGCGGCCCAGCTGCTCGCGGGTCATGTTCGACTTGATCTCGTAGTGAATCCTCAGATCACAGTCGAGGGCCGCCAGCTCCGGCATCACCTTATCGATGTAGCCCATGTCGAGAATGTTGTCGACCATCACCACGTCGAGAACGCGGTGCCTCGACGCCAGGTCCCGGACCTCGTGCGCGATGCGTTCGGGAGCCTTGCTCCGAAAGTTAATGTTCGATCCGTTCAGGCCGCAGAAGGTGCACTGGTGAACTTCGCCCCACCAACAGCCACGGGATGTCTCGAGAACCGCCATCGGCCGGATGCCGGGGCCGAGCGACGAATTCTCGAGCGCCTGGAAGTAGCCGTCGTAGTCGGGGGCTGGCACCACGCCGAAGGGCACGGACGACTCGGCGGGNGGGNTCGTGACCGTCATCCCGTCGGACCGCCAGCTGAGGCCGGGTATGTCGGCGACACTCGCACCTGCGGCGACACACCTCAGCAGCGCGGGCAGCGACCGTTCGCCTTCACCACTGATCACGAAGTCGAGCTGATCGAAGTTCCGGTGCAGGGCCGGCCCCTGCGGCCCGTCGCAGTTGCTGCCGCCGATCACCGTGAGGACGCCCGGCGCGACTCTCTTGATCTCCCTCGCGAGCGCGAGTGACGGAACGTTCTGCATGAAAGTGCTGGTGAATCCGACGATGTCCGGTGGATCGGCGGCGATCTCGGCCGCCAGCTGCCGGATGAACGTCCGGGAGTGTCGCTGCATCTCGACGGGAACCTCCGCGTCGACACCCTGCGCGTCGAGAAGCTGCGCGTACTCGTCGACACGGTAGCTCGCGACGTCATACAGCGCGGGAGCGAAGACCCAGTCGCCGACGCCCTGAAAGANNTNGACCGCCNCCTTGCCGTAGTCCGCCACGCCGATGGCTCCGCCGCTAGCGCACATCAGGTGCTCAGCCCACCGGAAGTTTCCGTACAACTCGTCCACGGACCAGCCGGGCGCCTGTTCCCCTACCTGCCAAGATGATGTGAGACAGAGGTCATCGTCAGTCTAGGCTAGGTATGGCGGGTAGGGAGGGGTTGATCGTGGCGATGGTGCTGACGGCCGGGCGGGGCCTGGTCGATGATGGTCGGGTGGATGACGAGCCCGAGCGGCCGCGGCCTGACCCGGAGGTCGAGCCGAAGGCGAAGCGGCGGACGTTCACGGCGGAGTACAAGGCGCGGATTCTCGCGGAGTACGACGCGGCCGGGCATGGTGAGAAGGGCGCGATCCTGCGCCGGGAGCGGTTGTATTC
>NZ_JPGU01000054.1:0-19693 GCF_000732115.1 Frankia sp. CeD
GCTCGGTTCTGAGCGGCAAGGCTGTCCGACTGCGCCGCTCGCATGCTCCACAGTCCCGCCACGTGGCAGGCGAAGGCGGTCCGGTCCTCGTCGGTGCCGCCAGCCCAGCAGTCCAGCCCCGCCGCCCACTGCTCGGCCTGCTGGGGGGTATGTCCGGCGCCAATGAGACGGATCACCATGAACGCGGCGTCTACCCAGCCGGCACCCTGCGCCGGCCAGCCCCAGTCGACCACCCAGACACGGTCCTCTCTGATCATGAACTAGTGGGCATGAAGGTCGGTGTGAATCAGCCGGTTCCCGGCCACGGCGTCGACTACAGCGCCCGCGTGGACGGCCGCGGTGGCTACGTCCCAATCGGGGAAAACTCTAGCTGGAAGCGTTTACTTGGGGACCCGGCTGCCCTTGTTCTCGTCGCCGTCCTTGCCGTTTGCCGANCAGTTGCCCTCGTGAGAAACCCAGGTCGCTCTGAATGGCCGGCGTCGCCACGGTCACGACGCTGCCGTCCTGAACGATCATCAGCTGGAAGATGCGGCGGCGGTGGAAGGCGTGGCTCTCGTGGCTACTGAGCCCGCTGGCGGGCCCGCCGGACCGGCTGAGGGCTCTTCGCTGGTCCGGCCAGATGCCCCTCGATCAAGCGGTTCATCGCCCGCAGGAAGACCTCCCGCTCCTTGGTGGGAAGCGCCGCCAACGCCTCCTCATGGACCCGATCGACGATCTCCTGGCTCCGCGCGGCGATCCGCGCGCCCGCCTCGGTGACCGCGATGATCCGAGCCCGCCGGTCCCTGGCGGAGGGCCGACGTTCGGCGAGGCCGGCCTTCTCCAAGGCGTCCACGGTGACCACCATCGTTGTCTTGTCCATGTCGCCGATCTCGGCGAGCTGGATCTGGGTGCGCTCCTCCTCCAGGGCATGCACCAGCACGCAGTGCATGCGTGCGGTGAGACCGATCTCGGCGAGCGCGGCCGCCATCCGGGTCCGCAGGGCATGACTGGCGTGGTCCAGCAGGAACGACAAGTCTGGTCCGGCGCGGGAGGGTGCCATGGCGGTCATGCCCGCAGCCTAACGACTAGGTCCGTCGCGGATTATCCGTAAGCTTGCTGTCGAGTGGTTGGGGTGACCCAGCCGGCCCGGCTGACCGCGTAGACGGCATGGGCCTCGTCGTGGAGGAACTCGCTGCGGACGTATGCCATGCCGAGGCGTTCGGCGACCCGGACAGACGCGGCGTTGGCTGGGACGATGACCGAGACGACCTCGGTGAGGTCGGGGCGCTGGGCGAACACCCAGGTCAGTGCCGCGGTGGCGGCCTCGGTGGCATAGCCGCGCCCCCAGCGGTCCCGGCGCAGGAACCAGACGGCCTCGATGCCCGGCCAGCCGGGTTCGGTCCACAGCCCCGCCTGGCCGACGAGCTGCCCGCTCGCCTTCTCGACAACCGACCACGGACCTACGCCGGTCAGCACCCAGCAGCCCATGCAGCCGGCCAGGGCATGCCAGACGCCGTCCGGGTCGGTCGGCCGGTAGGAAGTAGCGGGTGAACTCGGGATCGGACCAGATCTCGGTGTAGCCGGCGACGTCGTCGTTGTGGATGGGCCGCAGGACGAGCCGGTCCGTCGTGAGAAGGGGAATGATCGTGGTCAGACTCATCGTGTCCGGTAGTTTGCCGGAAGCGTGCGGCACGCCGCGAGAAAGGCGGCGACCGTGGGTTGTGAGGCGGACCGTGGGACCCGCGCGCGAGCCACCGGCTGGATAGCCACGGGTCGTAGCTCTGTTCTGTCTGCTGCACGGAGCCTGGCACGACGCCACGTGCTGGGAGCCCCTCGGAGCGCAACTGCGGGCGCGGGGACATCGGGTGGTGGCACCGGATCTGCCGTTGCACAACCCGGCCACGACGTACGAGGAACGCATCCGCCCGGCGCTCGCCGCCCTCGATGTGGCCATCGTGGCCGCCGGACCCGGGGCGCTCGCGGTACGCCTCTGCCCGCGGCCTGTGCCCCGCGGCCCAGTTCGCCCGGGACGGGTCAGACCATCGCCGGTCGTGTGGACGGCGGCGCCAGGGGCATTCCCCCAGCACAGGCCGGTCGTCGGCCAGGTCCGGGACGAACGGCCCTCGTTCCATCGCCCCTCGGAACGAAGGTCGAGGAGCGGCAGGCCGCCAATGATATCGAACCGCCGAGGGTATCGAGATCGAAGGAGATCACGATGATGATCTGGGATGGGCACACCTGGGGCTGGGGCGGCTGGCTGCTGATGTCGTGCAGCATGGTCGTCTTCTGGGGGCTGGTGATCGGGGTACTGGTTGCTCTCCTGCGCGCGGGCCGCGGCGGCGGGCCGGGTACGTCGGCCGAACCGCCCGGAGTGGAACGGCCCGGTACCGAACGGCCCGGTACCGAACGGCCCGGTACCGAACGGCCCGGTACCGAACGGCCCGGCGAGCGGTCGGCCGAGCGGATCCTCGCCGAGCGTTACGCCCGCGGTGAGATCGATGAGGCGGAGTACCACCGCCGCCTGGACGTGTTGCGTGAACGGCCCGGCCCGACGGATCTCACCAGGGCTGGCTGACCGTCGGCTGACCGGCGAGATCGGAGAGGGACCGACGGGATCGGGGGAGGGAAGGCNTCGATGAGCCTGAGCAGGCGGCTGGCGTTGGTGTTCCGGGCCAAGGCCAGCAGGATGTTGGACCGCGCCGAGGATCCGCGTGAGGTTCTCGACTATTCCTACGCTCGGCAGCTCGAGCTGCTGGCGCAGGTCCGCCGCGGGGTCGCGGACGTCGCTACCAGCCGGAAGCGGCTGGAGCTCCAGGTCGAACAGCTACGGGCGGCCGCCGAGCGGCTGTCCGGACAGGCCCGCCAAGCGGTCGCCGCGGGCCGCGACGACCTGGCCAGGGAGGCCCTCGGTCGCCGGGCCGGGGTGGCCGCGCAGTTGGAGGATCTGCGGGAGCAGCATGCGTCGCTGCGAGCGGAGGAGGACCGGTTGACGCTGGCGGCGCGGCGGCTGGCGGCCCAGCTCGAGGCGTTCCGGACCAGGAAGGAGACCGTGAAGGCGACGTACACCGCGGCGGAGGCGCAGACGAAGATCGGCGAGGCGCTGGCGGGGGTCTCCGAGGAGATGGGCGACGTCGGCCTGGCAATCCAGCGGGCCGAGGACAGGACCGAGCAGATGCAGGCCAGGGCCGGCGCGATCGACGAACTACTCGCCTCCGGCGCCTTGGAGACGGCGGCCGGTGGCCCGCGCGGCGACATCCAGGCCGAGCTGGACCGGCTGTCCGCGACCGCCGACATCGATCAGGATCTGGCCGAGATCAAAAGCGCCATGCCCGCGCGGGCGATTGGCGGCCGCCCGCCGGCCGACGCCGCTCGACCGGAGGAGCGGCCGTGATCGTGCGCATTCTGGGTGAGGGCCAGTTCGACCTGCCCGCAACCGACCTGGAGGCCCTCAACGAGCTGGATGACGTGCTGCTGACGGCCGTCGAGGCCGGTGACGAGCCGGCATTCCAGGAAGCCTTGACGAGGCTGCTCGAACGGGTCCGGACCCGCGGCCGCGCGGTGCCGGCGGACCAGCTGGAGCCATCGGAGCTGGTGCTGCCGCGCGCCGACACCGGGCTGGCGGAGGTCCGCGGACTGCTCGGCGACGAAGGCCTGATTCCCGGCTCCTGATTTCTGGCGGCCGAGCCCCGACCGACGAGGTGACGATGGTGAGGTGACGATGGTGATGACGCGTGTGCCGCGGCGGTTCGCCCTGGACCGGGGACTGTCGGCCCGGATGGTGCTGACCGTCTTCCTGCTCGGGTTGGTCTACGTCGCCTTCATCGCCGTCCTGATCGCCGTCGGAGTGTCACCGGTCCTGGTCGTCGCGATCGCCGGCGGGCTGCTCGCCGCCCAGTACTGGTTCTCGGACCGCATCGCGCTGTACGCGACCGGTGGGCGCATCGTCAGCCCGGCGCAGGAGCCGCGGCTGCACGGCGTCGTGGATCGGCTCTGCGCGCTGTCCGACCTACCGAAGCCCGTGGTGGCGGTCGCGGACACCGACCTGCCGAACGCGTTCGCCACCNGCCGGACCCCGAAACGCGCCGTCGTCTGCGTGACGACCGGGCTGCTGCGCAGGCTGGAGGTCGACGAGCTGGAGGGGGTGCTGTCCCACGAGCTGTCCCACGTCGCGCACCGGGACGTGGCCGTCATGACCGTCGCGTCGTTTCTCGGGGTGCTCGCCGGTCTGGTCACCCGATTCGGTCTCTACTCCGGGATGGCCGGCGGCTTCGGCCGGTCCGACGGCGGTGACGGCGGTGACGGCGGNGACGATGACGAGGACAGCGGCGCCCTCGTCGTGCTCGTCGTTGTGGTCGTCTCCGCCGCCGTCTACGCGCTGTCGTTCCTGCTGACCAGGGCGCTGTCGCGGTACCGGGAGCTCGCCGCCGACCGGTCCGGGGCGATCCTCACCGGCCAGCCGGCCGCGCTCGCCGCCGCGCTCACCAAGGTCACCGGCGAGATCTCCCGGATCCCGACCCGCGACCTGCGGGCCGCCGAACCGTTCAACGCCTTCTTCTTCGCTCCCGCGCTGGCGAACGGCGTCAGCCTGTCCTCGTTGTTCTCGACCCATCCGCCGCTGGATGCCCGCCTGGCCCAGCTTGCCCGGCTGGCCGCCCAGTTCGGTGAGCCCGCCCAGTTCGGTGAGCCCGGGTAGTTCGGTGNGCCCGGGTAGTTCGGTGACCCGGGTAGTTCGGTGACCCGGGTAGAAAGCAGGCCGGANCATGCGGATCCTCGACGTGCTTCTCGGCCGGACCCGGCCCGTCCCGCCGGACCTCGACCGGCTGTTCACGCTCCCAGCCGCCGCCGTCATCCTGCAGGCCGCCAGCTCATGGCGACCGACCGGGGTCGGAGCGGTCTGTGTCAAACCCGCGTCAGGCGGCGCGTTCACCGGGGTAGCGCAGGAGATCGACCGGCTGCTGAGCATGGACGGCGGCCGGTACGAGCGGCGCACGGACAGCTTCGGGTACAGCTGGCTGCTGCGACGGACCGGCGAGCAGGACCTCGCTGGCCTGGTCACCGACCTGCACGCGGCGAATGCCACGGTGCGCGACGCCGGCTTCGGCCCGGCACTGCTGTGCACCGTCGTCGGGTTCACCGACGGCAGCAGGCCGATGGGGCTGATCTACCTCTACAAACGCGGCACCTGGTACCCGTTCGTGCCGGCCGGTGACCAGCGTCGGGACAATCCGGCCGAGCTGGAGGTACGGGAGATGCTGGCGGGTGAGCTCCCGATCGAACCGGACCTGTCCCGTTGGTTTCCCCTGTGGGGAGCGCCCGGCATCGACGCGCCGGGTCGCGACCCCGACACGCACGGGTGACCTCGTCGGCTTTTCGTCCGGTCAGGATCGGTGCGCATAGGCTGCCTGCGCGTGTTCAAAGCGGTGCTCGGTGGTGTGGGCGGTGTCGGCGGCGGCGGCGGCCGTGGCCAGGACGAGCGCGGCGAGGGCAACGGCCAGGGCGGGGCGTGGTTTGGGAGGCGGGTCCAGCAGCGCCCGCGCCCGGNGGGNGAGGTCGGTGTGCACGGCGCCGAGTGCCGAGGTCGGAGTGGTCGGCATGCCGGTGCGGGCGAGGCCGGCGCGGGCCAAGGCCCGGGCGACCACAGCGCGATCTTCGGTGACAGCGGCGGCGTCTTCGTCGGCCCAGCGTTCGACGGCGAGGCGCACGGCGGCGGCGGGTGTCCGCAGCAGCGGGTTGGCGGCGGCGGCGAGGTCGGCGAGCTGGGTGTAGGCGTGGTGGCGGTGATGCAGGTGGGAGCGTTCATGGGCGAGTAGCACGCGGCGTTCGTCGGCGGGCAGCGCGCGCAGCATGGCGGTGGACACCACGATCCGGCCGGTCAGTCCGGGCAGCGTGTAGGCGTCGGGGTGGTCGTCCTCGACGATGACGAGGCCGGTAGGCGACGGTCCGAGCCGCCGGCAGGTGAGTTCCGCGGCGGCGAGGTCCTGGCCGAGGGCGGCGGCGCGCCGGGCGGCGGCGGCGAGCAGCCCGACGACGACGGCGGCCGGCACCAGCCCGGCCGCGGCGGGTAGCGGGTCGTGGCCGCGGATCATGGTGGCCGACCAGTGCCCGACCGCGGTGAGCAGGGGCAGCTGGGCGAGCAGGGTGAAGGCGGCGACGGCCAGGACGAATCCGGTGGCCAACGCGGTGACCAGACAGGCCAGGGTCAGCAGCCGGGTGGCGGCGGCGGGCGGCAACCGCCGGCCGAGCCAGCCGCCGCTGACGGCCAGCAGCAGGTTCGTGGCCAACGGGATCAGCGCGACGGCCGTCATAGCCCCTGCCCGCCGTCCGTCTCTGACCGCGGGTGGTGGCTGGCGAGGATGTCGGCGAGGAGTTGTTCGTCTTCGGGACGCAGATCCGCGACGAAGCGGGCCAGGGCTTCAGCCCGGTTGGCGCCAGCGCCGAGCAGGCGGGTCATCTGGCGGGCGGTGAGTGCGGCGTCGAGGGTTTCCGGTTCGGCGGCCAGCGTGTAGGCGTAGGAGCGGCCGGCGGGCTGCCGGGTGAGTGCGCCCTTGTCGTGCAGCCGGGCCAGCGTGGTCATCACGGTGGTGTAGGCCAGCGGCTCGCCGAGTTCGGCGAGCGTCTCGGTCGGGGTGAGCGGCCGGCCGGCCGCCGCGATCGCGGCGAGCACCTCTCGTTCGAGCGCTCCCGGCTCCCGCCGCTTCGCCATCCGTTGCCCTCCTCGCGGCTGTCGCTCGCGGCTGTCGCTCGCGGCTGTCGCTTGCGACCACTCACTACTATCGCGTTGATAGTACGAACGGTCGAGTGGTACAGGCCTGCCCTGGCCCGCTGCCGACCATCCGCGTAGCGGGCCTCTCGGTGGCACTGGATCGGTCTCCACCCGGCCCGGCCCTTGCCGCCTGCCGCGCACCCGCGCGTCTACTATTCATCGAGTAGTAGATATCTTGAGGGAGGGACGTATGGCGGCTGGCGTACCGGCGGTGGAGGCCACCGGCCTGGTGAAACGCTTCGGCGGTCTCACTGCGGTGGATCATGTTGATCTGCGGGTGGACGTCGGGGAGGTCTACGGCATCCTCGGCCCGAACGGTGCCGGGAAGACGACGTTCCTGCGGATGCTGTTCGGGTTGATCCGCCCGGACGCCGGGGTGTTGCGGCTGTTCGGTCGCAGTTGGGCCCAGGCCGGCCCGGCGACATTGGACGGGGTCGCGGGGTTCATCGAGAGCCCCCGTTTCTATCCATATCTGTCCGGCCGGAGGAACCTGGAGCTGCTGGCCGGACTCGACGGCGGTGACGCCGACAGCCGGATCGACAGGGTCCTCGACCTGGTGGATCTTGCCGACCGGGCCGGGGACAAGGTCGGCGGCTACTCGTTCGGGATGCGTCAACGGCTCGGGGTGGCCGCCTCGCTGCTACGCGACCCGCGGCTGCTGGTGCTGGACGAGCCGGCCAACGGCCTGGACCCGGCCGGTATCCGCGACATGCGGGCCCTGGTCAAACGGCTCGCCGCGGGTGGGCTGACCGTGCTGCTCAGCAGCCACAACATGAACGAGGTCGAGGAGATCTGCGACAACGTCACGATCATGCGCACCGGCCGGGTGGTCTACCACGGCTCGATCGGCCAGCTGCGGGCCCAGGCGCCGGACCCGTCCCACCGGCTGGCGACCAGCGACGACGACCGGGCGCTGGAGCTGGCCGCCGACCANCCCGGCGTAGCCGTGTCGACTCACCCGGACGGCGGGCTGGCGCTGACCGCCCAGCCCGCGGCCGCGGACGCCTACATCATCGCTCTCGGCCGGGACGGTGTGGCCGTACGGACCCTCGGACTGGAGATCGCGCCACTGGAGTCGCTNTTCTTCATGTTCACCGAACCCGACCGGACCGCCGCCGACCTGCCAACCCAGCAGCACGCCCGCCTCGGAGCGACCCGGTGACCACGACAAGCACAGCCTCCGCGACGACCACCACGCCCCCGGCGACGGTCGGGGCACGTCCGGCCGGCCGCGGCCGGGTGACGAGCGCCTACCGGTGGGAGGTCACCAAGCTTGCCGCCCAGGCCCGCACCCGCGCGACGCTCGCCGTCTGCCTGCTCGCCCCGTGCGTGTTCGTCGTGCTGCTCGACCGCCAGGACCGTGTCCCGAAGGACACCCTGTACGGCCGGTGGGTGCACGCCAGCGGCTTCGCGACCCCGCTGCTCATCCTCGGCTTCGCCGCCCAATGGGTGTTCCCGCTGCTGACCAGCCTGGTGGCCGGGGACATCTTCGCCAGCGAGGACCAGCACGGCACCTGGAAGACGATCCTGACCCGCTCGCACAGCCGCACCCAGATCTTCTGGGCCAAGACGTTGGCCGCGGCGACGTTCGCGGTCCTTGTCCTCGCCGTTCTGGCGGCCAGCTGCCTGGCCGCCGGCGTCCTGCTCGTCGGTCACCAGCCGCTGGAAAGCCTCTCGGGCACCCTGCTGCCGCCCGGCCGGACCGCCGGGCTGGTGCTGGCCGCGTGGGCGACCGCGCTGCTGCCGCTACTCGGCTTCACCGCCCTCGGGATCATGCTGTCGGTGCTCACCCGCAGCAGCCCCGCCGGGATCGTCGGCCCGATCATCCTCGGGCTGCTCATGCAGCTCTACTCGTTCCTCAACGGCGCCGACGCGATCCGCCACCTGCTGCTGGTCACCCCGTTCGACGCCTGGCACGGCCTGCTGGCGGCGCACCCGTACTACGGGCCCCTGGGTCAGGGTGCGCTGGTCAGCGTCGGCTACATCGCGATCTGCCTGGCGGTCGCCTACACGGCGCTGCGTCGGCGCGACATCACCGGAGGCTGACCCCGATGCGACGACCTGCCCTCGTCCGACTGACCCGGGCGACGTCCGCCGTCAGCGCCGCGACCGCCCTGGCCGTCGCCCTGGCCGGTTGTGCCACCGACGTCACCCGGCCCCGCGTCGAAAACTCCCTCGGTCCCGTCTTCGCCAACCTCTACACCCACCAGCAGGCCCTGCTCGGTCACCCCGGCCTTACCCCGGCCGCCGTCGCCGCCAAGGCCAGTTGCGACAAAGGCGGCCCCCAGGTACCGGACCGGGGCGCCGGCAGCGACTGGATCTGCCAGCTCCGCTGGACCGACAGCGCCGGAAAGCCCCAGAACGGCAAGTTCGAGCTCCAGGTCCGCTCCAACGGCTGTTACCAGGCCGGCGGCCCATCTAAGCTTGTCGGTCCGCTAACCATCAAGGCCACCACGGGCACCTATGTGATCAACCCGGTGTTCGAGTTCGACGGCTGCTTCGACACCACCTGAATCGCGGGGCGTGGGGAGGCCCGGCCGGCACGGCCATCCCGGTGAGCGGGGCCGGCCGGCCTCGCGTNCCGCCCTCGGGCGCGAACCGATCAACCAGGAGAATAGCCCTTGGACGTAACCTATGGTATTCGTGAAACTACTAGATAGGACTACTGGCGAGGTTGGGCGTGGCTCTGGGCCAACAGCATTGCGTTTAACCACCCGATTTCTATCTCCCAGCCACCCCTAGGAGTGGTGCAACCACCCTTCGCTGGCTGCAAAGTTGTGACCCACTTCACGCAACGATGCAGCGGAGGGCCGATGGGAATCCTGGTCAATATCGACAACGGTGGCACGTTCACCGATGTGTGCGTGACGGACGGTGAGCGCATCGTGCATGCGAAGACGCCGACGACCCCGCACGATTTAACGCAGTGTTTCGTCGACGGGCTGCGGACAGCGTCCGACCGGCTGTATGGCGAGGAGGACACCGCTCGTCTGTTGCGCGAGACGGAGTACCTGCGCTATTCGACGACGTCGGGTACGAACGCCGTGGTCGAGCGGAAGGGCGCACCGGTCGCCCTGCTGGTCGACAGCGGTGCGGAGGAGGACGTCTACGGCATTGCGAACCTGGTCGACGCCTCGCTGTGGCAGGCGCTGGTGCCGCATTCTCCGGTCGGGATCACGGTGGGCGCCGACGGGTCGGTGGGCTTGGCGGAGTTCACGACGGCAATCAACGAACTGTTGGCGACGAGTACCTCGCGGATCGTGATCGCGCTGCGGAGTGCGGCGGCGGAGCGGGCGATCAAGAATCTGTTGTTGGAGCGGTACCCGCGGCATCTGCTGGGCGCGGTTCCGTTCACCCTGTCGCATGAGCTTGTGCACGACGTCGACGACGCGCGGCGGGTGCTGACCGCGGTGCTGAACTCCTACCTGCACCCGGGGATGGAGCACTTCCTCTACGGCGCGGAGAAGGCGTGCCGGGAGAACGGGCTGCCTCGCCCGCTGCTGATCTTCCGGAATGACGGGGACTCGGCCCGGGTGGCCAAGACCACGGCGTTGAAGACGTGGGGTTCCGGGCCGCGGGGTGGGCTGGAGGGCAGCGTCGCCTACGCCTCGCTCTACGGCGCGGACGTGCTGGTCGGGGTGGACGTGGGTGGCACCACGNCCGACGTGTCGGTCGTGGTGGACAAGGCCCTGACGGTGCACGCGCACGGCCGGGTCGATTCGGCGCAGACCTCGCTGCCGATTCCGGACCTGAGCAGTATCGGGCTGGGTGGCAGTTCGGTGGTCCAGGTCGTCAACGGTCAGATTCAGATCGGTCCGCGCAGTGTGGGTGCCGCGCCCGGCCCGGCGTCTTTCGGCCGTGGTGGCACCGATGCGACGGTGACCGATGCCCTGCTGCTTGCCGGGGTGTTGGACCCGGACAACTATCTGGGTGGGGATCTGAAGTTGGACCCGGCCCGGGCGGAGCGGGCGTTGCTGACCCATGTCGGGGAGCCCCTGTCGTTGTCGGCGCAGGCCGCGGCGCTCGCGGTGTTGCGGGTGTTCGAGGAGCAGGCGGGGGCCGCGGTCAAGGAGATGATCTCCGCGGCGGGNCGTGAGCCGGGNGAGGCCACGCTGCTGGCCTTCGGTGGCGCCGGTCCGGTGCTTGCCTCGGGGATCGCGCGGGCGGCGGGGATCGCACGGGTGATCGTGCCGCATCTGTCGGCGGTGTTCAGCGCGTTCGGTATCGGTTTCAGCGGGTTGGCGCACGAGTACAGCGTGCCGATGCCGGGCGTCGACGTCGAGGTGAAGGCGGCCCGCGACGATCTGTTGACCCGCGCGCGGCGTGACATGTTCGGTGAAGGCGTGTCCATCGACGAATGCACTGTCGAGACCCGCGGCCGATTCATCGTCGACGGCGTGTTGCGGGACGAGACGTGGACCGACGGGTCGTCTCCCGGGCAGGCCGATCAGCTGGTGGTGCGGGCCTGGTATCCGCTGCCGACCTTCGAGCTGGTGGCCGACGAACACGGCACGGTGCAGCCGGCGGCCGCGGACGGATCGCGTCGTATCCATTTCGCTGACGGTAACGAGCAGGAGATTGCGGTCTACCGTCCGGAGAATCTGGAGCCGGGGCAGGGAGCCGCGGGGCCGGCGCTGGTCGCGGGTGACTATCTGACCTGTCTGATCGAGCCCGGGTGGGGGTTCCGGGTGAGCAGCAACTCTGACCTGATCCTGGAGGCCCAGCAGTGAGCGAGCAGCAGTCCACCGTGAACATCACCGAGTATCTCGCGATTAATCTGGCGACCGAGCGATGGACCTGCCGGGTGTGCGGGCATGACATCGCGAACGCCCGCGAGAACTACAAGACCGGGCTGCTGGTCCACAACCGTGACCCGCGGGAGATTCACCGGCCGATCCTGGACGAGAGCTACGAGTTCACCTACGCCCCCGACCCGGCCTGGTGCCGGATCGTCGAGTTCTACTGCCCGGGTTGCGGGACGCAGGTGGAGAACGAGTACCTGCCGCCTGGTCATCCGCTGACGCACGACCTCGAACTCGATATCGACGCGTTGAAGCGTCGCCACCTCAGCGCTGTGGAGGGCTAGGGACATGCGGCAGGTAAGTGTTGACATCGGTGGCACGTTCACCGACTGCTTTCTTGTTTACGACGACACCTACATCGAGGCGAAGTCGCTGACCACGCACCACAACCTCGCCTCCGGCTTCATGGATGCCCTGGCAAAGGCCAGTGCCCAGGCGGACCTGGATGTGCAGACGGTGCTCTCGACCGTCGACGCGGTGCGTTACGCCACGACCCTCGGGACGAACGCGCTCATCGAACGCAGCGGTCCGGCGGTCGGCATCCTCACCACCGCCGGTTTCGAATCGACCGTGCCGTTGATGCGGGCCCGTGGCTACGGCGACGGGCTGACCGAGGCCCAGCAGTCCGACCTGCCCGCCGCGGACCGGCCGGTGTCGCTGGTGCCGGTGACCCGGATCGCCGGCGTGCAGGAACGCGTCGACTACGGCGGCACGGCGGTGCTGTCCATCGACGAGGACGACGTGCGCCGCCAGGTGCGCAAGCTGGTGGACGAGGGCGCGCAGGCGTTCGTGGTCGCGCTGGTCAACGCGGTGATCAACCCGGCCCACGAGAAGGAAGTCGAGCGGATCATCCTCGACGAGTACCCCACGCACATGCTGGGGGCGATCCCGATCGTGCTGTCGCACCGGGTGACCGGCCGCAAGGGTGAGTACGCCCGGACCATGTCGGCGGTCATCGACGCCTACCTGCACAGCCAGATGTACCACGGGCTGGCGTCGCTGGAGATCGAGCTGCGCCGCAACGGCTACACCAAGCCGATGCTGCTGGTGCACAACACCAGCGGCATGGCCCAGCTGAACTCGACCTCCTCGCTGCAGACCATCCACTCCGGGCCGGTCGCCGGGCTGGAGGCCACCAACTACCTGTCGAAGACCTACCACCAGCCCAACATCATCGCCACCGACATGGGCGGCACCAGCTTCGACATCGGCCTGGTCACCTCCGACGGGGTGAAGTTCTACGACTTCAACCCGGTCATCGACCGCTGGCTCGTCTCCNCCCCGATGACCTACCTGCACNCCCTCGGCGCCGGCGGTGGCTCCATCGCCCGCTACGACCGCCTGTGGGAGGCCATCGAGGTCGGCCCGGAAAGCGCCGGTTCCGACCCGGGCCCGGCCTGCTACGGCCGGGGCGGGCGGTTCCCGACCACCACGGACGCGAACCTGGTGCTGGGCTACCTCGACGCGGACAACTACGCCGGTGGCACGATCAAGCTCAGCCTGCGCCGGGCGCAGCGGGCCATCGAGGAGCACATCTGCAAGCCCACCGGACTGAGCCTGATCGAGGCGGCGAAGGCGATCAAGCGCAAGGTGGACAGCAACATGGCCAACGCGATCTTCAAGGAGGTCGCGGTCAAGGGCTATAACCCGAAGAACTTCGTCGCGCTTAGCTACGGCGGCGGTGGTCCGCTGCACGCCTGCGGATACGCCAACACGCTGGGCATCCAGAATGTGCTGATCCCGCCGTTCAGCTCGGTGTTCTCCGCGCTGGGCGCCGGCAATATGAACCAGCTGCACATTCATGAGTACTCGCTGTACCTGATGGTCTACGACGCCACCACCCGCAGGATGTTGGACGACTTCCAGGTCTTCAACGACACGGTGACGGAACTTGCCGCGAAGGGCCGCGACGACCTCCTCCGCCAGGGCGCCGACCCCGCCAACATCCGCTCGCGGGTGGAGCTGGACATGCGCTACGGCAACCAGCTCGCCCAGATCGGGGTGGTGTCGCCGTTCGAGCGGCTCACCTCACACCGCGACGTGATCGAGCTGCTGGACCTGTTCAGCAGCATCTACGCCAAGCGGTACGGCGAAGGCAGCCAGGCGCCCGAGGCCGGTGTGCGCATCAACGTCATCCGCGTGGTCAGCTACGTCGAACGCGACAAGTTCGACCTGCAGCCCACCCAGGCCGAGCCGCGCCCCGCGTCGAACCCCGCCCGGTGGCGGGAATGCCACTACCCGGGCATCGACGGCGCGGTCAAGACTGCCGTCTACGACTTCGCCGACCTCGAAGAAGGCCACGTCATCGAGGGCCCCGCCCTGATCGAAACCCCGAGCACGACCTACCTCGCCGAACCCGGATGGCAGCTGACCATCGGCCGTACCGGCTCCGCGGTGCTCGTTCGGACCATCTGAGCGAGACGTGGGAAGCGAGGTTGGTAACCATGCCAGCCACCATGCAGGCACTGGCGTTTCTCGGCATCGGCAAGGCCGGCGTCATCGAGAAGCCCATACCGAAGCCAGGGCCAACTGACGCGATCGTACGGACAACATCGGCGCTTATCTGCACCTCCGATGTGCACACCGTCCGGGGCGCCATTCCCGTTCCCGAAGGCCGCGCTCTCGGGCACGAGGCGGTCGGTGTCGTCCACGACCTGGGCGCCGCGGTCACTGGATTCGAGGCCGGTGAGCGGGTAGCGGTCGGGGCGCTTACGCCGTGCTTTCACTGCGGCCCCTGCCAGCGGGGTTTCAGTACCCAGTGCCAGGGAATGCTCGGTGGGTACAAATTCACCACGCAGCGCGATGGCAACATGGCGGAGTACTTTCTCGTCAACAATGCGGCCGCCAACCTCGCTCGCATTCCGGCCGACCTGCCCGACGAGAAAGCCGTCTACGCGACCGACATGCTCTCCACCGGGTTCGGTGGCGCGGAGAACGCGCAGCTGCGGCTCGGTGAGTCCGTCGCGATCTTCGCTCAGGGGCCGGTAGGGTTATCCGCCACCATCGGCTGCCGGCTGCTCGGCGCCGGACTGATCATCGCCGTGGAAGGACGGCCCGAACGGCAGGAGCTGGCACGTCGATTCGGCGCGGACGTGGTCGTCGNCCCCGCCGCTGGTGATGTGGTGAACCAGATCCTCGATCTCACCGGCGGCGTCGGCGTGGACGGCGCGATCGAGGCGCTCGGTCATCCGCAGACCTTCGAGGACTGCATCCGGGTGACCAAACCCGGTGGCCGGATATCGAATATCGGGTATCACGGTGAGAACCCGGCACCGCTGCAGATCCCGTTGGAACCGTTCGGCCTGGGTATGTCGGACAAGAAGATCCTGACGTCGCTCTGCCCAGGCGGAAGCGATCGGCTCGAGCGAATCTTCACCCTCATGCGTTCCGGCCGGGTGGATCCTACGCCGATGACGACCCATGAGTTCGGGTTCGACGAGATCGAACGTGCCTTCAGCATGATGGAAACCAAGGAGGACGGCGTCATCAAACCCCTCATCCGTTTCGCATAACCAGTAAAACCAGGAGGGCTGGGCGCTGCCCGGCGGTTCCGCCGCGGCCCGCCCGGCCCTCCGCCGCCCGTACCCGCAGCATGCCCGGCAGGCCGCCCGGTAGGCGGGCTGCCCGTTCAGGAGGTTTCATCCCGATGACCACCAGCACCGGCAGCGCCACCGTTTCCAGTCCCCAACAGCCATTACTGAACGAGAGCGAGGCCTTACCCGTCTCGTTACCCGCTCCGCCGCCCCTCAGCCCGCTGCGCGGCAACCCGGCCGTGTTCGGCCTCCCCACCGNCATCGCCGGGGCTTTCGGCCTCGGGCTGGTCGACACCGGCTGGCTTCCGCCCGCCGCGGCCGGCGCGGCACTGCCGATCATCCTGACCTCCGCCGCCGTCGGTCTCCTGGTCGCCGCGATCTGGGCGGCGGCGCTCGGGCAGAACCCCCTGGCCAGCCTGTTCGCGGTGTTCTTCGGGTTCTACGGCAGCTACGCCGCGTTTGGCCTCGGCCTCGGCCACAACTGGTACAACATCCCCGCCACCCAGATCACCAGAACCACCGAGCTGTGGCTGATCAGCTGGCTGGTCACCCTCGTCCTGGTCACCGTGGCCACCCNGCGCCTGCCCAGCAGTTTCACCCTGCTGCTCGGGTTCGCGGACGGCGCGCTGCTGCTGCTACTGCTCGGCACCATCAACACCAGCACCGCCCTCACCCACGCCGGCGGCTACCTGGTGTTCGGCTTCACCGCGGTAGCGGCCTACCTCTACCTCGCCGTCATGTCCGCCGAGACCGGCGGGNAGGGNCTGCCGCNCNGCNAGCCGGNCATCTCCGGATAACATGCTGCGATCCGATGGTCGTAGCTGGCCGGCTAGCGCGTATTGATGGAAAGTTCTTGTACTGAGCCGAACACGCCGTCAGGCTGATGGGAATCAGCAGGGTCGGCGTCATCAACCCCCTCGTCCGTTTCGCGTGGCCTGTGTCGGGCCTGGGAAGCCGCTCGCCCTCGCCCGCCAGGCACGTCTTAGCAGAAGGTGTAGATTCATGAGCCAGCCCGACCACGCTGACGGCAAGTCAGTCGTCGAGAAGTTCCTCGAAGAAAACGTCCTGTTCCTCGGGCCCGACCCCGAGATCATGCAAAGCCACCATCTCGCCCCGGAGTCGCCCCGCGAAACGGAGGCGCTCGCGCGGTTCACCGATCCCGAGCAGATCAACCTGGTGCGGCACAAGCTGCAGACCGCGTGTAACGAGTCCTTCGACATGGTCGAGCAGATGGGCGCGGCGCCCGGCGCGAAGTGGGGCGACCTGATCTCCGGGGTGTGGACGGCCTCGGGTGACCTCGCCCTGTCCAGCATGGGTGGTGTGCTGCTGTTCTCGGTGCTCACGCAGCACCCGGTCAAGTTCATTGTCAAGTACTGGGTGGATGAGCCGACGGTCGGGGTCCGTGAGGGCGATGTCTTCATGCACAACGACGCCCGCTACGGCAACGTCCACAACACCGACCAGAGCATCCTCATCCCGGTCTTCCACGAGGGGCAGCTGATCTGCTTCGCCGGCGCGGTCTGCCACGAGGGGGAGAACGGCGCCACCGAACCCGGCGGTATGCCCTCGGCGGCGGAGTCCCCGNTCGACGAGGGATTGAAGATTTCGCCGATCAAGGTCGGTGAGAACTACACGTTCCGCCGTGACCTCATGACCTTCCTGCAGAACTCGGTGCGCGAGCCGAAGCTGCAGCTGGAGGGCATGAAGGCCAAGCTGTACGCGGCGATGCGGACAAGGGACCGGATCCACGACACCATCGCCGAGTACGGTGTCGACGCGGTCGTCGCCACGTTGCGGCGCACCCTGACCGACACCGCCGACGAGGTCCGCCGCCGGCTGAGGTCGTGGCCGGAGGGCACCGTGCGGCAGAACGTCTTCGCGGACGGGACGCTGCGGGAGAACTGCCTGGTCAAGATCAGACTGGCGATGACCAAGAAGGACGACGAGCTGATCCTGGATTTCCGGGGCTCGTCGCCGGAATTCCTGAACCGGGCCAACAACACGATCCTCTCGTCGATGAAGGGCATGCTGGCCCAGGAGTTCCTGACCTTCGTGTGGCCGGACCTGCCGCGAAACCAGGCGGTGTTCGAGCCGATGACTGTTCTCACCGACCCGCGGTCGGCGCTGAACTGTTCGCCGGAGGCGCCGAACGCGCAGAGCATGATGACGTTCTTCCCCTCCTTCACCGCGGCCCAGCTGGCGACGCCGAAGCTCCTCTACAGCGCGGGTGAACGCTCTACGGACGTCATCGCCGGCTGGTTCAACATGATCGTCACGTTCATCTACGGTGGTGTCACCCAGCACGGCGAGCTGGTGGGCAACGTGTGCGCCGACCTCAACGGCATGGGCGGGGCCGCGCGGTCCAACCGGGACGGCGAGCACGCGGTCGCCCCGATCTTCGCGCCCATGGCCGACATCGGGGAGCAGGAACTCATCGAGGAAGAAGTCCCGATTCTCAAGATCGTGCCGAACAGGGTAATGCGGGACAACCAGGGCTTCGGCAAGTTCCGCGGCGGCCAGGGCTACCAGCAGATCGCCACCGTCAAGGACAGCGCCATGTGGGGCTTCATGGCGTGCAGCATCGGCTCGAAGTTCCCCAGCTCGCACGGCATCTTCGGCGGCTACGGCCCCGGCACCTACCCGCTGTGCAAGATC
The DNA here is from genome assembly GCF_000732115.1 of Frankia sp. CeD. Classification (NCBI taxonomy): domain Bacteria; kingdom Bacillati; phylum Actinomycetota; class Actinomycetes; order Frankiales; family Frankiaceae; genus Frankia; species Frankia sp. CeD. The sequence continues at coordinate 17,733 of NZ_JPGU01000054.1, forward strand.
AAGAATGTCGACATCTTCAAGGTGATGGACAACCAGCGCGAACTGCTGCGCTACACCGTCGAGGAACTGATGAACGAGCGTCCGTTCCCGGACGCGACCTACTCGACGCATCACATGGGCATGCAGTTCGAGCTCGCCGAGCGCGGCGAGCTGTACATGCTCACCCAGGGCACCGGCGGTGGCTACGGGGACGTGCTCGAACGCGATCCCGAGCTGGTGGCTTCCGACTACCGCGACGGCCTGGTGTCCATGGACACCGTCCGCGACATCTACCACGTGGTGCTCAACCCCGACACCGCCGTGCTGGACGCCGAGGGCACCACGGCGGCCCGGGAGGCCGAGCGGGCGGCTCGGCTGCGGCGGGGNAAGCCGNATGCGGNGNTCGTCAAGGAANGGGAGACCGAGACGCCTCCGGCCGACGTGCCGTTCTTCGGCTCCTGGGGCGACCCGCGGGTGCTGTTCCGCGGCACTCCGCAGGACACCTGCCCCGCGGACGCGATCGTGCCGGTGATGATGCCCGACCCGAAGGACGTGCGGATCGCGCAGCTGGAGGCCAAGCTGGCGGAGCTGCAGGACTGACGGTGCAGGGCTGACGGCGCGGGCCTGATGCTGCGGGACTGATGAGGACGGCGGGAGAACGATGAACGCTGTGGACGACTGGATCCACGCCAGGCGCGACACCCTGACCTGGCTGGACTGCGACCGGTACGTGTGGAGGGTCTTCGCCGGCGCCCCCGAGCGCTGGTATGACGACCCGGCCACGCTGGTCGCGGCGAGTGCACAGGCACACCGGTTACTGCGGTCCGATGTGTACGGTGTCAACGTTTCAGGTCCGTTCTCCCGCCACCTCGTCGGCGATAGCGAGGCCGCTGCCGTCTGTGCGGCGTTGGAGCTGCCGGCGCCGCGCCGCGTGCTGGCCGACACTCTCGACGCGCTGCTGCACCAGTTCGGCGATCGTGTCGACCTGGTGCTGGACTGCCCGTCACCGCGCAGGCTGCTCGCGTCCGGTGCGGGGATCGACTTCGACGCGCTCGACGACGTCGCGACCGGCCTGCTGGAGGTGATCCGCTCGGTGGCGGACCGGCCGGTCCGGGGGCTGCAGATCACCTGTGACACGGCGGGCGGGCCGGATGAGGACGAGACCGACGCCTGGTCCAGTCTGCTGGCCGCGGCCGGGCACTACGGCTGGATCACCGCGGTCCGACTGAACGGCNTGACCGACCCCGACCAGCTCGACCCCAAGCTGCCCGGTGACCTGCTGCTCCTGCCGCACCTGCCAGCCGGCGTCCTGCCCGATGATCGGCGCTACGGCGGGGGNCTGCCAGCGGAGGNGTGGAGCGACACGAGCGAGGCCGCCCGGCTGCTCGACGCCGCCGCCAAGCGTGGGTTCCGGTTCGGTGAGATCCCCACCGAGGCCTCCCCGGAAATCGTGCTGACCAGGCTCACCGCCCTGGCCGCGGGCACGCACTGAAGGGATCCGACGTGGACGACGTGGAGATCGTGGGCTGGGGTCATACCCCGTTTGGCCGTCTGCCCGAGGAGACTCTGGAGTCGCTGATCGTTGCCGCCGCGCGGGAGGCGATCGCGTCGGCGGGTCTGCGCCCGCGGGAGATCGACGAGATTGTTCTCGGTACCTATAACGCGGGGTTGCAGCCGTTGGCGTTTCCTTCCTCGCTGGTGCTGGAGGCCGATGACNATCTGCTGTTCACCCCGGCGACCCGGGTGGAGAACGCGTGTGCGAGCGGGTCGGCGGCGTTGCTGTGCGGGGTGCGGGCGATTCGGTCCGGGCAGGCGCGCCGGGTGCTGGTGGTCGGGGCGGAGAAGATGACCCACGCGTCGGCCGAGGNTGTCGGTGGGGCTTTGCTGGGTGCCGACTATGAGCATGCCGGCGAGTGCGCGCCTGCCGGGTTCGCGCGGTTGTTCGCCGATGTCGCCGAGGCCTACTTCACCAAGTATGGTGA
>NZ_JPGU01000055.1:0-1400 GCF_000732115.1 Frankia sp. CeD
GGGTGAGGCGTTGGATGCCCTGGTGGAGCTGGGCGACACTGAGGGGGTCCGGGGTGGACGCGGCGATGGCGCGGGAGATCTGCGCGGCGCGGCTGGTGGCGCCAGTCGTGGCGGTGCTGGCGGNAAGAAGGATGCCGGNGCCGAGNAGGNCACGGCGGCGCGACGGACTCACCTCCTCGCGGGGNGGCCCGCTGCCGGGCTCCGCCTGAGCGGGAACCATGACGGGACGTGGTAGCACGGGCGGCGGGGCTACGGCCTGTGTCTCACGGTAGCGAGTGGGATTCCGGGTCAGCAAATCTTCCACGGAAACGTGAAACATCTCCTCCAACACCCGGCATGCCGCCGGATAGGGCCTGGTGGCGACCTGGCCGGCGATCCACCGTTTCGCCTGCCGGTCGCTGAGTGGCCCCGGCACCCGAAGATCGTTGTTTTCCCGGCTGAGTGTGCGGGCGGTGGTGTCGAAGACACGGCGGAAGTCGTCGCAACTCCAGTTCCGATCATGAAGTAGTCGGGCGAGCATCGTGTCGCTGCGGGGCGGGGCCATCAGCGGTCCTTCCGACTGTCTGGCGGGGTCTGAGGTCCTGGTCAGGTGCCATGTTCCGACCGCCGGCCTCGAATGTCACGGGATGGCATCAGGAAGGCACGGATGGCATGCGGATGCCGTGCCGTGCCGTCATGGTGGCGGCGTTCCCCTGCGCCCCGACGGTCACTGTGATGCCTGGTTCGGTGGCCGATAGTGATGCCCGGCGGTTCTGGTCGGGTTGGCCTTCGTGTCCTCGGCGGGCGCCGTGAACGGTTCCGGGCGGGCTGTTCCACGNNGGTGGGGCCTGCCCGGGGCCACCTTGTTGTGANCACGAGACGAGGGGGGTCCTGGCGTGGGCCGGTGGGAGGACGAGCACTTTGCCCGGTTGGAGTGTGAGGTGCCGGTGCGGGGNCGGGATCGTCTGGCCTGGTGGCGGACGGCGCGGGCTGGCCTGGGGGCGGTGGAGGTGGCCGCGGTGCCGGTCGGGACGCTCGGGCTGCTGGATGCCCCGGGGGTGGCGGTGCGGCACGGCCGGGTTCCGGCGGGGGCGGGGTTGCTGTTCGAGGCCGGGGAGTGGGCGGTGTTCCTGGCCGGGGNGGGTCGGGGNGAGTTCGGGTTCGCCCGGTTGGCGGCGTTGCCGGTTCCCTCGGTGCCGGTTCCCCCGGCTGCCGGGGCGGGGGCCGGTGATGGGTGAGCAGGCCTGCGCCGGGGGCGGGGCGATGTCCGGTGCCAGGGCTGGTCGGGGGGAACACCCGGGCTGGTCGGAGGCGTGGTCGCGGATCCTGGCCGGTACGGGGGCGGATCAGGCGGCCACGGTGTGGGTGGTGGCGGTGGTCGACGGGCCGGAGCGGGACGTGGACGGGGTGGTCGGCTACTT
>NZ_JPGU01000055.1:2991-18909 GCF_000732115.1 Frankia sp. CeD
TTTTTGAGGCAAGATTCTTTGTGGACTAGCCTGCGTTCGATCCCTGTTTCGATCTCTGTCGAGGGATGACCTCCGATCGTTCGGGGGCACCGTCGGTGACCGGCTCGGCCTGGTCGTCGGGCTTCGTGTTGATCCCNGCGGGCTTCGGCAGCGGCGGCGGGACCGGCCGCCGGTTCACGAACCGCTCCGGGTGCGCGGCGTAGGCCGCGTCAAGCACCCGGGCCCGCGCGGCGTGCGCCTGCCCGGCCAGGCCGAAGTAGACGGCCGCCGGCGAGAGATAGCCGATCCCGGAGTGCTTGTGCGCGGTGTTGTACCAGGTGAAGAACCCACGGCAGAACCGGCGTGCCTGCTCGATCGAGTCGAAACGGTCAGGGAACTCGGGCCGGTACTTCAACGTCTTGCACTGCGATTCGGAGAACGGGTTGTCGTTCGAGACCCGCGGTCTGGAATGCGACCGGACGATGTCGAGGTCGGCCAGCAGCAGCGCGAGGGTCTTCGACGTCATCGACGAGCCACGGTCGGCGTGCACCGTCAGCCCCGACGTGTCGACGCCGTACTTCTCGCACGTCTGGCTGACCAGCTCCTTCGCGAGTTCCCCGGACTCGTTCGGCGCAAGCAGCCAGCCCACGACATACCGGCTGTAGACGTCGAGAATGACGTACAGGTAGTAGTACTCGTGTTTCGACCTGCCCTTGAGCTTGGTGATGTCCCACGTCCACACCTGGTTCGGTGCGCACACGAGCAGCTCGGGCTTCACGTGCGACGGGTGCGACGCCTGGGCGCGGCGCTCCCCGGTCTGCCCCGCCGCGGCCAGGATCCGGTAGAACGTCCGCCACGACGCCAGGTAGCCCCCCTCGTCGAGCAGAGTCGCCCACACGTGCGCCGGCGAGGCGTCCCGGAACCGCTCCGAGTTCAACACCTCCAGCACCCGTTCCCGCTCCCGCGCGGACAACGCCCGCGGCTGGACCCGCTCCCGGTGCGGCTTCGGGACCGGCCGCGGCGGCACCGAAGCCGGCGGACGATGACGCCGGTAGAACGTCGCCCGCGACCGGCCCGTTAACTCGCAGGCCTTCTTCACCCCGACAACCCCGGCCAACTCCACCGCGCAGGCGTCAGCTATCCGTTCTCCTTCGGCGACGACTCCCGGGAAATCTCGGGAATGCTTTCGGAGAGCGCCTCCAAAAGCGCGTTGGCTTTTCCCATGATGCCCACCACGCGCCGGGACGCCTCAAGCTCCTTGTCCTTCCGGGCCAGCTCCGCCCGCAACTGCTCGATCTCCCTGTCCCGCGGGTCCGCCGCCGGCCGGCCACGCTTCCTAAAGGGAAAACAGGGTGACCGTTGATCGGGACGTACCCACATGGGGCGTGCCGCCTCAGCGCCGTGGCGGGGCTGGGNCGGGNGGNGTGGNGGNCCGCTGCCTCGGGTCACGCGGCCTTGGTGTCGGTGGGCTGGTCGGTTCGTCTGGTGATGACCGCGTCGTAGCCGAGGGCGTCGAGCTGGCTGATCAGGCGTTGGGCGTGGCGGTTGGGGTCGCGGCGTCGGGTGAAGTAGTCGGCGCCGAGGTCGTGGTAGGGCTCGCCTCGGTCGAGCATGTGGAAGGCGGCGACGAGGATCGAGTGCTCGACGGCGACCCTGGCTTTGGCGGGGCCGCGGCGGGCTTTGATCCGGTGATATTGGGCGTTGAGGTAGCTGTTCTTGGTGCGGCTGGCGGCGCGGGCGGCGTCGTGCAGGTAGATCCGCAGCCATTTCGACCCTTTGCGGGTCCGGCCGCCTTTGGACTTGCCGGCGGACTCGTGCTGGCCGGGGCAGCGGCCCGCCCAGGAGGCGAGCCGTTCGGCGGAGCCGAAGACGGTCATGTCGACGCCGATCTCGGCGATCAGGCATTCGGCCATGCGGCGGTCGACCCCGGGGATCGTGTCCAGCAGGGCGACCTCATCCGCGAAAGGGGCGNTCACCCGGTCGATCTCGGTCGAGAGCCGGTCGATGGCCTCGTCCAGGTAGTCCAGCTTGGACAGGATCTCCCCGATGATGATCGCGTGATGGCCGGTGAAGAACGCGGTCAGCGCCTCTTGCAGCGCCGGGATCTTCTTACGGAGCTGGCCCTTGGCGAGCTCGGCGAGCACGACCGGGTCGGTGGTCCCCGCGACCAGCGCGTCGAGGATCGCCCGCCCGGACTTCCCGAGCACATCCGACGCGACCGACGACAGCTTGATCCCCGCGTCCTGGAGGACCTTGTCGAGGCGCTGCGCCTCCCGGGTCCGCTCGTCGATCTGCGCGCGGCGATACCGGGTCAGGTCACGTAGTTCCCGGATCGGCTGGGGCGGCACGAACGACGGGCGGACCAGGCCGTACTCGACCAGCTCCGCGATCCACGCCGCGTCCGCCGCATCCGTCTTACGGCCCGGCACGTTGCGCAGATGCCGGGCATTGAGCAGCCAGCACTCGGCGACCGCGTCCTCCAGAATGTGGAACGGCGCCTTCCAGAAAACCCCGGTCGACTCCATCCCGACCCGGGTCACGCCCAGCCCCGTCAGCCAGTCCCGCAACGCCAACAGCTCACGCGTCGTCGTCCCGAACGTGTGCAACTCGACCCGGCCAGGCCCACCCGGATCGGAGATCCGCGCACAGGCGACGATCTCGTCCTTGTGCACGTCCAGACCGGCGCACCGCGCCACCTGCCGCTCCACCAGACCCCCTCATACATCGAGACAGACCAGGCGGCCGACCGGGGGGATCAGATGATCAAAGAGTCTAAAGGTCGCGCTCGAAGCAGCAGTCCCACGTGCCTGAAGATCCCCACGTCACACTAGAAGACGGGCTCCACCTACGGCACCAAGGCAGCCCGACGTCGACCGGCCGACCACCAGCGATTTTCCATCGCCCCACGTGGCCGGCCAGTAGCCGCGTGAGGTCGATGCGGTGACGCTCGATCGCATCAGCGCCATCCCGGTGGTACTTCGATAGCCGCAGATAGAGCCAGATCGGCCGCGTCCCTGACCGAACCTCGACGCCGTAGGACCGAAAGGGCGGATAGACCACGGCCCGTGTGCGTCGGCCTGGGCGACGCAGGAACGGGTGTTCTTCGCCTGTTTCGGGGTTGATGGCGATGCCTTCGACCGTTCCGTCACTTAGTTCGCGTTCCATAGGGTGTACTTTAGTTTGCACGACTCAGCGCTTAATAATGTACTTTGGCAGGCTATAGTGGGCCATGCCCTGCTACGCGGCACGCAGGTAGCCACGATCGTTGTCGAGTATCGCGACCGGTTCGGCCGGTTCGGCGTCGAGTATGTCGACGCCGACCTTGCCGCGTCCGGCCGCCGGCTGCTGGTCGTCGACCCCGCCGGGGTGGATGAGGACCCCGCCGGGGTGGATGACGATCTGGTCGGGGACGTGACCGAGATCCTGACGTCGCTGTGCTTCCGGCTGTATGGTCGGGAGGCCGCCGCGGACCGGGTCCGGCGCGCGGTCGCAGCCGCCGTCGAGGAAGCCCGTGAGGGTCCTCCAGGCGTATCGGGTTCGCTCTTGACCCGGAACGACGCCCAGCTCGCCGACCTGCGCCGGTATGCCAGCGCAGGTCGGTTCGTTTACAAACGGAACCTATAGCTCGACGAAGCCGGACACGCAGGTGATCGTGTCGCCGCCGATCCAGACCGTGCCGTCCGCATCAGCGGAGATGTGCACCCGTCCGGTCCGGTGGAGCAGTGTTCCCTGGCTCACCGTGTAGGGTGCGCTCGCTCGCCCGGTCCGGAGCAGCCATTGGGCGACGGACGCGTTGAGGCTTCCGGTTACCGGATCCTCCCTCGTCGTGCCGTTCACGGGGAAGAAGGCCCGAACTTCGAACGTCTCGGTCGACTCGGGCGGATACGGGCCGAGCACGCCGAGATGCAGGTCGACGATGCCCGGTTGCAACGCGAGGACCGCCTCGGCGCTGTCGAGTAGAACAGCAATCNATCCCGGCCCGTTATCCGCCCACTCGGCGGCCACGATGTCATCGCGGGCGATGCCCAGCGCCGTGCCGATGCGCTGGACGAGGGCCTCCTTAACCGGCCCCGAGCGTCGCAGCGGGGGTGCGGCGAACGCGAGTCCGTCCGCGGTCCGCCGGACGGGAACGAGCCCGGCACCACACTCCTGAACGACCACATCGCCCCGTTCGGCCGGAGGCCGGGTGGTCAGCCAGGCGTGGCAGGTACCCAGCGTGGGATGCCCTGCGAAGGCCAGCTCGGCACCGGGTGTGAAGATCCGGACCCGGTAGTCGGCGTCCGATGAGGTGGGCGGCAGGATGAAGGTAGTCTCCGAGAGGTTCGTCCACCGGGCGAACCGCTGCATCTCCTCCGGGTCGAGTCCCGATCCGTCGAGCACGACGGCTACCGGATTGCCCTGATACGGGGATCTTGAGAAGACATCGATCTGTTGGAAGGGACGCGGCATCGGCCCAGTGTCCCGCGGGCCGCCGGCTGACCGCGCGGATGCAGGTGAGGAATTCCTGGATTCCGATCGCCAGGCGGCTGGAGGCGATGGAGCGTCACCAGGAGCGGGCCGGCGCGGGAACGCATCCGGGTGCATATCAGCATGAAGGCATGAGTTCCTCCGCCGACACCCATGGCCGACCCCGTCACGCCGAAGCGGGTGGCCGCCCGCATCCGCGTATTTCCAACGAGCGGATCGCCTTCGCCCGGATGCGCACCTCGCAGGACCGCGGGGCGGATCTGATCACCTCCTTCGCGGGATCGCTGCCCTTCGTCTACCTGCATGCGGTCTGGTTCGGCGGCTGGATCCTGTTGAACGAGGGCGTGTTCGGCGAGGGCGCCGTCTTCGACCGCTACCCGTTCGGCCTCCTGACGATGATCGTCAGCTTGGAGGCGATCTTCCTATCGACGTTCGTGATGGTCAGCCAGAACCGTGAGGCCGCCCGGCAGAACCTCCGTGCCGAACTCGACTTCGAGACCAACCTGCGGTCCGAGGTGTGGTCGGTCCACATCGGGCGGGCGCTCGGGCTTGACCCCGACGAGGTGGAACGGGACGTCCAGGAGCTCGTCGCGCACGCCCGCGCGGAGATCCGTAACGGCCAGGCCCAGCCGATGGGTCCGGGAGTGATGGATCCGGGAGTGTCGTGACGCCTCAGGTTCATCGTCGGCGACGACGCGAATCCGGTGCCTGGTGCCCGGCGCCGGGCGTGTGGGGCCGGGTCAACCGAGCGCGACGATTCAGTCGAGCGTGACGACGAGGCCGCGCAGCTCGTAGGCCGCGATCTCGTCCCGGAGGGTGACCTGGGGTGGGCTGGCCATGTGCAGGCCGTCGAGCATGAACAGCTTGTGCAGGAAGATGTCGGTTTCGTGGATGGCGACGTGTGCGCCGGGGCATTTGTGGGGGCCGTCGCCGAAGCTCAGCCCCGCCGGACTCACGCCGTCGCCGATCGGGCGGGCGGGGCGGACTGTGTACGGGTCGGCGCCGATGGCCTGCGTGTCGATGTTGGTGCTGCTCACCGCGATGTCGATCTGGGCGCCGGCTGGGATCGTTNGCGGGCCGTGCGGGNCCGGTAGCTGGATGTCGGCCGTCGTGCGCCGTTTGAGAGTGGAGATGACCGGTTCCAAGCGCAGGAACTCGTGCAGGATCGCGATCCGTTCGGTCTGGTCAGCGTCGTGGTAGCGGGCGCGCAGTGTGTCGTCGGTGAACAGGTGCCAGGCGGCGACGTTGATGAACTCCCGGGTGGTGATCATTCCTGCGGGTGCGAAGGTGACGCACTCGGCGAAGATTTCGGCATTGGTGCAGCCTTGGTCGATCATGTGTGAGATGAGGTCATCCGTGCGTCGCCGACGGCGGGCGCGTACCGCGGGGCGCACGTCGGCGAGGTAGAAGGCGAGGGCGTGGCGGTTCTGCCGGATGAACTGCCTGATGCCGCGGATGCTGGTGACATTCGGCGGTCCGAGGTCTCCCTGGGCGAACCGTTCCAGGCGGGCGGCCATGCCGGGGCGGCTGTTGGTGAGGCCGATCACCGCGGCGGCGACCTCGACGGCGAGGGCGAAGCTGAGCTCGGACAGGTCGACGCTCCGCTCGCGGCGCAACCGGTCGATCTGCTCGTCGGCGACGCGGTGCATCAGCTCGCGGTAGTGCTCGTCGACCCTGCGTAGAGTGAAGAATCGTGCGGTCAGCCGGCGGCGTTCCCGGTGCTCGGGGCCGTCGCTGTGCAGCACCGGTCGGCGGATCCGCTTGGGAATCGCCTTAGATGCGTCGATACCGAGGCCGGCCTGCTTGGTTTCCAAGCTGCGCAGCACCGCCTGCCCGGCGGCGTACCCGCTGATCCGCCATACGCCGTCGGCGCCCTGTACGACCGGGCATCCGCCGTTCGGGTCTTCGCGGTCGATCTTGCGTGCCGACGTCCCGACGTCGGTCACCACGGGATCCGCCATGGATTCTCCTTCCCAGGGCACTCCGGAAACCGGCCGGGGCGCGGCTTCAGGGCCGTCATGACTGACCGGTGCGGCGATGGAGTGCTGCTGATGCCTATCGAATCGTTGGTGGATGCGAGGGAAAGCCGCCGCCGCCGCCCCTGCGGCTGGCTTGTTCGGGTAACGGCTCGAGGCGGAGTCGGGNGGCATCGGAGGAAGCCGTCGGCCGGACGCCTGAAACCTCTTGCAACCACTTGTGAGCCGGCAATGATGCCCCCTGCGCGGGGAATCCGTGACGGTCCCGGCCATGACGGCCCGCCGGGTTCGGCGGCATTCCTCAACGGTTCTGGCCGCTTTTCACGCTCCGCTTTTCACGCTCCGCGTCCGGGTCCGGGTCCCGTCCGACTTTACCGGAAGGATTGGGAGGGCCGGCTCATTCGTGCCCTCATTCGTGCCCTCCGGGGCGCAGCAGCGGGCCGTGATCTGACTACCCAATTGTGTCAGTTGGTGGGCGGGGCGTTCACGCCGAGCGTGGTCACGGCGCTTTTTCGGAAGCTCGCCGTCATGGTCTACGGCAGACCCGGCAAGGCGATCGCGACGGGAATCACGTGTCGCGCCCTTCCGTGCCGCGTGAAGGATTTCACGCCGACCGGGACNCCCTCCGTGNCCCNCCGTGNCCCGCCGTGTCCCGCCGTACTTCCCGCCGGATGCCACCTCGGTGGTGCGGGTGACGCTCTTCCCGGCCATGGCCGTGCCGGGTTCCCGCTTCACAGCCACCCGCCCACCAGGGTGGGTCTTACGGTCGGCTCCACGGGCGTTTATCGTCTCCGACGTACTGGCGGCGACGAGGTGACGCAGGTTGACCGCGGCGTTGGCGTCGCGGTCGGCCACCAGCCCGCAGGACGGGCAGGTGAAGATGCGGTCCGGCNGGGTCNGNTTTGGNTTNCGCCCGCCACAGCCGGAACAGGTCTTGCTCGAGGGGTACCAGCGGTCCGCGACCACCAGGGTCGATCCGTACCAGAGGGTTTTGTAGGCGAGCTGGCGGCGGACCTCGGCCATGCCGGTATCGGACACGGCACGGGCGAGGCGGCGGTTACGGACCATTCCGGCCACGGGCAGGTCTTCCACCACGATCGTTTCGTGGGACGTCGCGAGCCGGGTGGTGAGCTTGTGCGGCCCGTCGCGGCGCAGCTTCCGCAGCGACCGGGCCAGCGGCTTCGGGTTCGCCACGGTCTCACCGGTCGACAGGACGGCGAGGTGGCGCACCCCGAGGTCGACACCGACCGTCACGGCGGCACGCTGCCGCCGTGACGGGCCGGTGGGAACCTCCCGCTCGACCTCGACGGTGAACGATACGAACCAGCGGCAGGCCGTGCGCGACACCGTGGCGCCTAGGAGGCGGGCCCGACCATTCGCCAGCCGCCCGGTCAGCGCGCCCATCGGCTCGCGGACCTTCACCCNGCCGATCCGGGGCAGCTTCACATGCCGGTCGTCGGCCGGCACGCTGGTTGTTGTTCGGGTCGAGCGCGAACCGGTACGCCCGCAACGCCTTCACGCCGGTCGTCCTTCGTCCACCTGAACACGGTGCCCGTCGGGTTGGCCCGAACGGAGAAGTAGCACGTGATCAACCCGCCGAGGCCGGTCCTGAATGAGGGCTCCGCGTAGGTCTCCTCGTAAGTGTCCTACCAGGGGAAGGCCAACCGGCGGGGTGCCCTGTCGAGGACGCTGGGTGCCCGGTCGAGGACAACACGGCCGGCGAACGTGATGACCGCCAACACTCACGAGCGTTCACGAGGTCAGGTCCCAGATTCGCCGGCCGAAGGCCAGTCGAAGGATCGTGGTCACCGCAGGAGCGGGTGCGGTGGGAGGCCGGCGCACGGTTTACACGGTCTGCGTAGTTCGTGCGGTCNGCGNGGGGNGAGAGGACCGCCGCTACCGCCGCCGGCCTGCCGTGGCCGTCTCGCTGGCCGTCTCGCTGGCCGTCTCGACCGTGTATAACCAGCCAACCGCTGGACCNNTNTCNNNTNNACNNNAACGATCAGATCACCGCCGTACCGGACCGGGAGATGGCCACCCTCGCCATGGCCACCCTCGCCATGGCCACCCTCGCCGTCACCCTCCGCGGGTTCACCTCCGTGATCTCGGGTGTCAGATCCGGTGTTCGGTGAGTACCTCGGCGGTGAGTTCCTGGGCTTTCTGGGCGCGGTCGGGTTGCGCGAGGTGGACGGCCACGAACAGGGCGTCGAGGACCGTCGCGTGGATGATGCGGCTGCTCATGGCCTCGACTCGATAGTTTGTTTCGCTGCTGCCGGCGACGAGGGCTACGTCGGCCAGCCTCGTCAGGGGGGATCGGAAGAAGCTGGTGAGGGCTATGGTCGTGGCCCCTGCCGCGCGCGCCGCGGCGGCGCCGGCCAGGGTTTCGCGGGTCTGCCCGGTGTGGCTGATGGCCAGGCAGGCGGAGGCGGGAGGCAGCAGGCGCGCGGCCACGTGTTGGACGTGGGCGTCGGCGGGGGCTTCGGCGAGCAGGCCGAGAGTGCGGAAGCGGTAGGCGGCGTCCTGGGCGAGCGGGGCGGACGTCCCCGCGCCGATGAGCAGGACCCGGTCAGCGCATTGCAGGGCGTCGACCGCGCGGGTGAATGCCGCGCGGTCGACGGTGCGGGTGGTCTCGGACAGGGCCGACTCGGTGCTGTGGAGGATCTTTTCCAGGATGGTGGCAGGGGAGTCGGCGTGGGTGACGGCCTCGTGGAGGCCGCGTTCGGGAGGAATCGCTTCGCCGGCGAGACGAATTTTGAGGTCGGCGAAGCCCTTGAGGCCGAGATCCTGACAGAACCGGACCACGGTCGCGACGGAGGTGCCGGTCCGGTCGGCGAGATCGGTGACGGTGAGGTGAACGATCTCCCTCGGGTCGTCGAGGATCAGCTGGCCGATCTTGCGACCGCTGGGAGTGAGAGTCGGCAGGCAGGCGCGTAGGTGCGCGATGGTGCCGCCCGGCCCGGGGGTGGGTTGGGCGGGCTCGTCGATCGTCTCGACGGCCGTCGGTCCGGTCATGGTCTCTCCCAACGTCGTCACCATCCTCGCGCTTTTCGGCTTCCAGCTTGCCGGTGGTGCGCTGTCATCTGCCGCACGGGCCGGATGAAGATCTGTTCCTTTGGTAGAAATCATACTGTATGAAAATTCTATCCATCTAATGCATTCCGTTAAGAGGATGTTTCCTTCTGTCTCCGTCTCTCAGCCCTGCCCCCGCTGAGCCCGTTGACCGTCTGCCGTAAGCGAGGAGAGATATGAAGCTGAGCACCGACCGCATCGTGACCGCCCACGTCGGCAGCCTGCCGTGCCCAGGATGCTGGCCGAAGAGGTGCTCCAGCGGGAGCATCACGACCCGACCCCGGAGCGGGCACAGCGGCTGCCGGGAACCATCCGCCAGGCGGCCGCCGAGGCGGTGCGCCGCCATGCCGAGGTCGGCATCGACGTCGGCAACGATAGCGAGATGATCAAGATCGTCTATGCCACCTACGTCAAGGAGCGGCTGAGTGCCTGAGCGCCTGAGTGGCTTCGACGCGACCGCCGGGGCCAGGCCCATCCCGCCGAAGGCACCCGATCATGACCAGCGTCCCGCCGCCAACCGGGCCGTTCCCCGCACCCGACGCGTACTGCGACTCACCCGCTGAGCATCGACCGCATCGCGGCCGAGTTCGGGGGACGGCCACCGTGGCGGACGGGTCCCTGCTGCCGTGTCGGTCGTACAGTTCCGATCCGGAACTGTACTCGGGAGAACAGCACCTGACCGGGCACAACCCGGGCCGTCGCCAACTCCAGGGTCTGGCGAGTACTGCACACNGACCACCGGCGTCCGCTCCCGACCCGTCGGACGGAATTCTCCGTGATCTGGGCGCTCTATTTCTATTCCCCGAGTTCTGCGTAGCCCTCCTTATCACCCTCCTGGTTCTGGCGGTGCCGGGTGGACCCGGCCCAGGCCGACCTCGTTTACCGCACCCACCATTCCGGCGCGCTGGCGGCCATCGTCCTGCACACCACATCCGCGTACCTGGCCCGTTCGGAGAGCCCGACATAATCGTATCGCCGTCCTCACCTGTCCTGGTGAGGACAGGTGAGTCGGAAGATACCGGCCGAACAACTTTCGCCGGCGCCTCCTGGTGGGTACGAAAAAATCCTCTGCACACACGGCACGGACGGACCGTCCGCGCCCGGTTCCCGCCGCCGTGTTAGCCCGGACGGGGTACCTGGTGAGATCGTGCGGGGTAGCACGAGGACGTCGCAGAGTACTGTCGCCAGGGCGATTCAACGTACACGTACGCCGATAAATTACGCAGGGAAGGGGCGTCCCGCCATGCGCTCGCGAAAAATGTATTTTGCCGCCGTCGGTGCTGCCGGCGCCCTGGCCGCCGCCGTGGCCGGTCCAGCCGGTGCCGCGTTCCCCGACGGGGTGCCCGGTTCCAGTCAGGTCACGCTCCCGGGCGGCTTCGCCCTGCGGCCAGATCTCGACGTGAGTATCGACAACGTCGTCGTCAACCCGACCCCGCCTCATATCGTCGCGCAGATCAACCCGTTGTTCCGCGCCTACTCGATCGGGGCGGCCGACATCAACCGGATCCAGAGCCACCTGCGGTCGCTCGACCTGCGATCGGCAGGCGGGCACGGCATGGTCTCGTGGACGCTGAAGAACGTCACCGATCATCCGGTCGCCTTCGGCTGGTTCTCGAAGGAGGGGCGGGGCGGCAACGGGGTGCTGGCGGCGGGNGCCTCGCGCACCTTGGACACGCATTCCTCCCTCGTCGTGGCCCGCGTGTTCGACCAGTCGTGGAACCCCTCACCCCAGCTGCCGACGATCGGTGTGTCGACCCACGGTCGGCCGGTGCCGGCCAGCGGACAGGGCCCGTCGACCGCGGCCACCACTACCGGCCTTACCGGCACCGGTCCTACCGGCACCGGTCCTACCGGCACCGGTCCTACCGGCACCGGCCCCGTCGCCCCGGGAGCCGGTATCGTGCCGGGCACGCGGGGCGAGGCGCCCTCGTACCCGCAGGCCTCTGGTGGCGGACAGGCCTCTGGTGGCGGACAGGCCTCTGCTGGCGGACAGACTCCCGGTACTGGGGAGTCGACCGGTGGCGGACAGATCCCCGGTACCGCGAAGGCTCCCGGAACGGGAGAAGCCCCGGCCCAGGAGACGGGCTCGACATCACCCGTAACCAGCGGCACGACACCACAGGGCTCGCCCGGGCAGCAGGGCGGCACCGGCACCAGTACCGGCACGACGGTACCGGCGACGCCGATCACGACGAACACCGTCCCCTTCACGGGATGACCGGCTCTATGGGATGACAGAGGTGACGGACGCGGGCACCCGGCGGCCTCGACCACCCGCCGGCTTGTCGGCGCCGCGCGCGTCGGCCGCGCTGATGGTCGCCGTGTGCGGGCTGCTGTTCCCGGCCGCCTGCGCGGTCGGTGGTGAGGGCATCGGCGCCGGCTCTTCGGCCACCGGTATGTCTTCGGCCATCCCCAGGTCTTCGGTAACCGCCAGGTCTTCTCGCGGCGCGGCGGCCGAGCCGGAGGCGGTGAACACGATTCTGACCGCGACCGTCGCCGGCGTGGACGTCTACCCAACGCCCATGTCCACCTGGCCCGCGTCGCGGCTGAGTAACCCGAATGAGGCGGGCGCGCCACGGGTCTTTCTCGTCACGGCGAGACTGCCCGGATGGTGGCAGGTCCTGCTGCCGATATGGCCCAACGGCAGCCGCGGATGGATCAGGGACGACCAGGTCCGCGCCAGCACCACCGCCTATCACCTGCAGGTCGTCCGCGGAGCCCACCAGTTGCGGCTGTATCGCGGGAACACGCTCATATCCCTGTTCGTGGTGGCGGTCGGAACCACGGACACGCCGACCCCCGGGGGGCGGTACTACCTGACCGAACTGCTGCGGCCGCGGAATCCGACCGGACCCTACGGGCCCTTCGCCTTCGGCCTCTCGGGCTTCTCCACCTCACTGGCCTCCTTCGAAGGCCATGCTCCGATTATCGGTCTGCATGGCACCGACCAGCCCCACACGCTGGGGCGTGACGTCAGCCACGGCTGCATCCGCCTGAGTAACAGCGACATCACCTGGTTGGCGGGCATGCTGCCCCTGGGCACGCCGGTCGACATCGTCGCCTGACCGGTCCCATCTCGACCTCGTCGGGGTCTGTCGCGGATGCGACAGACCCCGATGCCGATCTTGAATTACTCAAGGCTGAACCGGCAGCCCGGCAGCCCGGCAGCCCGGCAGCCCGGCAGCGGCTGGCCGCGGGGCNGAGCCGGTTCTGCGGGGTCGGCTGGGTGGATGCCGGCGCAGGAGCGCGAAGCCGAGGGTGGCGATCCATACTCCACCAGAGTGTGGAGCCGAGGAAGCCCGCCGATTCCCATGCGGGGACCCCGGGGATCGCGGTGGTCAGGATGTCGCCCTGGTTGAGCAGGTAGATGGCGCTTGCGACCAGGCCCAGCATGCCCACAGCGGCGGGAAGCAGACGGCGGCGGAGGATGATCACGGAGATCGTCGTCGACCAGGCGATGGCGAGCGTCTGGCCGAGGTGCTCGCCAAGCAGGGCGCCGCCGAGCTGGTGTTGTGCGAGCCAGGCGGCGTCGACGGCTGCTCGGGTCGTCGTGTCGCCGGCCATGTACTGCCGTGCCAGCGGCGGCACGACGAAAACCCAGCGCAGGAATCCGGCGAGCGCGAGCACGATCGCGGCGGAGCCGACCCAGGTCGCGGCGCGCNGGACGGGATCGTCCCGGCGACCGAGGGCCGTGGGCAGCAGCAGCGTCGGCGGTAGTAGCAGAGCGTAGGTCCAGCCGGTCGCGAACCAGGTCCAGACCAGGCCGGTGCCGCCTCGATGGAAGGACGGAAGGACGACTCGGTGGCCCGATGGACGGCCCCAACGCGCTCGCGCTCAACGAGCGGCTGCTCGCGGCGCTGGCCGACGGCGGGGTGCCGGCGGCGAACGCGGCCCGGTCCGCATATCTGCTGATCGTGTATGTGCTGGGCGCCATCGCGTTGGAGGCCGCCGAGCCGCACGAGCCGGGAACCACCGAGGCGGAGCGGANCGCCGCCCGCCGTGACGCGTTCGCTGCCGTGCCCGTCGAGCATTACCCACGCACCGCCAGCCAGATTGACGTGCTGGCCGCCTACGTCACCACCGAGCAGTTCAGCTGGGGCCTCGACCGTGTCCTTGACGGCATCGAACGCCTCATTGACCCCTGAGCGCGGGCAGTTCGTCGGCGCGGAGTCAAGGCTGTGGGATATTTTCAGTGGCGCTTCTCGCGCGTCCGCATCGAAAATCTTGTCGGGATTTCAGCGGTACCTCCTGGCCGGGCGGTGAACGGCCAATGAATCGGTCGGAATGGCGTCGGAATGGCGTCGGAATGAAGGTGGATAAAGCCGCTGTTCGGTGCTGCTCGATCGCCATCTCGAATGAATCGATAGCGCTGTGTAATAAGTGTTGACGACCTTCGTGGCGTGGGCCACAGTACCGGTTGAAAGTGGTGCTCGGCAGGTTGACCTGCTCGTGGCGACGAGAGGAAGCCGTTTCGAATTCCAGTAGTCTGGGCCAGGTCGGCTTTCCACATAGCCTCGCCGTGGGGCCAGACCTCCGGTCGGAAAAGTCGACCCAACGTTACGAGAGGCTCGATATGCACAACCCGGAAGGGCGCGGCACCTCGCCAGGTCCGGTGGCGCCGACGAGCGCGCGCCGCCTCGGGTCGGGAGCCGTGCGGTCGGGCGGAGACGTGGAAAGGATTCCGCTGGCGGCGGNGCAGCACGCAATGCTGTTGCACAGTGGCAGCGCTCCCGGCGAGGGATTCTACGTTCTGCAGAAGTTGTTCACGTTGCGGGAGCAGCTGAATCTGGCGGTGTTCGAGCAGGCACTGCGGGACCTGTTCGACTGGCATCCGATGCTGCGGACCAGGCTTCTGCTGGACCATCCGGACGGTCCGAGCCAGGTGGTCAGCAGTGATGTCGATGTGTCCTTGCCCGCGCGGGACTGGAGGCAGTTGGACAGCGCAACTCGGCAACAGAGCCTGCGCGAATACCTCGACGATGACAAGCGCCGGTCCTTCGATTTCGCGGCCGGGCCCCCGATGCGGTTCGCGGTCTTCCGCATGGATAATCATGAATACGAGTTCGTCTGGACGACCCATCATGCACTGATGGACGGGCGCTCCCTTTTCATGGTGAGCGCGGAACTCTTCGAACGGTACGATCACCTGCTCGTCGGGCGCCGGGCCGAGCGTCCCCGTCCGCGCCCGTACCGGGACTACGTCGCCTGGCTGGCCGAGCAGGACCTTGTCGCAGCGGAGTCGTTCTGGCGTGCCGATCTGGCTGGTGTTACGGAGCCCACGCCATTCGTCGTCGACGTGGTCCGCGTCCCCGACCCCGGTGAGAACGTCCTGACGGCCGTGGAGACCGAGCTTTCGGAAGAGATGACCAGGGCACTGGAACTCCTGGTCCGTGAGCAACAGGTAACCGCTAATAACGTCGTGCAGGCGGCGTGGACGGTCCTCCTGCAACAGCTCAGTGGCCGCCATGACGTAGTATTCGGTACAACCCGGGCATGTCGCGGATTCCTGGACGGCGCCCAGGACATGCTTGGTCTCTTTCTCAATACGCTGCCATTCCGCGTCGTCGCCCCGAGCACGATGACCGTGATCGAGCTGCTGAAGCGGCTGCGACGGCATCAGCTGGCGCTGCGAGAGTTTGAGCACACCTCGCCGACCCGTATCCACACCTGGAGTGATATTCCGGCCTCGCTCCCGATGTTCGAGAGTCTGCTCATCTTTGAGAACTACCTGCCTGCTACCCGGCTGCGGTCGCTGGGGGGTTCCTGGCGGCACCGGGAATTCCGTCTGGAGGAGCAGACGAATTNCCCGCTCACTCTCTATGCGAACCACGACCACCGCCTCATCCTCAGGATCGGTTATGACCGCCGCCGTTTCACCGACAAGACGGTAGAACGGATGGGATCCCAGGTTCGGCGGTTGTTGGAGGCGATGGTTGCCGCCCCGGAGGTCCCCCTCGGTGCGCTTCCGAAACTTGCCCCGGAGGAGCTGGCCGGCCGGCGGACGAAGGGACTGGCCGGGCCGGTCGGACCGGTTGAGCCGGTTGAGCCGGGGGAGCCGGGGGAGCCGGGGGAGCAGGGTGACCCGCAAAGTCATTGATGCAGGTCAGCGGGGTTGTCGAGAGTGAGGATGGCCAGGAGCAGGGCGTTGTCGTGTCGGATTCTGCGGATGGTCGGGGCGATGCGGTTATGGCCAGCGAGGCGAATCAGCCCGATGATCAGGTTACGGAGTGTGGTCATGATGCGGGGCAGTGGGCCGGTCCNAACCCGCGAGGCATCCTCACGGAACGTCACATCGCGCACCCAGTGGACCTTGTTCTCGATCGTCCAATGCCCTCGGGCGTAGCCCGCGAGATCAGCGGGTGTGACCGCGTCGAGGGTGAGGCTCGTCAGGACGTGGACCGTGACAGTGCTCGGGATCGTCCGGGTG
>NZ_JPGU01000056.1:0-18664 GCF_000732115.1 Frankia sp. CeD
CCTGGCCGCCGAGGCCGAGACCGGCTACGACGTCGCCCACCTCCACCGCCGCGGCGGACGCCGGCCCCTCGGCTCCGCCCCGGGCGAGGTGGTCCCCGTCCGCCTCGACCCCGAACTGCGCGCCGCGCTCAGCGCCCGCGCCCAAGCCGAGCACACCAACGCCAGCGATGTCATCCGCCAGGCTCTCCGCGCCTGGCTCGACGTCGCCTGACCAGACCGGGTCATATCGCGCTCAGTGCGACCTCACGGCGCATCACATCTCCCGAACCCGACCACAAACCGTCGACCCAACCACGACACCCACGATCACGGTCGCGAGACGGGCCGAAGCGTCCGACACCACTAGGAGTTCGGGACATGTGTTCGATTCGCTAGATGACATAGTGACCGGTGCGGTCACTGGGCATCCTTCCTGGTGAGAGCCCGGGTAGCGACCGGTCGGACAGTAAATTCAGGGCCAGCAACCAAGATCAAACGGTTCGGATGCTGGTACACATGGTCCACTACGCCGTGTAGTTGGCATCTGACCTGGGCAAATAGGTTTGATCGATCGATCCGGCTTGTGGGTGGAAGGCAGAACAGGCAGGTCGAAGAGATCGGACCAGCGGTTCGCGCAGAACTTAGTGGTTGTCGACGATGACGAACACTCGGTCCGCCTTCTTGTACCGGTCCTGGGCCATGATCTGGCCGAGCAGGGCCATGAACGGGGCGATGCCGCTCGTCGGCGGGGTAGTGGCGGTGATCTGTCCGGTGTGGACGTCGAGCGCGGCGAGCAGGGCGAGCGCGCCGTGGCGTTCGTACTCGTGCTCGACCCGGATGACCCGCCCCGGGGCGGGTGGAGCGGTCGGGTGGATCCGGGCGCGGGCCTGGATGGACGGCTTGGCGTCCACGGAGATCACCCGGTCGTTCGGGCCGAGCGGCTGGCCCTGGTAAAGGTCGAGGACGACGGTGGCCTTCGCGGTGAACTCCGGGTCCCGCGGGAAGATCCAGCTTTGGTAGCGCCAGGGCTTGACCGGATGCTCCGCGAGGATCCGTCGCACGCTGGAGGCCGAGATGTCCCCGGTCAGGCCGCGACGGGTCAGCTCGGCGCGCTCCAGCTCGCTGATCCGCCGCGGCCGCCCCGAGCGGGGCCGGTCGCAAAGCCCCACGCATGGAACTGGCTCGCCGACGATGACCGTCCCAACTGGGAAGCCTGGTCCGAATGGTCACCCTGGCATGAGATGCCGCCAGTTGGCTAACGCGCTACCTCCCCGAACAAGAATTCGTAGCCCCGGACGTGTGCCGCGTGACCCGTCCGGAAGGTGATCTCTTGGGCGCACCGCTGGTCGCCCCGGCCTTCTTGTTCCTCGGACGGGGTCAGGTCACCTCGTTGGAGGCGGTGTCCGAGCCGTGCGGTCGTGGCTGCCTGGAGGCGATAATGGCGAGGTGACCGTCGACCTTCGTGACAGCCGGATCGCCGAGGTGTGCCGACGCTACGGGGTCGCCGAGCTCTCCGTCTTCGGCTCGGTGGCTCGTGGCGACGACACCGACTCCTCGGACGTCGACCTGCTGTATGTGCTGGCGCCCGACTCGAAGCTTGGCTTCGAGATCGTCGATCTTCGGGACGAGCTCGAAAAGATCGTCGGTCGGCACGTCGACCTGGTACCCAAGTCCCGGCTGAAGTGGGTCATCCGCGACCGGGTACTCGCGGAGGCTCGGGTCCTCTATGCGGCGTGACGAGCTCTACCTCGTCGACATGATCGAAGCGGCGGCTGCCGCGACGACGTTCGTCCAGGACGTCGACGAGGCCGCCTTCCTGGCGAGCGACCTGATCCAGAGCGCCGTTCTGCAGAAGCTCCTGGTGATCGGCGAGGCAGCCGGTCGAGTCTCGCCCGAGATCCGCGACCGCTGGCCGGATGTGCCGTGGCGGTCCGTCACGGGCTTCCGCAACATCGCTGTTCACGCGTACTTCGAGGTCGACTGGTCAATCGTGTGGCGCATCGCCACGACCGCGCTGCGCGAGCTTCAGGAGCAACTGGCAACGCTCCTGAAGGCAGAGTTCCCGCTCGTCGCCAGTCAGCTCGATCAGCCGCACTGACCGCGGGTACATCGCCCCCGGGTGCGGACGTTCTGACCATCACCCCTCCTCGGCGCGACCGCGACCCGAGCACGGGCACATTCAGAGGCGGAAGAGGAGGGTGGACGCGACCACGGTGCCCAACGCGCACGGTCACCAGGAAGCCCGGAAGTGCCCGGAACCGCCAGGTGTTCGGAACACGTGTTCTACCCGGTAGGCGATGTTCCGGTCGGCGTGGTCACCGAGCATCGTCCCTGTTCGGGGCACGTGTGGCGACCGGCCGGACGGTGATTTCAGGGCCAGCAACCAAGATTGACCGGTTCTTATCGTGGTGCGTTAGGTCCACTAGTATCGGCGGCTGACGGGTTCTGCGCCCCGGAGGCCCGGCTACTTCCTGTGGCGCTCAGGCCGCGAGCATCGTCGAGATCAGGAAACGTGCGCGATCGAGGTACGCGGCCTGTAGCTCCAGCCGGTCCAGCTCGCGGCGCAGTGTCGCCGACAGCTGGGCACACGGCACGATCCGCGGCGTCGCGTCGATGGTGCAGGGCAGCACCTGGCGGATCGTCGCCACCGACAGTCCGGCGCCGAGCAGCACCTGGATCCGGGCCACCGTCTCCACCGCGGACTCCGGGAAATGGCGGTAGCCGTTGGCGCCGCGCTCCGCCACGAGCAGTCCGTTCTTCTCGTAATGGCGCAAGGACCGCACGCTGGCGCCGGTTTGTGTCGACAGCTCGCCGATCAACATCAGGACCAGCCTCCAGCCCTCGCTCTTGACCCTGACACTGATGGCAGACTCTACGGTGCGACGCATGGATATCGGGATCTTCACCGCGGTCACTGACGAACAGATCAGGCCTGCTCAGCTCGCCCGGGTGATCGAGGAGCGCGGCTTCGAATCACTGTTCGTCACCGAGCACACCCACATCCCCGCCCGACGGGAGACACCGCACCCCGAGCTTGGCGAGATTCCCCGCGACTACTACCGAAATCTTGATCCTTTCGTCAGTCTGACGGCCGCGGCGACCGCGACCACCCGGTTGCGCGTGGGCACCGCGGTCGCGCTCGTGGTCCAGCGGGACCCGCTCCTGTTGGCGAAGGAAGCGGCCAGCCTGGACCTGGTCAGCGAGGGCCGTTTCGAACTCGGCGTCGGCGCCGGCTGGCTGCGTGAGGAGATGCGCAACCACGGCACCGACCCGGCGACTCGAATGGCGCTGATGCGGGAGCGGCTGGCCGCGGTGAAGGCGCTTTGGACCACCGAGGAGGCGGAGNTCCACGGTCGCTTCGTCGATTTCGATCCGGTCTTCCAGTGGCCCAAGCCTGTGCAGCGACCGTATCCGCCGGTCTGGATCGGGGGATGGGGCCCGACGACCTTCCGCCGGATCATCGCCGGGCGCGACGGCTGGCTCACTCCACCCCTTCCGGTCGACCAGCTGATCCAAGGCCTGGACGAGCTGGCCGAGGAGGCGGACCGGGCCGGGGTGGCGACGCCACCGGTGACCGTTCCGCTCATGGATCCCGACGAGGCCACGCTCGAGAGGCTGCGCGCTCGTGGTGTCCGTCGCGCCCTGTTCGGGCTGCTCACCATCACCATCACCGACGCCGACGCGACGCTGCGCGCGCTGGACCAGCTGGGACCGCTGGCCAGGGCCGGAGGCAGCGTCAAGCAGCCAACTACCTGACCATGGTCGTGCTGTCCAGAGCGGACATGAACACACCGGCCAGGAGCCCGACGAGGACCACCCGGGTTGCCGTCCGGCTGAGTTCCGGCCCCTGGGTGGGCGCGGCCAGTGCTGGCATCCTTACTCTCCCTCGAAGCGCCCTGCTGCATCTGGTGACGGGCGGTGACCTCACAGAGCCTGCAACCTCCACCATGGTTGAGGTCAACGGAGCCGAGAAGTGGCGTTCGGGATGCTGTCGCAGCGGCCCCGGGCCGAGTCGCTCATCTTTCCCGTGTATCGCCCGTACAGCAGCTCGCCCCACTGTCCGGGGGCCTTGACTTCAATCATGGTTGAGGTTTTAGAGTTCCGGGCGCCTGCTGGCGAGAGCGGATCTCGCCGATCCGCGGAATAGGGGACTTTCATGCTCGATCAGCCCACCAACCTCGCGGTAGTTATTGGAAGCAACAGGGTAGGACGTTTCGCCCCGGTGGTCGCCCAGTGGTTCATCAAGCAGGTATCCGCCCACGATTCGATCGTCACGAGCGTCGTCGATCTCGATGACGTCAGGCTGCCGGAGAGGCTGGGTACCTCCAGCGGTCCAGAAGTCGCGGAGCTAGCGGACGTCACCCGGCAGCTTGCCGCGGCCGACGCCTTCGTCGTGATCACCCCCGAGTACAACCACAGTTACCCGGCCGTTCTCAAGAATGTCATCGACTGGCATTACACCGAGTGGCAGGCGAAGCCGGTGGGTTTCGTTTCCTACGGCGGCCAGGCGGGCGGCCTGCGCGCGGNGGAGCACCTGCGCCAGGNTTTCGCCGAGCTGCACGCGGTCACCATCCGCGATACGGTCAGCTTCCACGGTGCCTGGGACCGGTTCCACGCCGATGGCACGCCCAAGGATCCCGAAGGCTGCAACACCGCTGCCCAGACCCTGATCAGGCAACTCGAGTGGTGGGCGGTCGCGCTCGCGGAGGCCAGGGAGAAGCGTCCCTACACGGTGTGAACGGCGGCCCTGCGCGGGTCTGCCGGTATACCGCCGTCGACGCATCCCGACGGCGGTATACCGGTGTCCGGTCCCTTCGGACGCGCCGCCCGGGGCGGGGGAGCCTCCGCTCCGGGCGGCCGGTCCCACCACGCCATTGCGCCATCCTCGACCAGAGGTCACATCGGCCTCAAGGAGCGAGAGGGAATCTGGACCCGGTCCGGGTTGATCGCTCGAGGACAGGGGAGGACCGTGTCCCGGGAGCTGTCCGACTTCCACGACTGGTTTGAACTGCGGAGAGCCGCCAATACCTGTGTGGAATCAAGCGGTCACGGCGACGCGTGCTTCGCCAGTAAATCGTTGAAAACCTCGACCGGCTTCGCCCATCCCAGCGTCTGCCGTGGCCTGGTGGGCGGCCGCGTCGGGTTTGATGCACGGGTTGCCGCGGGATTGTCAATCTCGGGCTTGTCGGTTTCTCAGGCCGGTCAGCTGGCCCGTTCAGGAACGATTTTGCTGACGATGTGCTCAGCGATCGCCAACGACGCCGTCGCGCCGGGAGATGGCGCGTTACGGACATGCACGACCCGCCCGTTGTGGGACAGGACGAAGTCGTCGACGAGGCTACCGTCGCGGGCGACGGCCTGGGCCCGGACTCCCGCGGGGCCACGAACCACGTCGGTGGCCCGCAGCTCGGGGACATAGCGCCGGGCCTCGGCGACGAAGGCCCGCTTGCTCGCCGTGCGCAGCATCTCCTTGGCGCCGGTCTTCCAGTGGGTCTTCGCCATCTTGTGGAACCCCGGCCAGGCGAGCGTCCGTCGCAGGTCAGCGCCCTGGACGGTGCCGACCGTGTACCCCTCTCGGGCAGTGGCCAGCACCGCGTTCGGCCCGACCAGGATCTCCCCGTCGATGCGCTTGGTGAGATGGATACCGAGGAAGGGATATCGCGGATCCGGAACCGGATAGATCAGCCCATGGACGAGGCCACGCCGCTCGGGGCGCAGCAGCCAGTAGTCGCCCCGGAAGGGAACGATCTGCGGGGAGGCGTCCTCGCCGGTCAGTGTCGCCACCAGATCCGACTGCAGCCCGGCACAGGAGATCAGCAGGTCGAACGGCCCGACGCTTTCGGAGACGACGGCGACCCGGCCACCGTTGCGGGACGCCATCTCGTGATTGCCGTTGGGCCGCGCGCGCGCGGTTCCGGCGACCGTGAGGCGAAGGTGGACGCCGGCTGGACGATCCTCCACCCCGATCACTTCGGCTCCGGTGCGCACGGCCCCGCCAGCGGCGACGATCTCGGTACGCAGGGCCCGCGCGACCCCGGGATAGTCGACGATGGCGGTGGTGGGTGAGTGCAGGGCGGCGACCCCGCGGGCGTGGGGTTCGACGGACCGCAGCTCGTCGGCGTCGAGCATCCGGGTCCGCGGTACGCCGTTCGCCGTCGCCCGCTTCTCGATCTCGGCCAACCGTTCGAGCTCGCTGTTGTCGACGGCGACCACGATCTTGCCGCACTCGTCGTACCGGATGCGGTGCGTGGCGCAGAACTCCCGCAGCAGCCCGACCCCACGGCGGCACAGGGTCGCTTTGAGCGAACCTGGGACGTAGTAGAGACCGGCGTGGACGACGCCGCTGTTGCGGCCGGTCTGATGCCGGGCGATGTCCTGTTCCTTCTCGAACACCGTCACGGCCGANCCCGNTTCGNCCTNCCCGAGCCGANGGGCGNCCGCCAGCCCGAGAATTCCACCGCCGATCACCGCGATGCGACCTACCACGCCCGTCCCCTGTCCGTCCGTCGAAAACGTGAATCCCGATCACGCCGATCGTACGAATCCAGTATCGGCGTGCACGGTATGTTACGAGCCGGTAGTCAGTCGGGTGTCCCGCGGGCTCAGCCGAAGAAGTGGCCGGGCGGGTGGGCCCGGTCGGTGCGCGAGCGCGGTGTGCCGCGCAGCGCGTCGGTGAGCGTCCGCGCGGTGTTGACCAGGGGGACGTGGCTGAACGCCTGCGGGAAGTTGCCCGTCATCCGGCCCAGCCTGGGGTCGTACTCCTCCGCGAGGAGCCCGACGTCGTTACGCAACGACAGCAGGCGTTCGAACAGTTCCTGAGCCTCGTGGACCCGCCCGGACAGGGCGTAGTTGTCGGCCAACCAGAAGGTGCAGGCCAGGAAGGCGCC
This sequence comes from Frankia sp. CeD, assembly GCF_000732115.1. NCBI lineage: Bacteria > Bacillati > Actinomycetota > Actinomycetes > Frankiales > Frankiaceae > Frankia > Frankia sp. CeD. The sequence goes on from NZ_JPGU01000056.1 coordinate 6,867, forward strand.
CTCGCCCGCGGGCAGTCCGTCGACCGCGCCGTCCTCGGCCGTCGGATACCGCAGGACGAACCCGTCCTCCATCAGCTCCCGCTCGATGGCGGCGACTGTTCCCACGGCGCGGGGGTCGGTGGCGGGCAGGAACCCCACCAGCGGCATGTACAGCAGCGCCGCGTCGAGTTCCTTGGAGCCGTAGAACTGGGTGAAGGTGTTGCGTTCGGAGTCGAACCCACGGGTACAGACCTCCGCGTGGATCTCGTCCCGCAGCGCCGACCAGCGGTCGACAGGGCCCGGTAGCCGGGACTCAACGATCCCGCGTACCGCCCGGTCGGCCGCGACCCAGGCCATCACCTTCGAGTGGACGAAGTGGCGGCGGGGGCCGCGCACCTCCCAGATGCCCTCGTCGGTCTTCCGCCAGCCGGTCTCGAGGAAGTCCATCAGCTTGGTCTGCAGCGGCCAGGAGTCGTCCGCATGGCTCTCGGTGATGGTCTGCCCGCCGGGGAGCGCCAGCCCAGGCACGGTCTGGCGACGGTTGGCGACCGCGACCCGCGCGACATGCAGGGCGTCGAGGACCTCGCCGTAGACGTCGAGCTGGAACTGGTCGACGGCGGCGTTGCCGACCCGCNCCGGGGCGGAGTTCTCGTACCCCGGTAGCCACGGGATCTCGTATTCGGGCAGCCGGCGTTCCCCGGCAACGCCGTACATGATCTGTACCCGGGAGGGGTCACCGGCGACCGCGCGCAGCAGCCACTCCCGCCATGCGGTCGCCTCGCTGGTGAACCCGGCGTCGAGCAGGGCGAGCAGCGTGATCGTCGCGTCCCGAAGCCAGCAGTACCGGTAGTCCCAGTTGCGCACGCCGCCGATGTGCTCCGGCAACGAGGTCGTGACGGCGGCGACGATCCCTCCGGTCGGGGCGTAGGTGAGCGCCTTGAGGGTGATCAGCGACCGGCGGACGGCCGGCTGCCACTGGCCGTCGTAGGTGCAGCCCGCCATCCAGTCCGACCACCACGCCTCGGTGAGGGTGATCATGCGCCGGACGTCGTGGGACGGCGGGGGAGTCTGATGGGAGGGGGTCCAGGTCAATGAGAACGGTACCGACTGGCCGGCGGCGACGTGGAAGTCGGCGTAGGTGGCCATGTCGTGCCCCTCCATCGGGGCGGTCGTCCGCAGGGTGACCGCATCCGGCCCGGCCACCGCCGACATGGTGTGCTCGTCCACCCGGCGGACCCACGGCACGATGGAGCCGTAGTCGAAGCGAAACCGGGTCTCCGATCGCAGGTGGACCGCGCCTTCGAGGCATTCGACCAGGCGGAGCACGGTGTGCGTGCCTGCGCGGGGAAACATCGCGTCGACGATGCGCACGGTGCCGGACGCGGTCGTCATGTCCGTCTCCAGGACCAGCGTGTCGCCCCGGTAGCGCCGGCTGACGCCCAGGACCGGCTCGACGGGAGCGATCTTCCAGTGGCCCGCCTCGGAGTCGCCGAGCAGGGCGGCGAAGCACGACGGCGAGTCGAATCGGGGCAGGCACAGCCAGTCGATCGACCCGGTGCGCGACACGAGCGCCGCGGAGTGGGTGTCGCCGATCAGCGCGTAGTCCTCGATCAGGGATGGCACGACCTGTTCCTCGCTCCCATGGTCCACTGGTTGTGATCATCGCTGGATCGATGATCGTCGAATAATTGATGATCATCGAGGTCGATGTCATCGGGGTCGCCCGCCGTTGGGCGCGATCGCGGGCACAGCGCCGCCGGTCGACGGTGAACCGGTACGAGCACGCCGCGCAGCGGCGGGCCGGCGGTCACCCGTGGCGGAGGTCGCTAAGCCTCATGAGGGCGTTTACCTTACGGACCCGCTCGGCGGACTACGTTGGGGGTCCGGTCATGGCGGTGCTCCAGCCGTCGTCCGGACCAGATTTCCTTCCCCGATGTGACAGGACTCACCACGTGGCCCCACCGTCGTCACCTGCTGCCGCCCGTGCCGCTCGCTACCTGGCCGACCCTCGGCGCCGGACGATGGTCGTCGTGGCGGTACTCGCCACCATCGGCCTGATCGTTTTNGGGATCTACGCGACGTTGGACGGGCCGCCGCCGCAACAGGAGGCCGTCGTGTACTTCGCCCCGGGAGCCACCGAGGCGCAGAAGGACGCGGTGCGCGCCGCGTGCCCCTCGGTGGGCAGGGCCATCCAGCTGCCGAAGGACCGCAACCAGCTGGCCACCAGCCGGATCTATCCGCTGCGGTACGACGTCGCGAAGGCGTCGACCGCCGACCGCGCGGCCCTGTACAAGTGTGTGTACGCCCAGCCGCACGTACTCGGAATCAATCAGGTCACCCAGGGCCAGTAGATTTTCGCCCATCAGGATCGACTCTTCTCCAGCTCCCGCCGGGCGAGGAGTTCGGCGGGCGTGGGCCGGCCGGCATCGCGGGCCTCCTTCGTCTGCCAGAGACTCACGATCATGGTGGTCAGGATGACGAGCCCACTGAGGATCAGGCTTCCGCCGGACCACCCGGAGGACGCGGGAAGGGTGTCGACCACGATCCACGCGATTCCCGCAGCGATCATCCCCAGCGCGAACAGAATCGTGAACGCCGACGAGAACCGGTTCGCGGCCGCCTGATCGGCGAGGTCGGCGGCCTTGCGTCGGGCCTGCTCGAAACGGCTGCGCGCCCACTCGTACTCCAGACTCAGGATGAAGAACCCGAGCGCCACGACGAGGAATCCCGGACCCGGCAGCGCCAACATCGCGATCCCGAGGCCGAGGACGCCGAGACCCAGTACGGTCAGGGCGATCCGGCGGAACAGGCGGGCGCTTCGGGTCAGCACGTCGGGTAACCCTCCTGAGTGGATCGTGGGCGGGGCGAGGAGAGGGTGCTCTACTGCGACGCTGCTCTACTGCGGCATTGTCCTACTGCGACGTTCTTCCGTCATAACGCGTCACGCAAGAACATCGTGGCGGGGATCTCCTCGACCTCCTCGACCGATACGTGTCGTGATGCCGACACGCCGACGGAGCGCGCGGATCCGCGGATCCCCGCGCTCCGTGGGGTAGGGGCCGGGCGGGCACACCGTCCAGGCGCGGTCGCGGATGGTTGACTACTGTGTGATGGGGCTGGTCATCTGGGCCTTCGTGGGAAGGCAGGCCATCGGAGCGCCGGAGAGGTTGCTGTGGAGATCGAGGAGACCGCGCTGCCTGGCATCGGGCTGCGGCATGACTTCGCGACGCGCAGCGGCCGCCGGCTCGGAGTCGTGTCCCATCATCACGGGCGCCGGGACCTCGTGATCTATGACGCGGACGACCCGGACGCCTCGCGTGAGTCCATCGCGCTGACGCCGGAGGAGGGCGACGTGCTCTCCGAGCTGCTCGGTGCCCCGCGCATCGTCGAGAAGCTCGCCGACCTCAACCGTGCCTTCGCCGGGCTCGTCGGTGAGCAGATCGTGATCCTGCCCGGCTCGCCCTACGTGGGCCGCGAGCTCGGGGACACCCAGGCCCGTACCCGCACCGGCGCCTCCATCGTCGCGGTCGTCCGCGACCAGCAGGTGCTCGCATCCCCGCGGCCGGACTTCCGATTCGAGGCCGGAGACGTCGTCGTTGTCGTCGGTACGCCGGAGAACACCGCATCCGTCGGTATGTTGCTCCGCAACGGCTGACGCGGGCAGGGAGGGCAGTCGGGACCGCGTGCACTCCACCGCGACGACCTTCCTCGAGCTCGGCGGGATTCTGTTTTNCCTAGGAGTCCTCGGGCATCTCGCGCTGCGCATCAGTGTCTCACCGATTCCCCTGTACCTGGTGGGTGGGCTGGCGTTCGGCCGGGGTGGCCTGCTGCCGCTCGGTGCCAGCGAGGAGTTCATCGGGGTCGGCGCGGAGATCGGGGTCGTCCTCCTGCTGCTTACCCTCGGTCTGGAGTACACCGCCGACGAGCTGCTGTCCGGGCTGCGCAGACAGGCGCCGGCCGGGGTGCTCGACCTGGCGCTCAACGCCACCCCCGGGGTCGTCGCCGCGTTCCTCCTCGGCTGGGGCCCGACGGCGGCGGTCGTTCTGGGTGGGGTGACGGCCATCTCCTCCTCGGGGATCATCGCGAAGGTGCTGGGGGACCTCGGGCGGCTCGGTAACCGGGAGACGCCAGTTGTTCTGTCCGTCCTCGTGCTCGAGGACCTCGCCATGGCGGTGTACCTGCCGGTTCTCACCGCGTTGCTGGCCCATCACACGTTCGTGCGCGGATCGCTGACCGTGGCGATCGCGCTCGGAGTCCTGGTGGCGGTGCTCTACATCGCGCTGCGGCACAGCGAGAAGGTCACCCGGCTGGTCTTCAACCCGAAGGCCCACCGCAACGACGAGATCCTGCTGCTCCGGGCCCTGGGGCTGGCCCTGTTCGTCGCCGGGGTCGCCCAGCGTATGCAGGTGTCGGCCGCGGTGGGTGCGTTCCTCGTCGGCATCGCCCTGTCCGGACCAGTCGCCGAGGGTGCAGAGGAGGTCCTGCGGCCGCTGCGCGATCTGTTCGCGGCGGTCTTCTTCGTCTTCTTCGGCATGCAGACCGATCCCGCTGAGATCCCTCCGGCGCTGCTCACCGGGTCCCTGCTCGCGATCGCCGGAGTCGCGACAAAGGTCATGACGGGATGGTGGGCCGCCCGCTCGGCGGGAATCGGGACCATGGGCCGGTTCCGGGCCGGGGCCGCCCTCGTCGCACGCGGCGAGTTCTCGATCGTCATCGCGGGCCTCGCGGTGGCGGCCGGCCTCGAACCCCGGCTGGGCCCGCTTGCCGCCTGTTACGTGCTGCTGATGGCCGTCCTCGGCCCGCTGGCGGCCCGGTTCGTCGAACCGGTGATCCGCACGGCTCGGCGGCTGCAGGCCGCCCGGTCGCCCTAGCGCCGAGCGGGCGGGTGGTGGGCGGGCAACGGTGGACGGGCTGCGGGCGACGGCATCCGCCGCTGACGGCGGGGACGACTTCCCGGCAGCGGTGTCGCTACCGGGACGGCGATGTTTGGGAGTATGCAGCCCATGAGCGGACTTCTCGAAGGTAAGCGCGTTCTCGTCACCGGTGTTCTCACGGAAGCCTCGATCGCATTCAGCGTCGCCCGCATCGCCCAGGAGCAGGGTGCGGCGGTGGTCCTCAGCGGATTCGGGNGGGGGNTGTCGCTGACCCGCCGCATCGCCAAGAGACTGCCCACCCTGGCGCCCGTCGTCGAGCTGGACGTCACCGACGAAGAGCATCTCGCGGGGCTGGCCGGACAGGTGCTCGAACATGTTGACGGCCTGGACGGCGTGCTGCACGCGATCGGGTTCGCGCCCGAATCGGTGCTCGGTGGGAAGCCGTTCGTCGAGGCGGCCTGGTCCGAGGTCGGCACCGCCCTGCAGATCTCCACCTGGTCGCTGGCGTCGCTCACCCGGGCCGCCCTGCCGTTGTTCGCCGAGAAGGCGTCGATCGTCGGCCTGGACTTCGACGCGTCCGTCGCCTGGCCGTCGTACGACTGGATGGGCGTGGCGAAGGCCGGCCTCGCCTCCGCCACCCGCTACCTCGCCCGTGATCTGGGACCCCGGGGCGTGCGGGTGAACCTCGTCGCGGCCGGCCCGCTGCGGACCATGGCGGCCAAGAGCATCCCGGGCTTCAGCCAGTTCGAGGAGGTCTGGGACGGCCGGGCGCCGCTCGGCTGGAGCGTCCACGACACCACGCCGGCCGCCCAGGCCTGCGTGGCGCTGCTCTCGGACTGGTTCCCGGCCACCACCGGCGAGANCGTCCACGTCGACGGCGGCGTGCACGCCGTCGGGATCTGAGCACGGCGGGCCGTCGGGGTCCGGGCGCGGCCGGGGTCCCGGGATCCGGGTACGGTGGGGTCCCTGGCCCGGATCAGCCTGCCGTCTCGTCCAGCAGGTCCAGGGCCGTTCCGACGATCGTGTCCAGCTCCACCGGTGGGCGGCGACGGTGGTCCCGCGACGAGGCCGTGTCCCGCCGGGCAAGGCTGCCGCTACCGGCGTGGCCGCCGGCGCCGGAGGCCGATGAGCCCGGGTCGGTGTCCCCCGGTGGCCCTCCCGGTGGCCCTCCCGGCGGCCCGGAGGCCTCCGGCAGCGGCGCGCTCGAACCGAGGGCGGAGATGGGATCTCCGTGGACGCCGGCGAGGAAACTCAGGGCACGGGGGTCCCCGTCGACCACCGTCACGATCGGGGTGCGCCGGTCCGCGGGGAACACCTCGGTGAGCAGGGCGTCGGAACCCTCGGCCAACCCGCGCCGGGCCTGCAGCGCGTGGAACATCGCGTTCGGGGAGGTCACGCACACGGCCGTGATCTCCCGGCCGAGGCCGGCGCGTAGCTCCGCTGCGGCGTGCAGCACCTCCGGCATGACCGCACCCACCCCGACGAGGGTGAGCGCGGCGTCGGGACCGCCCTCGTGGAGCCGGTACCCCCCGGCGAGGACCAGGGCCCGGCGTCGGTGCCGTTCCAGCGCGTCCACGGGGACCTCGGCGAGGCGCTGATCGACCTGGCGGGCGGAGAGCCGGATCACACAGGAGGTGCCGTCGAGGCGGGCCAGCCCGCCGAGGCCGGCCAGCAGGCACCAGGCGAGATCGTGCGCGAAGGCCGGTTCCCAGGTCGCGGCCACCGGGGCGGGGACGACGTTGCCACCGTTCCAGGCCAGGTTGCGGACGACCGGGTCGAGACCGGTGTCCGCCACGGCGAGCATCGATCGGGCGTCCGCGGTGGCGCCGGCCATCCAGCCGGGCAGTACCCGTCCGGCCGCCACCTCGTCGGCGACTCCGATGGGCAGCAGCGGCAGACCCTGGCGGCTCCAGGCCACTCCCAGCGAGGCCAGCACCCCGCCGAAGGCCGTGGCCGACAGGCCTCCGGCCACGTGCCGGCCCGGTTGTTCCCCATCGGTCCGGTCCGCCGCGGCCAGCCAGCCGGCGAGGACGGGGTCGGCGTTGCGCGTACTGATGGTCAGCACCGCGGTGGCTGCCTGGGGCGCGAGCCGGGGTAGGTCCCGCAACATCCCGCCGAATGCCTCCTGGGTGGAGATCCACGCCGGGAAGCGGTGGTCGGAGTCGGTCGGCACGGGTGGTGCCGCGCCGAGCGGCACCGGCACCCGGTCCAGGTAACCGGCGACGTGCCGGGCGAGGCGGTGGGCCGCGGCGTCGTCTCCCGGCCGGAGGACCGGGCGGGTGCCACCGCCGGCGGCCGGCGGCGTGCCCGGTCCGGCGGACGGGGCCGCGGACGCGTGGTCGGCGGTCTGTTCGCCGTGGGTCTGTTCGTCGTGGGAGCGCTCCTCCCGGGCGAGCTCGTCGCTGGTGTAGGCGAACAGGACCGTGGGCCGGTCCGCCGCGACTTCGTCGAAGGCGTCGATCAGCAGGGGAAGGTCGTGGCCACCGAGATCGCGCAGGCAGGCATGGATCTCGTCATCGGTGAGGGTGTCCAGCAGGCGGCTGATGCCGGCGCCGGACGCACCGGGACCGGCGAGCCGGCGGCGCAGGTCGGCTCCGTGGGCCTGCAGCAGCGCGCGGTACTCGCCCATCGGGAGCTGGTCGAGGCGGTTGCGAAGCGCGTGACCGCCGGGAGCCCGGAAGAGCGCTTCGAGGACGCGTCCGTATCGGACGGTGAGCACCTGCCAACCGGCGGCTTCGAACATGCGCGCCGCGCGGGCGGGCTTGCCGATGCCGCCGACCGGTCCGGTCGGCGCGGAGCCGGACACCGTCACCACCCAGAACAGCTCGCCGAGATGAGCGACCCGCTCATCGGTGATCGTTTCCCAGACGGTCGGGTCGTGCAGCTCGGAGTAGTCGATCAGACAGATCTGCCGACCCCGGGGAGTCCGGTCGAAGCGTTCCCCGGCATAACGGCGTGCCAACGCCGCCCAGACCGTCCCGCTCGGTCCGATGTTGCCGGCGCCGAGGGCACGCAACGGCCGACCATCGGGCCCGGAACGGACCCCGTTCGGACGGATCTCACCCGGCCGGACGTGGGGGAGCCGGTAGACGGCGGGGACGGGCGATGCGGCCGTGGTCTTCTCGGCTGCCGTCTTCTCGGCCGTCGGCCTGGCGTGCGCCAGGACGTGATGAACGGCATGGATCAGCGGGGCGGCGCGTGGAGTCACACTGACGCGGTCCTCGGCGCGCAGGGCGTCGAACCACAGCACCGTGGCGATGCTCGACACCGAGGCCACGGCCGCCCGTTCCGACTCGGCGGCGACCGCGGGCCGCTGCCCGGCGCGTTCGTCCCCGTCGATGATCCGGGCCGCGACGCTCCGCAGCCGCCGTTCCACGGCGGCCAGCGCGGCGAGGTCGAGTACGCCACCGGGCGGCCCCGGCATGGCCGGGTCTGGGGGCCCCGGGATGGCCCGGGCCGCGGTCGGCGAGGTCTGGGTTCCCACGACGTCGTCTCCGTTCGTCGGTCCGGTCGGGGGGCTGGCGTCTCCCGGCGGACCGCCGCCCTCGGCCCGGTCGTCGTGGGTGACCCGACCGTCGGTCCCCGGCACGGGCGGATCCACGGACCGGGCCGGGACCGGCCCCGCGGCGTCGTCTGGTGTAATGATCATATCCCCCCGGCCGGAGCGCGTGTGCGCCGCCTCCACCGGTCTGACATCGGGCCTGCGCATGACCGGCCTACGTCCCACGACTCCGACCTCCCAAAGTCCGGACGCGCGGTGGTGCGGTGCCGGTCGGAGGTTGCGCCGCCGGCCGGATCGGCGGCGCCCGTCGCCGTCACATGGTGTGTCCGCGTCGGTATCCCACCTTCACCACGGTGGCCGTACCATTTCAGCATCCGCGTTCCATCGCGGTGGCGTTGGCCGTCGTGCGTCAGCCCGGTGATGCCGGAACCGCCCTGCCAGGACTGCCGCGGCGGGACTTGCCGCCCCGGCGGTCAGCCGTCCCGGCCGAGCTCGTCGATCCGGATCCGGAGCGCGGGCTCGTCGACCGCTGCCACCTCGACCTCGACGGCCTTGACCCGGCCGGTCGCGCCGCGGACCAGCCGGACATCTCCCCGGCGCACCCGCAGCGCCGCGCACAGGGCCCGCAGGGCGGCTTCGGTGGCCCGGCCGTCGACGGCAGGCTCGGTGACCCGGACGATCAGCAGCGGGCCGTGCAGCGGGTCCTCGCGCCGGCCGCCCACCGCGGTCCGCCCGGCGCCCGGCTGAACTCGGATCATCAGACGCATGTGCGCATCGTCCCCCCGGATCGTCCCGCCCGTGCGATCGGTCCGCGTGACCGGTTCGGGGCGACACCAGGGAGGACCGCGAGGGTGGCCGAGCCGATGCCGGCCGGCGGTTGAGGCCTCATCGTCGGCGGACACCGGGATTCGACGCGGTGGCCGCTACCATCCGACCCATGGGCGCAAATGAGGGTCGTGTCGCACTGGTAACAGGTGGTAATCGGGGGATCGGCGCCGCCTGCGCCGCCGCCCTGACGGCCGCGGGTGAGCGGGTCGCGGTCGCCAGCCGCGGGGGCACCGCCCCCGCGGGGATGCTGGGCGTCCGTCTGGATGTCGCCAACAGTGAGAGCGTCGACAAGGCGTTCACGGAGATCGAAGCCGAGCTCGGGCCGGTGGAGATCGTGGTGTCCAACGCCGGGATCGTGCGGGACACCCTGCTGGCGACGATGAGCGAGGACGCGTTCCAGGAGGTCGTGGACACGAACCTGCTCGGTGCCTACCGGGTGGCCAAGCGTGCCTCCCGGCCGATGATGCGGCTGCGTCGTGGTCGGCTCATCTTCATCTCCTCCGTCGTCGCCTCCGTCGGCGGCCCCGGCCAGTCCAACTACGCGGCGTCCAAGGCCGGCCTGATCGGCTTCGCCCGTTCCCTCGCCCGCGAGCTGGCTCCGCGCAACATCACCTCGAACGTGGTCGCTCCGGGGCCGATCCGGACCGACATGACCGACGCGCTGACCGAGGCGCAGCGGGAGCAGCTCACCGCCGGCGTCCCCGGTGGCCGCATGGGTGAGGCCGAGGACGTCGCAGCCCTCGTCGCCTTCCTCGCCTCCCCGCAGGCCGGTTACATCAACGGTGCGCTGATCCCCGTGGACGGCGGGCTGAGCATGGGGCACTGAGCTGGGCACGGGGCACTGAGCTGGGCACGGGGCACTGAGCTGGGCACGGGGCACCGATCCGGCGGCGCCGTGACCGAGCATGATCGGCGGTGCGGCTTAGGGGACCGTCGTGGCGGCGTGGTGGTGGGTGGGGCTGGTGTGGATGGTAGCGGCGGACAGGCGGCGGATGCGGCGCAGCAGGTGGGCTTCGGCGGCGTGGGCGAGGTCGTGAGCGGCGGTCAGGGTCAGGTTCGCATCGACGGTGACGTCGGCTTCGGCGCGCAGGGTGTGGCCGATCCAGCGCAGCCGCAGTTCGCGGACGGCCTCGATGCCCTCGGTGTGCAGGAGCGCCCTGGTGGCTTCGGCGACCACGGCGGGGTCGACGGCGTCCATGAGCCGGGCCCCGACGACGCGAGCGGCGGAGCGCAGGACTCCGAGGATCGCCAGGGTGATCGCCAGGCCGATGGCGGGGTCGGCCCAGTGCCAGCCCACCGCGACACCGGCCGCGCCGAGGAGCACCGCGAGGCTGGTGAGACTGTCGGTGCGGGCGTGTAGGCCGTCGGCGACGAGGGCNGCGGAGCCGATCTGATGGCCGATCCTGATGCGGTAGCGGGCGACGATCTCGTTGCCGAGGAAGCCGACGAGCCCGGCCACGGCGACCGCTCCCAGATGGCCGACGCGCTGGGGGTGCAGGAGGCGGTCGATCGCGGCCCAGGCGGTGAGCGCACTCGACAGGGCGATCATCGCGAGGACGGCGAGGCCGGCGAGGTCCTCGGCGCGGCCGTAGCCGTAGGTAAACCGGGCGGTGGCCGGGCGGCGTGCCACGGTGAAGGCGATGAGCAGGGGGACCGCGGTGAGCGCGTCGGCGACGTTGTGCAGGGTGTCGCCGAGGAGCGCGACCGATCCGGACAGTGCCACGACGGCGGCTTGCGGGGCGGCGGTCAGCCCGAGACCGGCCAGGCTGATCAGGAGGGCGCGGCGGCCGGCGGTGTCGGCTTCCAACGCGTCGTCGATCTGGTCCGCCGGGTCGTGGCTGTGCCCTCCGGCCAGGTCTGACAGGCCGTGACGAAGCCGCGTCCACCGCCCGCTCGCGTGGTGGTCATGCCGTCCGCCGCGCGGGTGCCCGCCGTGCCCGTGCCCTTGGGCGGGGAGCTCATGCTCGTGGCCGCTGTTCATGTTCCGCGACGATAGACGAAAACGATCAATGCGGCATGGTGGCAGCTGCCATTCCATTGCACCTGCGTCCCGGTGCGTACCGCGGGCCGCTGGCGCCGGTTCGGTTGCTCGTCTGTGCTTAGCCCTTAGAGCAATACCCGACGTGAGACACGCGCCTATTCGACGAGGTGGATGGTGCAGTAGCGGGTGGCGGTGCGGGCGAGTCGGGCGTCGGCGTAGACGAGGGCGTTGGCGAGCACGGAAGCGTCCACTACGACCATCACGTCCCGTCATGGTTCCCGCTCAGGCGGAGCCCGGCAGCGGGCCGCCCCGCGAGGAGGTGAGTCCGTCGCGCCGCCGTGACCTACTCGGCNCCGGCATCCTTCTTNCCGCCAGCACCGCCACGACTGGCGCCACCAGCCGCGCCGCGCAGATCTCCCGCGCCATCGCCGCGTCCACCCCGGACCCCCTCAGTGTCGCCCAGCTCCACCAGGGCATCCAACGCCTCACCCGGATCTACTCCACGACACCGCACGCGGATCTACTCGGACCCGTCGAACAGGCGTGGGACGATGCGGAAGCCCGGTTGGAAACCAGAGTCACCGGCACCGACCGTCGCGACCTCGAACTCCTCGCCGGCCAATACGCCTTCTAC
>NZ_JPGU01000057.1:0-3038 GCF_000732115.1 Frankia sp. CeD
GCCGACGGCCGGATCGTGCTGGGTGTGGACGTCAGCCCGTGGCTGCGCCCGGACGCGGCCACCAGCCCGGGCCGGCTGTTCTGCCACACCTACGGCCGGGGCAAGGGCAACGCCCAGATGATCCCGGGCTGGCCCTACTCGTTCGTCGCCGCCCTCGAACCGGGCCGCACCTCGTGGACGGCGCCGCTGGACGCGGTCCGTCTCGGCCCCGACGACGACCTCACCACGGTGACCGCCGCCCAGGTCCGGGACGTGGTCGGCCGGCTCGCAGCCGTCGGCCACCACACCGCCGGTGATCCGAACATCCTCGTCGTGTTCGACGCCGGCTACGACGTCACCCGCCTGGCCTTCCTGCTGGCCGGCCTGCCCGTCGACCTCGTCGGCCGGCTGCGTTCCGACCGGGTCTTCCGCCTGCCCGTCCTCCCGCGGCCGCCGAAGGCGTCCGGCCGGCCACCACGGCACGGCCCCGAGCTGCCCCTGGCCGACCCGGCCAGCCTGCCCACCCCTACGGTCACCACGACCACCGAGACCCGCCGGTACGGCACCGCGGTCGCCACCTGCTGGGACCGGGCCCACCCCCGGCTGACCCGCCGTGGCGGATGGGAACACCACACCGGCCAGCTCCCGATCATCGAGGGCACCCTGATCCGTCTCGTCGTCGACCGCCTCCCGGGCGAACGGCGCCCGAAACCGGTCTGGTTGTGGCACTCCACCGCCGACGCCGGCAGCGCCGACGTCGACCGCGCCTGGCAGGCGTTCCTGCGAAGATTCGACCTGGAACACACCTTCCGCATGGTCAAGCAGACCCTCGGCTGGACCGCCCCGAAGATCCGGGACCCCGCCGCGGCGGACCGCTGGACTTGGCTTGTCCTCACCGCCTACACCCAGCTCCGGCTCGCCCGCGCGCTCACCACCGACCTGCGCCGCCCCTGGGAACGACCCGCCGAACCCACAAGGCTGACTCCGGCCCGTGCCCGCCGGGGATTCCGCAACCTCCGCCCGAAGACACCGCTACCGGCCCGCGCACCGAAACCCGCCCGACCCGGCCCCGGACGCCCACCCGGCCGCACCAACCGACGACCAGCGATCATCCAACCAGTCGGGAAGACCACGGACAGGTCAACAGCCGCAGGATCTGAAGGACCGACAGGTTAAGGAATCGTAGCCGCCGTCATCTGTTCGCCGACGGCGGTTTCGCTGGCGAGCCTGTTGCATGGGCGCGGACCATCATGAGGACCACCGTCGAGATCGTTCGGAAGAAACCCGGTCAGAAAACCTTCGAGGCCCTGCCGAAACGANGGGTGGTCGAACGTACCCTTGTCTGGCTCACCGCCCACCGGCGGCTTGCCCGCGACTACGAACGCCNCCCCGCCACCTCCGCATCGTTCATCCACTGGGCGATGATCCGCACCATGGTCCGCCGTCTCGTTCGCGGGAATCCCGTCCCACGCTGGCAACCCCGCGACACTACAGAGCGTTAACATCACTCAAGATCCAGGACAGGCTCTTACAGCCACGGTGGCACCGAAGGCGTCAACACCAAGACCAAGAAGATCATGCGCCAGATGCACCGCCGAGCTGACTTCCCGCTTCTCCGCCACCGGATCCTGCCCGGCTGGTGCGCNGACCACGAACGTTTCCGGCCGTGGAGTAGGTAGAGGCGGGNGATCACGGGCACACCATCCCCGATGAGGACGGCGACCAGCCCTGGAGGTGAACCGCGATGGCGCGGCCGGTACGGGCACGGCGGCTGACCGATGAGGAAGGCCAACGACTCCAAGCGATCGCGCGCCGCGGGAAACACGGCGCGATCCGAGTCCGCCGCGCACTGATCATCATGGCGTCGGCGAGTGGGACCCCGGTCCCCGCGATCGCTCGTCTCGTCGCGGCGGACGAGGACACGGTCCGGGGGGTGATCCACCGGTTCAACGAGATCGGCCTGGACGCGTTGGACCCTCGTTGGGCGGGAGGCCGTCCCCGCCTGATCAGCTCTGACGACGAGGTGTTCGCCGTGGCGACGGCCCGCACCCGCCCGGAGAGACTCGGGCAGCCGTTCACGCACTGGAGCCTGCGCAAGCTCGCCGCCTACCTGGCCGACAACCCCGACCGCACCGTCACCATCGGTCGGGAACGGCTGCGGCAGCTCCTGCACCACCATCGGATCTCGTTCCCACGCACGAGGACGTGGAAGGAGTCCACCGACCCGGACAAGAACCGCAAGCTCGACCGGATCGAGTACCTCACCGGCACCTGTCCGAACCGGTGCTTCGCGTTCGACCAGTTCGGACCGCTACTGAAACGTCCCGGCTTCGTCAGGGCTGCTCCCACCCAGACCGGCACTACCCGGACCAGGCAGCCCTCAGCTCCACCCACCCTGCAGCGACAGGGCAGACGGTGAAGGTCTCTCACCTCCACTCGAACCACAGCGCCTCACGGCGCAAACCGGATGTGCGACAGAGCCGTTTTCTTGACACACCCGGGTCAGTCCCAGCCACCCTCGCGGGTGCGGGTGGGCTGCCGCAGGATGCCGAGACACAGAGGGTACGGCGCTACNCTGGTTCGGCGGGGATCAGGTCTGTTGGATCATCTGAAGGAGGTGTGCCATCACTGCGGGGATGATCGCTCCTGCCTGGATGCACCAGCAGATCACGGCGGAGGAATACGACTCCTGGTCCGAGGAGCNGTGCGCGGGCATCGAGATCGTGGACGGGACGGTCGTTGTGAGCCCCAGCGCGTCCAAGCGTCACAACCGGCTGGTCAAGATCCTCGCGGTCGCGTTGGAGGCTGCTGCCGGGCCGGGCTGGAACGCGGACTTCGACGTCGATGTTCGGCTTCAGGACGTGCCGTTGACGAATCGGCGTCCGGACGTGGCCGTGTACCGCGCCGACACGATCGACATCATGTCGGCCCGTCCCGAGCATCTTCTGCTCGTCGTCGAGGTGGTCTCACCGGGCTCTGAGACGACCGACCGGATTGTCAAGGCCGAGCAGTATGCGAAGGCTGGAATCTCGTATTACTGGCGGGNCGAGCAGCCCCCC
>NZ_JPGU01000057.1:3052-18628 GCF_000732115.1 Frankia sp. CeD
CGTCTATACCTACGTCCTCGACCCGGCGACCGGAACGTACCGTGGCGCTGAGGTCTTCACGGGCGCCGTCGATGCTGCCGCACCTTTCCCGGTCAAGATCGATCTCGGTCGGTTGTAGCGGCGTCTGCTGGGCGTTGCCGGGCAAGCCGGCCGGCAGGATTCCGGGGGCGCATGAGTGTTCGGTGCGGCGGTGACGCAGGGCCGGCACGCGGGCTGTTACCGGTCGCCCGCTTGCCGGGCAACCGGTATGCGCCTGCGCTGGTTAAGGGCGTGTGCGTAGTGGCCGAATCCCCCCTCGGACACAGACACTACGCACGCCGATGATCTTGGTGTGGCTTCGGCTGTGATCGTCTCTGTTTCGTGATCGTAGATAAGCTTCAGGCCAAGTTCACGGTAGACCTCGGCCTTGCCGGTGGAGTCGGCTTCACGCAGGATCACCAGCAGGGCTCGTGCGCGGGCGATCTGCCAGTTACGGGAGGCCTCTGGATCCTGCTGGTCTTCGGTGGAGACCCTGCCGTAAAACGCGAGTCTGATCATGGGGGCGGTCCTTTGTGGTGAGGCGACGCGGATGAGTCTGAGGTGGCAATGCCGCTCGATTAAGTTAGAGGGACGCCTGTCCATCCCGACATGCCAACGTCCGATCCCGCGTCGATCAATTTTCGAACACGGCGTTCGGTCCAGTTCCTCAACGTCGATCAGTGGGCGGCGGAGAGTTCACATCGGGAGTCGGGCGGTCGGCAGATAGCATCCGGGTGTGGTGCGCCTTCGTCAGGTAGTGGAATTGCCAGCCGTGGACAGCGAGCGGCTGACCGACCGTATTTCGATCGGTGTGCTCGCCAGAATCGTTCCCCGGGATCTCGTCGATGAAGCGCTGGTGGAGACGAAACGGCAGGAACGGCGTACCAGGCTGCTGCCAGCCCGGGTCATGGTGTACTTCACGATGGCGATGTGCCTCTTCTTCGACGATGACTACGAAGAAGTCATGCGTAAACTCGCCGGTGCGTTGAGGTGGCTGGGGAACTGGAAGGGTGACTGGCAGGTCCCAACTAGCGGGGCGATCTCGCAGGCACGGATCAGACTCGGCGCCGCGCCTCTGAAACTGTTGTTTGAACGTGTCGCGGTGCCGGTCGCGGGGCGGGGTACCAAGGGCGCATGGCTGCGTTCCCGGCGGCTGACGGCGATCGACGGGTTCTTCCTCGACGCCGCGGACACCCCCGAGAACGTGGCCAGGTTCGGACGGCACACCAACGGACACAAGGCCAGCGCCCTGCCACAGGTCCATGTTGTCGCGCTCGCCGAATGCGGCACGCACGCGATCGTCGCCGCCGCGGTCGGCCCCCGGGCGAGCGACGAACGCACCCTCGCCGCCACTCTCTTCGACGCCTGCGAACCCGGGATGCTCCTCACCGCCGACCGCAACTTCTACGGCCGCGACCTGTGGCACCAGGCACTTGACACCGGCGCGGACCTGCTCTGGCGAGTCAGGTCCAACCTCGCGCTACCGGTCATCCAACCGCTCCCTGACGGCTCCTACCTCTCCATTGTCATCAATCCGAAACTAAGCGGGAAACGGCGGGAACAGCTCATCGTCGACGCCCGCGCGGGCCGCGATTTTCCCGAGGACTACGCGACACCCGTCCGCGTCATCGAATACACGGTGCCCGACCGCACCGGAGCCGGCACCGGAGAACTGATCTGCCTCATCACCAACATCCTTGACCAAACCGATATATCCGCGGTGGAACTCGCCACGGGCTACCATGAGCGGTGGGAAATTGAAAGAATCTTCGATGAGGTGAAGACCCACCAGCGGGGCGAAGCCCGCTCGGTCTCAATAGGTCAGTGCACCACGTATGAATCCGGTCATAGATCGGGTCTGGTAGGAACGTGGCCTACTGATCTGGAGGTTCGGTGCGCGGCGCGGTGTTGACAGCGGAGGATCGCGAGGTCATTTCCCGTGGGATCACGGAGGGAAAATCGGACGCTGGATCGTCGGCTAGTCGTCGAAGAACTACCTCGGGCTACTAGTCATGTCACGGACCGCCAGACCCATTCCGCCCTGGCCGAACAAGCCATGGCGAGGCAAGGCCGAACGCCGACGGTGAAGAACGTCGGAGAGCCGTGTGCCGGAGAACGGCATGCACGGATCGATGTGGCGGGGAATGGAAACGGAGCCGACGGCCACCGCGCCATTCCCCGACCCTACTGAGGACCACACGCACGCGCTTCGGGAAATCTTCACAGAGATCATCGAACAGCTCAACCCGGTGCGCCGCCACCGCACGTACCCACGCGCCATCAGACGAGGCCGCCACAGCGCCTACCGAGTCAAACGCCCAACAGACACCGGCATCCGTCATGATCAACAATCGAAGATCATCCTTGCTCGGACCGCTTAACTAAGCGCCATTGGGCTATGCCGGGGCTGTGACGGCAGCGGTGAGCCAGGCTGCGCTGGACGCGGGAGCGCACGAGGTCCTGCTGTTCACCGATCCGGCTGATCCGACCAGCAACGGCGTGTATCAGCGGCTCGGCTTCTAGGACCACACGCGGAGCCCGCTTGCCACGGGACAGCCGAACGTCGCTCGGCGCGCGGCGGCTGGATCGGCTGGATACAGTCTGACGATGCTGATCATTGAGGTTGAGCTGCCATGATGGGACGGACCCACGCCCTGAGCGGGGCGGTGGTCTGGTTGGCCGTCGCACCCCTGCTGTCCCGGGAGCAGTGGTTGGGCTCGCACGCGGTGTCCTTGTCCTCGTCCCAGGTGATCGCCGGCGCGGTGGTATCCGCGGGCGCGGCGCTCCTGCCCGACATCGACCATCCCCACGGTCGGATCGCCAACACCTTCGGGCCGGTCACCCGGGTTATGTGCAGGTGGATCAGCAGGGCCGCCGGTGGCCACCGGCACGCCACCCACTCGATCCTCTTCGCGCTCGGCATGGGTGTGGTCATGGGCCTGCTGGCTGCCCGTTTCGAGTATGGGTGGTGGGCCGCGCTGTTCGTCCTCGTGGGCTTCGGGTTACGTGGGCTCGGCCTGGACTTCGAGAAGCACGAGCACTGGTCGTCCGTCATGGACTGCGTGACCGCCGGGGTCGCTGTCTTTCTCATGCACGGCATTGACATGAGCTTCGCCGGCTACGCGGTCACCCTGGGCTGTCTCGCCCACCTGGCCGGGGACTGCCTGACCCCGCGCGGCTGCCCTCTTCTCTGGCCGGTCACCTGGCGGATGGAGACAGTCCTGGTTCCCCGGACGGACGGCAGGATCGAACACTGGGTCGTCGTTCCGCTTCTCGCGGTCGCCGCGGTAATCCTGACCGTGCGAGTCGTGACGGGCGACGCCGTGTCCCACTGGCTCACCGCCGGTTGAGACACCCGGCGCCGCCCCGCGAACACCGGCTGGGCGGCGCCAGCGTAGGCGGTGTGCCCGCTGGGGTATTCGGGGTGCGCCGGTGGCGGTGTCGTAGCGCCGTGACCTCGCAGTGCCGTGACGTCGTAGCCGGCCTCGGCCTGACCCACCGCCGGTCATCACGGTCATCGCTGGCCGGGGTCGGATGATGCCGGATCCGGTCCGGTGTCCACCGTCGGTCGGGACCGTCGTCGGTGTAGGTCCAGGCAGACGCGCACGTAGGCAACGACCACGATCAGCGCGGCCAGCGAGCGGACGAGCCAGGTGAGATCGTCCGGGTAGAGGACGCCCGCAAGGTAATGATCGATGAAACCGCCCTGGTAGGCCGGTTGACCATCGAGCCGTCGCAGATACTTCTCCAGCGGGGTCAGCGGACAGGTGAACCCGATCGTGATGATCGTTACACCCCAGATGACGGCGGGCACATGCAGCCAGAGCAGCCAGCGCCGCCGCCGGACCAGCAGCCCACCGAAGATGATGAACGCGATCCCGAGCAGGTGGGCCACCACGACGAGGTCGGCGAGAATGTCGTACGTCATCGCTGCTCCCTGTGGGCCACGGTACGCCGACCGCGCGGGATCATCCCGGCCCGGACCGCCGGAACCCGGGCATACGGTGGACCGGGCATACGGTGGAGAGGTGAATGCCGTGAACCCCGCGAATGCTATCGACCGGGTGGACGCCGNCGACGGGGTGGACAGCGGCCCGGGCCCGGGCCCGGGCCCGGTGACCTGGCCTGAGATCCTGCTGCGCCTCGACGACGATCTTGTCGACTACGAGGTTGCCATGGCACGGATGCGGGTGATGGTGCGGGAACGGATCGACGGCGTGCGGCCGGACACGCTGTGGTTCCTGTCGCATCCGCCGGTCTACACCGTCGGCAAGCGGACCCCGCCCGAGCACCGCCCGCTCGCGGGGCTGGGCATCCCGGTTCACGAGACCAACCGGGGTGGGCTGCTGACGTACCACGCCCCCGGCCAGCTGGTGGGCTACGTGATGTGTCATATCGGCGCGATGAACGCGGTGGTGCCGTTCCTGCGGCTGTTGGAGGCCCGGTTGGTGGACACGGTCGAGGCGCTCGGCATTCCGGCCGAGCGGNGGGACNCCCCGCCCGGGTCCGTCGAGCTCACGGGGGTCTGGACCCGCCGGACCAACCGGAAGATCGCGTCCATCGGCCTGCGGTGCACGCGCAAGGTGACCAGCCACGGATTCGCGCTCAACGTCGACTGCGACATGCGGCCATGGACCTGGGCGACGCCCTGCGGCATGCCCGAGGTGGAGATGACCTCCGTGCAGCGGGAGCTGACCGACGCGGGGCACGCCGTCCCGAGCATGGCCGAGGTCCGCGAGATCGCCGCCGAGATGCTCGGCGCACGCAACGCCCCGCACCCCCCGGCGCCGAACCTGAGCTCGGGGGATCTGGGCACGGGGACCCGAGCCGGTCGAACCTGAGTTCGGGGGACCTGGGTACGGTCGGTGGCCCCTGGACCGTTATTTCCTCCCCTGAATTCGGCGGCCCCACGACGAGTGCGCGATCGGCGACCTGGTAAGTCGGGATCAGGTCGACCGGGTCGACCGGGCCGGCGGGGAGACATCCACGGAACCCTCACTAAAGTAGCCGTCCAGAACGGACGGCACGGACGGCACGGACGGGGAGGATCGGGGAGAACCGTGGTAGGCCATGCGGGACTGGTCGTCGCCGGCCGTTACCGACTCCAGGACCGCCTCGGGGCTGGCGGGATGGGGGCCGTCTGGCGGGCGACCGACCAGATGCTGCGGGTCGACGTCGCGCTCAAGGAAGTCTCGATCCCCGTCGACTCCACGCCGGGGGAGTGGACCGAACGGATCGCCCGCGCACGGCGGGAAGGGATGAACGCCGCCCGCCTTCGGGGTCACCCCGGGATCGTCAGCGTCCATGACGTGGTCGAGGACGGCGGGCTGCCGTGGATCGTCATGGACCTCATCATCCCGGCTCGGTCGGTAGCGGACCGGCTGCGGGGATCGGGCGGGCTACGGCCGGATGAGACAGCGTCGATCGGAGCGGCGGTCGCCGATGCCCNCNCCTTCGCCCNTGC
Organism: Frankia sp. CeD; assembly: GCF_000732115.1. NCBI lineage: Bacteria > Bacillati > Actinomycetota > Actinomycetes > Frankiales > Frankiaceae > Frankia > Frankia sp. CeD. Next base: position 8,535 of record NZ_JPGU01000057.1, read on the forward strand.
GAAGGGCGTCGTTCATCGCGACATCAAACCGGGCAACATCCTGCTGGCGGAGAGTGGCCGGGCACTCGTCACCGACTTCGGTATCGCCGCGCACAACGACGACAGTCGGATGACCGCCGCCGGAGTGGTCGGCACCATCGCCTATGTCGCTCCCGAACGGCTTGGCGGTCAGCCCGCGGACGGGCGTAGTGACGTGTTCTCCCTGGGAGTCACCCTTTACCAGATGGTGGAGGGGAGGTTACCGTTCCAGGCCGACACGACCGCCGGGCTGCTCAGCGCGATCCTGTTCGAACCGCCGCGCCCGACCGTGCTCGCCGGTCCACTTCGGCCGGTGCTGGATGCGATGCTCGAGAAGGACCCGGTAGTCCGGCTGGATGCCGCGGCTGCCGCGCGCGCCCTCGCCTCCCTCGCGGCCGGGGGACCGGCATCACCGGTGCTGGTGCCGGCACAGGTACCGACACCGCCGTTGCCGCGGGTACCTACGGTCTCGCGACCGGCAACGGCCCTGCTGCCGCCCGTCGGCGAGCCGGAGGCAGGCGGTTCGCGGTGGCCTGACTCCGGGATGCCTGGGACGCCTGGGCTGCCCGGGGCGCCTGGGGCACCTGGGCTGCCCGGGGCGCCTGGCCGTCCCTCAGGACGGGTGTGGCTCGTGGCCGGGACGTTGACAGCCGTCCTCGCGATCCTGGCCGGGGNGTTCCTCGCCCGCGGTGGTGTCGGCGCCCATCCGGGCGACGGGTCCCTGACCGGCACCGCGTCCGCGACGGTGGCCGCGACCGGACCGGAAGACGGCGTCCCGAGGGTATCGCCGTCCGCGGCCGCGAGCGGGGCGGGGAGCGGGGCCGCGAGCGGTGCGGGGACCAGTGCGGGGACCGGGGCGCGAACGAGTTCGGCCACTGCAGCAGGCTCCCCCCGACCGTCCCAGGAGCTCACCGTCGTGCCCTCCTTCTCCGCCGCCGCGCCCGGGGTGTCGCAGTACAGCGCCGACTATTACGCAACTCTCACCAGAAGCCGGCAGGACGGCTTCCTGCTGCGGGTCGGATTCGACGCGACCGGCCGTAGCGACCTGCGGGATCCGCGGACATCCTGCGTGCTGGTCTCGTCGGGTTCTCGCGAGCTCCGGCTGTTTCCCGTCCAGGCCGACGTGCCGGTGAGCTCCTCCGGACGGTATTCCGGAACACTGACGTTCTCGCTCGCGCTGCCGGGAAGCTACCGTTTCCGCTACTCGTGCCAGGCGGACTACTCGGCCGCGCTCCTCGGCACGGTGACGATGCCATCGGTGGCGGTGAGCGTTTACGACGACAACTACTTCGTGAACGTGCTGGAGGTACGCGTCGGAGCCGGTCGGACGGTCGTGTTTTTCGCCGCAGCGGGAGCGGCGGACCTCCGGGTGCCGGTTACGTCGTGCCTTCGGTTGGAAAGCGGGATCCGTAGGCCTGTCGTGGAGCTGAAGACCTCGCGGAAGTCGCCGACGGGGGCGACGTACATCGGAACGATGCGGTTCGAGGGGACCCCGCCGGCTACCCTCGTCTATTCCTGCTCCGATTACTCGCCTGTCAACCTGTGACGGCCTTCGGGCCTTCGGGCTTGTCGCAGACCTGTCTTCGAACGTGTGTTTGGTAGTGTCGAAGCATGGAGATCGCGGCGTTCCAGGCCTCGTTGCTCGATGACGCCCCGGCGATCGAGGTCGGCCCACTCGGGACGTCCGTCCGACGAGTCGGGCTCGCGCGGGGTGCGTGGGTCGATGTGCGGCCCCGCTGGATCGTTGGAGCCGACGTGCTCTTCGAGCGGCTGCGCGATCGTGTCCCCTGGCGGGCGGAGCAGCGGACGATGTACGACAGGGTCGTCGACATTCCCCGGCTGCTCGCCTTCTACGACGAGCGTGCGTCGCTGCCCGATCCGNCGCTCGGCGCGGCGAAGCGGGTCCTCGACGAGCACTATGCGGCCGAGTTGGGCGAGGGCTTCGCTACCGCCGGGCTGTGCCTGTATCGCGACGGGCGTGACAGTGTGGCCTGGCATGGCGATCGCGTCGGGCCGGGTGGGTTCCGCGACACCATGGTCGCGATCGCCGTCCTGGGCGCCCCGCGTGCGTTGCTGCTGCGGCCGCGGGGCGGGGGCGGCCCGGCGATCCGGCACGACCTGGGCCACGGCGACCTGCTCGTGATGGGAGGCAGTTGCCAGCGCACGTGGGATCATGCCGTGCCCAAGACGGCGCGGCCGGTCGGGCCGCGGATCAGCGTTCAGTTCCGCCCGCGCGGCGTGCGCTGAGCTGGACCGTTCCCGCTTCGGTGGACCTCGCTCGGGCGTACGGGAAGAAGGCCCGGCGGGCGGCCCTGGCCCGGTACGGTCTCGATCGTTTCCTGCGGGACTGGGACGAGGTGCTCGCGCGGGTCACGGACTGAGCTCCGACACCGGGTTTATCCACATGATTGCAAGGAAATGTCTTTCACATGACGGGTAAACCGGAGCTGCCCGGCGAGTCGGGCGAGCCCGGCGAGCCCGGCGAGCCGTTGGACAGGTTCGTGCTGCCGCTCAGCCCGATCGCGCCCCGGCAGGCCCGGGTCCGGCTGGCCGCGGGCCTCGCCGGCACCGGCTTCGCGGCGGAGCTGACCGAGATCGTCGTGCTGCTCGCCAGCGAACTGGTCACCAACGCCGTCGTGCACGGCCGCGGTGAGCCGGTTCTGGAGATCCGGACAACCGACCACCAGGTGTGGGTCGGCGTCCAGGATCCGGACAGCCGCCTCCCGCAGGTGCAGCAGGTCGACACCGACTCGCTCGGCGGGCGGGGTATGCACCTGGTGGCCGAGCTCGCTGAGACCTGGGGCGCCGACGTCATCCCCGGCGACGGGAAGGTCGTCTGGTTCCGGTTGCGTCGGGAGAGCCCCGCCGTCGATGGTTGACCGCCGCCGCTGCGGCCGGGCGCGCCGGGGCTTACCTGACGCCGGGGCTTACCTGACGGCCTCGGGCAGGACGGGGGTGGGCGGGCCGAGAAGGAAGCCCTGGCCGTAGGGGATCGCGGTCTCCCGGGTGGCCTGGAGTTCGGCCGCGGTCTCGATGCCCTCGGCGACCNCGCTGCCTCCGATCTCCTTGGCGACGTGCACCAGCCCGGCGGCCACGGCCCGCCGGGCCGGGTCGGTGTCGATGCCCTGGGTCAGGCAGCAGTCCATCTTGATGATCTCCGGTCGCAGCCGGACGAGCTGTTCCAGCCCGGCATAGCCGGTACCCACGTCGTCGGCGGCGATGCGGACGCCGAGCCGGCGCAGGTGCTCGATGTCGCGGTTGATCGCCGGAGTGTCGCCGATCCGTTCGTGCTCGGTGATCTCCACGAGGATGCGTTCGGCATCCTCGTTCATGATCATGTCCACCAGGCCGGCCGAGAGGGTCGTCGCCGAGACGTTAATCGCGAGGATCATGTGCGTCGGCAGCCGGGGCAGCACGGCGAGCGCGCGTCGGACCGCGGCGAGTTCGAGATCGACGTTGAGGCCGACGGAGCCTGCCGCGGTGAACCACTGTGACGGGCTGCGGGCGTAGTCCGAGAACCGGGACAGCGCCTCCACTCCGATGATCTTTCCGTGTTCGAGGTCGAGCACCGGCTGGAAGGCGAGCGCGGGCCCCCCGCCGTCGATCACATGGCTGACGTCGCGCCAGACGCGGCTGCGGACCTCCCACATCCGGTGCAGGTCGGTCACGGAATCGCCGAGGATCTCCGCGATCATCCGCAGGAACCGGCCGTCGCGCGGCCGCAGGTGCGGATGCGGCCCGTGCCCGAGACAGCCGGCCAGGCCGTAGACGATGCCGTCGCTGTCGACCACCGGCACGGCGGCGTAGGCCCCCACGTCGAGTTCGTCGACGACGGGCAGTCGCAGGATGCGCGGATCGGCTCGGGTGTCCGGGATGACGGTGGGAAACTCACCGGACAGGACGCGTCCGAACAGGGCGCTCTCGCGCCGAACGGTGGAGCCCGGGGCCAGCTGGAACGACGCGCCGTCCCCGTTGATGACCTGCACGACGAGGACGTCCGCCTCGATGCGACCGAGCCAGGCAAGATCCATGCCCAGATGGCGGCGCAGTATCCCCAGCAGCTCCACCACCGCCGTCGCCGGCTCGGGAACCTCGGCCTTCGGCCCGAGCACCGAGGCGGGGGTTGGACGGACCGACATCCGTACCACCTCCTCTCCTGGTGTTCCCTCGGGTTTTCCGCGCACACCCTGGTCGGCACCGAGATCTGTTACCGTTTCATGAACGATATCGACCTGTTCATGACCGGCGTCCGCCNCTGCCGGGAGATCCATCCACTGTCTCCCGTCTGTCTCCCCTCGCGTCCGTTGTCTCTTCGTGTTGTAGTAGACACGGGATCGGGACGGATGCCTGCTCGGCGAGCGAGGATGCTCGGAGGGGAGGCGGTGTCGCGTGGCGGACATCGTGGTCGGGATCGACGGGTCGACAGATGCCGAGCGCGCGCTGCGGTGGGCCGTGCGCGCGGGGCGTCGTTGTAGCGCGCGGGTGCGTGCCGTGCTCGTCTGGGCCGCGGCCGGCCCGTTCTGCACGCGGGTGAAGCCGCCGCCCGCCACCTCACCGGAGCATCCCCGCTGGACGGCCCAGTGGATGCTGCACGACGTCGTCAACCGGGTCCGCGAGGCCCAGCCCGACGCCTGGATCGTCGAGCGGACCGTGTACGGGAGCCCGGTGGACACGATACTGACCGAGTCGGAGGGCGCGGTCATGCTCGTCCTCGGTGCCCGCGGCCGTGACCGGCCGCGCCGCCTGCCGGCCGGTTCGGTCAGCATGGCGTGCGTGTACGGGGCGTCGGTGCNGGTGGTCGTGGTCCACGGCAGGTCGGCGGAGCCGGCCGAGAGCGGGCCCGTCGTCGTCGGGGTGGACGGGTCCGCCTGCTCGTTGGCCGCGCTGCGGTGGGCCGCCCAGGAGGCGGCGCTGCGCCGGGCGTCGCTGCGCATCATGCACGCCTGGGCGCCGCTGCCACCGGAGTGCGTTGTCCGGCTGGGACTCTGCGGTGCCAGGTCCGCTGGTGCGGTACCCACGGTGGGCGCTGGGGCCGTTCGTGCCGGGCCGGCTGGTGCGGCGCCGGCTGGTGCGGCGTCGGCTGGTGCGGGGCTCGGCGACACGGATCCGGGCGGGACCGGATCCATCCGGACGGACCCGGGCGAAACGGGCTTCGCTCCGGGATTCGCCGGCCGTGGAGTTCGGGGCACGGCATCGGGGGGCACGGTACTCGATGATCGTCCAGGATTTGGTGACCCGGGGTCCGCCGATGCGGCGCTCGGCGGGTCGGCGTTCGGGGGGTCGGCGTTCGGGGGTCCCGCGTTCGGGGGTCCCGCGCTCGATGCGACGGGATCCGGCGGAACGGCCCTCGTCGACGCCGCCCTCGAAGGCGCCGCGCGAGCCGTGCTGGACGAGGCGGTGCGCGTGGGTCTGCCCGAGCCGGGTGATCTCGATGTGCGCACGGACCTGATCCGCGGAGCGGCCGCGTCCAGCCTGCTGCGGGCCGCGGCGGGGGCGCAGCTCCTGGTCATCGGAGCCCGGGGCCGCGGCGGATTCGCCGAGCTGCTGCTGGGCTCCATCAGTTCACAGTGTGTGACACACGCCCAGTGCGCGGTCGCGGTCATCCGCACGCCCGGAAGTACGACGTGTAGTGATTAGTGCGACGTGTGGTGACTCCGCCGCGGCGGACCTTCGACCCGGTGCGAGTCCCTTTCCCTCGGGTCGTGGGCTCTTGGGCCGTGAGCCGCGAGCTTTCGGGTCGTGGGCCGAGATCGAGGGCCCCGGGCGGGGATGCCCGATCGGGCACGTACCGAGCGGGTGGACGGCGGGTCACCGGCGGCGCCACCTGCCGCGCCACCTGCCGCGCCACCTGCGGTGTCGGCTCTCGCGGCCCGCCGAGCGCGGCCCGCGATCCAGCGGTGACGGCGCGGCGGGCAGGTGATCCTCCCGAAACGGCCCGGCTTTCCCTCGTCTTGGGGGAGGATGGGCAGATCGGGGCGTGATGTCCCCGTGAGGTACGGGGGCATCACGGCGCCGGCCGTGGGAGGGGAGCGTCGAGCGACTATGGCGGATCAGTACTATGGCGGTTCCGGTCGGCGCGGCGAACGGTTCGCCCAGGCGCGCTGGCTCGCCGGTCAGGCCCGGCAGGACCGCACCACCTCCTGGTACGTCCCGCTGATGATCACCGTGATCGGCGCCGGTGCGGCGTTCGACGCCTTCGGCCGCGGCGTGGGGCTCCTCTACGCCCTCGGGCTGTCGATCGCCTTCGTCCTGCTGACGTGGACGACGATCCGGCTCATGCCGTCGGTGTCCGACGAGCTGAACGTCAACCGGGTGACAGGCCCGCGCAAGATCATCGCCATGGTGAACACGCCGGTGCGCACCCACGGCGTGTTCCTGCTGGCCGCGGCGTTGCCGATCGCGATCGCCCTGATCAGGACGGTCGGTTTCTTCGTGTTCGGCGGGGCGCTGCTCGTCGGGATCGTGGTCGGCGTAGCGCTGGCCGCGGCCTGGATGTTCGAACGCCGGTAGACCCGCCCGGCGCCGACGAACCTCCTGATTCCGAATGACGAACCTCCTGATTCCGAATTCCGAAGAACCTCCTGCTCTCCTCTCAGAGCGCCCATCCCTGGGCCTGGACATCCCGGTCCGGCGCATCCCCCGCTCGGACCAGGTTCCTGTTCCCGCCAAGCGGGCAGGCCAGCAGGGACACGGTCCGGTGCGCGGTCCGCGATGAGGAGAGTGCGATNACGGTCAGCAAGGCCACGAGGGAACGAACCCGGGCGAGTCAGCTCCCCGAGGACGATGTGGTCGGGATCCTGCTCGCGCAGCATGCCGAGATCCGCGAGCTGTTCGGGAAGGTCAGGACGTCGACGGGCCGACGCCGCCAGGAGACGTTCGACGAGCTGCGGGCGCTGCTCGCGGCCCACGAGACCGGCGAGGAGGTGGTGCTGCGCCCGATCAGCCGGCAGGTGGTGGGGCCCGAGGTGACCGATGCCCGCAACCACGAGGAGAAGGCTGCGAGTCGGGACCTCGCCGACCTCGATCGGATGGAGGCGAGCAGCGTCGAGTTCGGGGCCAAGCTCGCCGCGTTCGAGCACACGGTGCTGGAACACGCCGAGCGCGAGGAGCGGGAGGAGTTCGAGGCGCTGCGCCAGGTCCGTCCCGAATCCGAACTCGTGCGCCTGGGCCGCAGACTGCGGGCCATTCAGGCGATCGCCCCCACCCATCCGCACCCCTCGGTCGCGGGATCCCCCACCGCTCAGCGGGTATTCGGGCCGGTGGTGTCCCTCGTCGACCGGCTGCGCGACGCTCGGCGGCAGACGGCGGCGGCGGGATGACGGCGGCGGGATGACGGCGAGGAGTTCCACCGCCCGGGGGAGCTCCTCGAACGGCGGGCCGGACCCTTCGGAGACCCCGGCGCAACGCCGGTACCGCAACTGGGGAGATCTGCTGCAGGAGTTGCGCGTCGTCCAGACGGGCGTGCAGCTGCTGACCGCCTTCCTGCTCGCCATCCCGTTCCAGCAGCGGTTCACGACGTTGAGCAACGAGCAGAAGTCGCTCTATCTCGTGATCGTGCTGCTGACGGTCAGCGCCACCGGGCTGCTCATCATGCCGGTGAGCCTGCACCGCGCGGTCTTCCGGCGCAAGGAGAAGGAGACGCTGATCCGGGTGGCGAACCGGCTCGCCCAGGTGGGCCTGGCATTGTTCGCCGTGGCCGTCTCCGGGGTCGTCCTGCTCATCTTCGACGTGGTCAGGGGGGCGCCGGCCGGCTGGATCGCCGGGGGCTGCACCTTCGTCGTGCTGGTCGTGCTGTGGGCCGTCGTGCCCGCCGCCATCCGCCTCGCCGCCGGCGGCTGGGCGTCCGGACCGTAGCCGGGTGCCCAGACGGTTCGCAGCGGCTTGCCGTGCGGACAGGTACCCGCTCTTGGCACGGGCTTGACGCTGCCCGTCGCGTGAAACTGGGCGCCATGGCGACGGCGGCATCACCCCGGACCCGGGTGGTCGACGAGCACATGTTCACCGTCGCGCGGGCGCTGGGTCCGACGACGTTCCGGTTGCAACTGTTCACGGCGACTGGCCTGCGGCCGGTGGCTGTCGTGACCCAGCCGGAGCGGGAAGGCTTGTCGCTGATGAACGGCGCCGAGCGCTACGCAGCGGCGGTGTGGATGCGGTACCTCCCGGACGATCCCGAGCCGCCGATCTGGGTCCAGCGCCAGTTCGTCAACAGCACGGCCGACGCCTTCACCCAGGTGCTGTTCACGGTCACCGGCCCACACACGCCGGCGAACCCTCGGTGGCGCAGGCTGACCGACCAGACGCTGGCCGCTCTGGTCGGTGCTCCGGTCGACGCGGACCGCGGCGCCGGCGGGTACGCCAGATCCGCCCGCGCCGCGGCGGGCGGGACTGCTGCTGGTACCACCAGGGCGACTGGCACCGGGTGAACGCGGCCGCCGGGACCGGCGGTGACAGCTGCCCGCTGGGCCGGGCGGCCAGCGCGACGGTCACCGGCGTCGGCCGGGGTCGCCCGGGGAGGTCGAACCACAGCAGGTGCGGCGGCATCCGCGGGGTCCGCGCCCAGTGCGCCAGCCGGTCAAGATCACGGATAGGTGGCCCGCTCTCGATCCGGCTGACCTGGGCCTGCGTCAGGGTGTGCCACCGACCCAGCCGTTCCTGGCTGATGGGCCCGGAGGTGGTGGGGGTGCAGGCGATAGGCCGCGGAGACCCGGCCTATGTGCTGGGCCGCGAAGGCATCACGCATCTGGTCGGTGTGCCAGAACCGCTCCGGCACGCGCGCCGGGCCTGCCGGACACCACCTTCAGTACGGATCCCGCGGTCGTGGCGCGGGTTGCCGAGCGCCTGCGCGCTCCACCCCTGGCACTAACTTCCCACCCCGTGGGGCAACGGACCGCGGCGGACACCGGCCCAGAGCGTTCCGAGGCCGAGCGGACGTCAGCCGAAATTGGATCAGACTGACAGGTGGGCGTTCATGGCGCGGGCCTGTTCACCGAGCTCGGGTAGTTCCACGACGGTGACGCCCGCCTGGGTGAGGAGTTCGTAGCCTTGGCAGTCGGCGACGAAGAGGCTGGGTTCGCGCCAGGCGATGACCACTCGCGGGATCTTTGCTTCCAGGATGAGCTGGGTGCAGGTGCGGGGCCGGGACTTGCGCTGGGAGCAGGGTTCGAGGGTGCTGTAGATCGTCGCGGTGGCGAGCCGAGGGTCGCCCGGGCCGATCTTCGCGAGTGCGGACTCCTCGGCGTGTACCGCGTCGTCGACCTCGCGGGAGAAGCCGAAGGCGATCTCCTGGTTGTTCTTGTCGACGATGACGGCGCCCACGGAGTAGGCGCCGGCGGCGGGTGGGCAGCGGTGGGCGAGTTCGATGGCCCGGGTCATCCAACGGTGATCGTCGAGCTGGGGCATGGAGCGGCTCCTCCTTCCCTGGGGTCCGGTCCCGCAGGGCGGTGGACCGGATGGCCGGTGGCGTGCCGGTGGCCGCAGTGGGTGCAACTGCGTCGCGGGCGTGGCGTCGTCATCCCTGGCCGCCTTCCCCGATCCGTACGCGGCGGGCGGTCAACGCGCGAACCGTAGCACCGTCCGTGTCGATGTCAATGCCTAAAGCTCATTGCAGATAACGCTGCGCGGTATAGCCACCACCTCCAGCAAAGCCCACGCTCGGGAGCGTGGCAGGCCCGGGACGCGTGGCAGCGTGCTGTCCGCTGTTCGATCGGATCGTCATCACGGAACTGTTGACCGGACTTTCCTGAGGTCGAACGGCGTGTCGTAGGGCAGGGTCGGACAGGTCGGAACAGTCTGCATCTCTCTGATCTTGGAGGGTGCTGGGTGTTTGAGGACAGCGATCATCGGGTGATCGAGGCGATCCGGCTTCCGCTGTGGGGAAGCGTGGTCGCGTCCGACGGCGTGGTGCCGTGGAGGCTGGTCGACGGCCTCGGTGAGCCGGTCGAGCCGGTCGAGGTCTTCCTACGGGACTTCGTCGCGCAGGGCCGGTCGGCGAACTCGGTGCGCAGCTATGCGCTGGCGTTGCTGCGGTGGTGGCGGTTTCTGGTCGCGGTTGGAGTGGCCTGGGACCGGGTGAGTCC
>NZ_JPGU01000058.1:0-18443 GCF_000732115.1 Frankia sp. CeD
GTGCAGGCAGTGCAGGTCACCCGCCGCCGCCAGCCGCTCGCCGACGGGCCGGCCACGACCGAGATCGTCTACCTTGTCACCAGCCTGCCGACCCACCAGGCCAGCCCCACGCTGCTGGCCACCTACGCCCGCGAGCACTGGCTCGTGGAGAACCGGCTGCACTGGGTCCGCGACGTCACCTTCGGGGAGGACCTCAGCCAGGTCCGGACCGGCCACGCTCCCCAGGTCATGGCCAGCCTGCGCAACCNGGCGATCGCGATCCTTCGCCTGACCGGCGCCACGAACATCGCCCAGGCAATCCGACACCACGCGCGGCGCCCCGAACGACCACTAGAGACGATCAAGAGCCTTGCTTGCTAACCGACAACTTTGCCGGGGCCCTGACACCGTGCCCACCGGTGCGACGTCCTACCTGGCTGCCGCCCAACTGCCGTCGTCCCACGCGTACTTCACCGACCACGTCCGACACGGCGCGGTGGATCCACTGCTTCTGCTGGAATGCTCACGCCAGGCTGAGACCTACGGCGCCCACGTGCATTTCGGCGTGGCACGGGACACCCGGTTCGTCCTGAGGTCGTGGTCCATGCAGCTGCCGGGGCTGTTCGCCATCCGCACCCGAGGCGCCAGCGAGCTGACGATGGCGGTCGGCACGCGCCCACTCGTCGGCGACCGGCCGACCAGTCGGTCGCTGGCCTACGACATCCGGCTTTCCCTGGACGGCGTGGCCATCGGCGACACCCGGATCGCGGTGGGCTACCTGTCTGACTCCGCCTACGAACACGTGCGGGCGCTCCGCCGGGGAAGCGCGCCGCACACATCGGACGACNTCCGGCCCACGCCCGCGACGATCGCGCCGGCCGCTGTCGGGCGAGCCAGCAGCGTCAACACAATCCTCGTGGATCCCGTCCAGTTCGCTGGCGGGGCCACGGCCACCATTCGGGTGCCCGTCGACAACCGCAGCATGTTCGACCACGCACTGGACCATTTCCCCGGCATGGTACTCACCGAGGCGGCCCGGCAGCTGTGCCTGTGGTCCGGCGCGGACCTGCTCGGCGTGCCGGCCACCGCGGCCACCGTCGTCGCCTTCGACCTGGCCTTCACCCGGTTCGCCGAGCTGGATGTGACAACCACCGTGGCAGCGGTCCACCAGCATGAGGACGTGGTCGGCGGGTCCACCTTCGCCGTGTCCTTCCAGCAGAACGACGCCGTCATCGCGGCGGGAACCATGACCATCTGCCCGGTTCCCACCAGTCATCTCACCGACGACTGAACCCACAGCCGCACACAACGCCAGCTGCACAGGGCGAGGACGGGCACCGGCGGTGGCGCCGCGGGCCCGGGAGGAGAATGCGATGGGCCGATCGATCTTCATCACGGGCGGGAGCCGGGGCATCGGCCTGGCCGCCGCACGGTCGTTCGCCGAGGGGGGCGACCGGGTCGCCGTCGCCGGCCGGTCGGGGGCCGCCCCGGAAGGCGTGCTCGGTCTGCGCGCGGACGTCAGGGTACCTGGCGACGTCGAGCGTGCGCTGCGAGAGGCGGAGGAGGCGCACGGAACGGTCGAGGTACTCGTCGCCAACACGGGCATCACCATCGACGTCCCGCTGCTGCGGATGTCCGACGAACAGTTCGAGACCGTGGTCGACACGAACCTGGCCGGAGCGTTCAGAGCCGTCCGGGCCGCCGTCGCCAGCATGCTTCCGGCCCGGCGTGGGCGAGTGGTGTGCGTGTCGTCGGCACTTGGTTTCCTCGGCTCCCCCGGGCAGAGCAACTACGCCGCGTCCAAGTCCGCCCTCCTCGGCATGGCACGGTCCGTCGTGTGGGAGCTCGGGAACCGCGACATCACCGTGAACGTGGTGGCACCGGGGATCATTGACACCGACATGACCAGGCCGCTGACCGAACAGCGCAGGCAGGAGCTGATGCGGATGACCCCGCTGCGCCGGATGGGGACAGTGGACGAGGTCGTCGCCGCCATCCGGTTCCTCGCCAGCGACGAGGCAAGCTACGTCACTGGCACCGTCCTCCCCGTCGGCGGCGGCATCGCGATGGGCCTGTAGGCGCAACCCCGACCGGGTGCGGACAGTCCGCGCCGCCGTCAGGTGCGGGCCGCGGCCAGCAGATGCCGGGTGTACGGGTGCGCGGGGCGCTCGAGCACCTGCTCCGCGCCGCCGATCTCGGCCACCTGCCCGTCCTTCATCACCAGGACGCGGTCGCTGACGTGCCGGATCACTGCGATATCGTGGGAGATGAACAGCAGGGCCAAGCCGAGTTCGTCGCGCNGTCCCGCCAGCAGGTCGAGGATCTGGGCCTGCACCGACAGGTCGAGCGCGGACACCGGTTCGTCGCAGACGAGGACCTCGGGTGACGGCGCGAGCGCACGCGCGATCGCCAGCCGCTGACGCTGCCCGCCGGACAGCTCGCGAGGGTGGCGTCGCAGCACCTGTTCGGACAGCCCTACCTGGTCGAGGAGTGCGACGATCCGATCTCGTCGCGCCCGGCCCCGATCCGGACCGGACATGGCGTCGCCGACGATCCGCTCGGCGGTGTGACGCGGGTCGAATGAGCTCAGGCAGTCCTGGTGGACGGCCTGTATCCGGTGCCGCCGAGGCCTGCGGTCACGTTCGCGTACCCGGCTGGGCGAGGCGGTCGCCGCCGCGGCCGCCACCCAGGGCGCGCCGGCGAACCGGACGGTACCCTCGTCCGGTTCGAGCAGGCCGAGCACGATGCGGGCCAGCGTGGTCTTGCCGGACCCGGACCCACCGATGACGCCGAGTGTCTCGGCGGCACGAAGCTCGAACGTCACGGCACGGACGGCGTCCCGCCACCCCCCGTCGGGATCGCGGAAACGTTTGGTGATGCCGGTGGCTTCGACGAGAGCCTCGGCGGTGTCCCTGCGGGCCGGGGCGACGACCCGTGGCGGTCCGGCCCGCTCCGTTTCCGTTCCGGGCCGCCAGCACAGGACGCCGGGTTCGAGACCCGGGTGATCGGGGCGCGGCAGTTCCTCGCGGCACCAGTGGTCGGCGAGTGGGCAGCGCACCGCGTATGGGCAGCCGTCCGGCCCGGCCGGTGGACGGCGCGGCAGGTCCGGGGACAGCACGGTGCCCCGCGAGTGCCGCGAGGGGGCCGCCGCGAGCAACGCGCAGGTGTACGGATGCCGTGGACCGCCAAGCACGTCGACGGCCGGTCCCTGCTCGATGATCCGCCCCTCGTACATGACCGCCACCCGGTCGGCGACGGCGGCCACCGTGGCAAGATCGTGACTAATCAACAGCAGAGCGACACCGCCGCGTACCAGGCCGCGCAGCACCTCGACGATCCGCTCCCGGGAGGCGGCATCCAACGCGGTCGTGGGTTCGTCGACCAGCAGCAGGTCGGGTCCGGCCGCGACCGTCGAGGCGATCAGGGCCCGCTGTCGCAGACCGCCAGAGAGCTGATGCGGGTACTGCCCGGCGCGCCGGGCCGGCTCCGGCACCCCCACCTGCCCAAGCGTCGCGACGGCCCGCTCGCGGACGTCGCGACGGGCCACGATCCGGTGGACGCGCAGGGGCTCGGCCACCTCCGCTCCCACCGTCCGCAGCGGATCCAGGGAGGCCAACGCGTCNTGGGGCACCAACCCGATCCGGCGGCCTCGCAACACCCGCCACCCCGGTTCGGTCAAGGCGGTCAGATCCACGCCCTGCAGGTCCAGCCGGCCAGCACGGACCATCGCACCGCGCCCGGCCAGTCCGATCAGCGTCCGGGCGAGCACGCTCTTGCCGGCACCGGACTCGCCCACGACCGCGAGACACTCGCCGGGACGGACGGCGATCGACACGTCCCGCACCGCACGCACGCCGGCGACGCCGTCCCGAAACGTCACGTCCAGCCGCTCGACGACCAGGGTCGGCTCGGCGGCGGTCACGTCCGGGCTCATCCGCCGCGCCGGACAAGCCGCTGCTGGGCCCGGCGGCCGGCGGCCTGGACGGCGAGCACGGTCAGCGCGAGCGCCGCACCCGGGCACACCCCGACCCACCACGCGGACCGTAGGAAGTCCCGGCCTTCCGCCAGCATCAGACCCCACTGCGCGGTGGAGGGCTGCGGGCCCAACCCGAGGAAGCTCAGCCCCGCCACGTACACGATGGCCGAGCCGACCCCCGTGGTCGCCAGCGCCAGCGCCGGACCGAGCGCGTTTGGCAGCACGTGGCGCACGACCAGCGCCATCCGGCCGACGCCGAGTCCGCGGGCCGCCTCGACGTAACCCGCTCGGCGGGCGACCATCGCCTCGGCGCGGACGAGGCGGCCGTACAGAGGCGTCAGCGCCACCACCGTGGCAATCATGGTCCTGCCGCTGCCGGGCCCGAGCACCGCGATGACCAGGAGGGCGAGCATCAACGGGGGTATCGCGATCAGCACATCCATCACCCGGGTGAGCACCAGGTCGACGAGGCGCCCGCCGAGCGCCGCCGCGAGGCCCAGAGCCGCACCGATCCCCACGGCCAGCGCGACGGAGCCGACGCCGAGCAGCAGGGACGCCCGGGCACCATGCAGCACCCGGGCGCACACGTCCCGCCCGAGCTGGTCGGTCCCACACCAGTGCGAGCCGCTCGGCGCTGCCAGCACGCCTGACGGGTCGACGACGGTCGGCGAGGCGCCCGTGAGGATCCCCGGTGCCGTCACCGCCAGGGCGATCACCAGGAGGATGCCAGTGAGCAGGATCGTCGACGCGCGGGCGACGAGACGCGGCGCGGGCCGGTCAGACAGCGTCGGAGGCGCTGCCAGGACGTTGGTCACCGGTCCATCACCTCGATCCGAAGCCGCGGGTCGAGGACGCGTTGCAGCAGATCCACGACGGTGAAGACGACGGCCGAGACCAGGGCCGATGTGAGGACGACCCCCATCACCACGGGCATGTCCCGGTCGATGACGGCGTGCACGGTCAGCGCGCCGAGCCCCGGGCGGGCGAAGACCGTCTCGACGAGGACGGTGCCGGCGAGCAGCGTCCCGGCGAGCCAGCCGCCGAGGTTGAGCGCGCTTGCGGCGGCGTGGCGCAGGGCGTGGCGCATTGTGACGCCGGTGGGGCTCAGGCCGCGGGCCCGAGCGGCGGCGGCGAACGGCTGCGCGAGGGCGGCTTCCAGTCCCTCCCGCAGCGTCCGGGAAAGCGCGCCGGCGGCCGGCATGGCGAGGGTCACCGACGGCAACACAAGGCTGGCCGCGCCCTGGGCCCCCGCTCCGGGGAAGATCCGCAACTGGAACGAGAACACGCTCACCAGCACGATGCCCACCCAGAACGAGGGCACGGACAGGGCCAGTGACTCCCAGGCCATCGCCGCGGCGCGCAGTCCCGGTCGGCGGCCCGCGGTCGCGACGGCGATGGCCACCCCGGTCAGGACCGCGAGCACCAGCGCCGCGGCCGCGAGTTCGGCCGTGGGTCGCAGCTGATCCACGATCACCTCGCTGACCGGCTGCTGGAGTTGATACGAGGTACCCAGGTCGCCGCGGGCGAGATGGCCGAGATAGTGGACGTACCTCAGCGGAGCCGGCTCGCCGAGACCGTACTCTGCCTGGATTTCCGCCCGTACCTGGGGCGAGGCGGACGTTCCCGGCCCTAGCAGGACCGCCACCGGATCGCCCGGGGCCAGCTGCAGCGCGGTGAAGGTGAGCGTGGCGGCGCCCAGCAGTACCGCGGCACCGGAGAACAGGTGTCGCAGCAGGTGTCGCAGGACGGTCCGGCGGCGCGCGGGTTCGGGGGCGGGGCCGCGATCCTCCGTCGCCGGCGCCTGCTCGAGGACATGCATGTCGCCTCCAGACATCCGCCGCGCTACCCGGAGACGCGCCAGGCATCGAAGAAGAGCGGCCAGGCGTTCGGGTCGACGCCGATGCCGTCGACCCGTCGGGCCACGCCCAGGATCGAGCTGGGCGTGTAGAGCGGGACCACAGCCGCGCTGGCGAGCACGTCGTGCTGGACCCGCCCGTACAGGTCGTCGCGGGCCGTCCGGTCGAGGCTCTCCGCGCCGTCGACCGTCAGCCGGTCCACCTCCGCGTCGGCCAGCTGCGCCATGTTCTGCCCGCCAGATGCCGGGGAGCTGGCGGAGTTGAAGAACAGCCGCAGCACATCCGGATCAGCACGGCTCCAGCTGAAGTCCAGCATCTGCGCCTTGTTGCTGTAGGAGAGCGCCAGGTAGGTGCCGACGTCGAGACTGGGACGGGTGACCTCCACGCCCAGCTTCCGCAGGTCGGCCTGGATCGCCTGGCCGAGCACATCACGCTGGTCGCGCAGGTACGTCGGCACGACCGGCCAGGAGATGCTCAGCCGCCGGCCGTCGCGCACGCGGAACCCGGCGCCGTCGCGCCTGGCCCAACCGGCCTCGTCGAGCAGCTGGCCGGCTTTGACTGGGTCGTAGGGCCAGCTCTGCCTGACGGTCGCGTCGTAGGAGGGAGTGACGTCCGTCAGCGGGCCCCAGGCTCGCCGGTACTGACCGAAGTACACGGCGCCGACATTCCGGTCCACGTTGATTCCCCGCTGGATCGCGGTGCGGACCCGGCGGTCGGTGAAAGGCGCCAGCGACGTGTTCAGGTAGAGACTGTAGGGGACTCCCGGCACGTCCTTCCGCAGCAGCCGCAGATTCCGGTCGGCGCCGACGGACCGCGCGTCCGCCGGTGGCACGGCGGCGGCGACGTCGACCTGCCCGCTGGTCAGCGCGCCGACCCGGATGGAGTTCTCCTTCAGGATGCGGATGACGATCCGGTCGAGGTAGGCGGGGCCGGAGTGCCGCGCGGTCGCGGGCGCCCAGTCATAGGCCGGATTCCTGGTCAGGACGATGCGCTGGCCTCGGGTGCGACTGGTGACGGAGAACGGCCCGGTACCAACCGCTCGTGGCCCGCCCGCGCACAGCTGCGCGGCGTCGGTGGCGAGGACCTTCGGCGAGTAGAAGCCGAGATAGGTGGTGCTGGCGGCCTGGAGGAACGGGGCGAACGGCCGGCTGAAACGCACCCGTACGGTGTAGAGATCGACGACGTCGGTGCCGGCGTACGGGCCGAGCAGGCTCGCGGCGTACTGCGACCTGGTCTGCTTCGCGACGATGTGCGCGAAGTTGGCCCGCACCGCCGCCGCGTCGAAGGCGCTGCCGTCGGTGAAGGTCACGCCGTGGCGCAGATGAAAGGTGTAGGTGCGCAAGCCGTCGGTGATGTCCCAGGACGTCGCCAGCCAGGGGTGGAAATGACCGGCGTCGTCCTGCGCGACGAGTGAGTCGAAGACGTTGCGGAGGACGCTCGCGGTGACGTCCTGCTGGCTGGCGTGGATGTCGAAGCAGGTCGGCTCCGCGTCGATCGCGTAGGTCAGGGTTCCCCCGCGCACGGGTCGACCACCGCCTGCGGGAACCGCGGCGGTGTCGGGACCGCACCCGGTGAGCAGAAGTATCGCCGCGACAACGAGGAGTCCGAGCGCGGACCGTACGGACACGATGGGGTGCACAGCAGAGCTCCGGGGGTCGAGGGCCGGTGTGGTCAGAGGGCCGCGGGCGGGACGTCCGCGGCCGTCNCCCCCCGCCGGTCGGACGTCCCGCCCGCACCGGGTGACCGCACCTGCCCGGCGGGATGCGCCCCGGCCTCGCGGAGATGCCGCGTCACGAGCCCGTGCACGAGCGGGCACCACTGCGGGGGAAAGATGTGGCCCAGCTCGTCGACAACCACCAGCCGCGCGGCGGCGATCTCGCGGGCCAGCGTTTCGCCGTGCGCGAGGGGAAAAACGGTGTCGCGCCGGCCGTGCACCACCAGGGCCGGCACCCGGATCGCGCCGATCCTCGCGGTCAGCGGCGGCGTGCGGTCCAGTGCCCGCAGATGGTTACTGCCAAGGTCCGAGCCCGCCTCCCGTCGCATCGAGCGCTCGACCAGGTCCCGCCAGTAGGTCTCACTGAACGGCGCGCCGGCCCCCACGAGCACGCGCCAGCCGCGCACCGCCGCCGCGACGCGCGCCGCTCTGGTCGTCGGCGGGTTGTCGTTCAGCGCGGCGACGTGGTCGAGCAACGGCCGCTCCGGACCGGGCAGGCCGGTNAGGGGCGGCAGATGGACGTCGCCGTTGGCATCCGGGGAGCAGGACAGCAGGACCAGGGAGCGAACCAGGCTCGGCTCCTCCAGCGCGAGCAGCTGGGCCACGATGCCGCCCGCGGACTGGCCCACCACGTGTGCGGATGCCAGTCCCAGTCCGGTGATGACGTCCGCCGCGTCCCCGGCGAGCGTGGACAGGTCATAGCAGGAAAGGCGGGAGTCGGTCTTCGTGGACAGACCGACGTCACGATGGTCGTATCGGACCACCCGGTACCCGGAATCGGCCAGCATCCGGCAGAGCGCGTCGGGCCAGGTGATCCCCTGCGCGGGCCCGCCCATCACAAGCAGAATCGCGGGATCCGCTGACCTGCCAAAACTTTCGGTCCATAGCATAAGATCGTCTCGTGTCCGCACAAACCGTTCCATCTGCGTCTCTCTGCTAGCGTGCGCGTGTCTGGCAATCCCCGACGGGTCACGTGTGGAGGCGGCGGCGATNCCCGGTTACCGGCGCGGCGAGACAACAGCCCTCGTGCTGGTGGATCTCCAGCACTGGATCGTCGACATGCCGTGGGCGCCGATCCCGGGTACCCAGGTCGTCGACGCCTGCGTCCGGCTGCGTGACGGCCTGGCCGACGCGAAGGCGACGACGGTGATCGTGCGTTATCTGCGTGCCGACGGCCGCGACGGTGGGCCCCAGGCCGCGCCGAACCAGCTCGTCGCCGCCCTGGCGCCGCGGCCCGGCGACCTTGTCGTCACCAAGGACGGCCTGGATGCCTTCACGGGCACCGGCCTGGCCGGGCTGCTGCGCGAACAGGGCCGCACCAGGCTGGTGATCGCGGGCCTGTCCACCGCGCACGGCGTGTCCGCCACCGCTGGAACGGCGGTGGCGTCGGGCTTCGACGTGGCCGTCGTGTCCGATGCCACCGCGAGCGTGACGGTGGCGGAGCACACCGGAGCGCTCGATCAGCTCGCGCGCGCGGGCGCGGCGATCTGCTCGATGGCGGATATCCTCGCGCCGTGAGGCGTCACTGGCTGCTGCTGCCCGTGGGCCGAACGACGTAGACGACCCGGTACTGGGCGTCCGGTGGCGGACCGTCCAGCGCCATCGCATAGCGGTCGGCCAGCGTCATGAAGAACGTTCCGGCCGAATCCGGGTCGATGCGTTCCACCACCCCGCGGATTTCGAGGTACCGGTATGGCTGGTCCGGGTCGTTGATGGAGACCGCCACGTGTGGATTGGCCGTCACGTTTCGGTACTTGTACCGGACGGTCGTGTTCGTGAAACAGAGGAACTCGCCGTCCCAGGAAAACCACATGGGATTCACCTGCGGCTGCCCGTCGGGCCGGATGGTCGCCAGATGGGCGAAGAGCGGCCGCTCCAACAGGTCGCGGTGGCTGTCCGGAATGATGGTCACGTTTTTCTCCTCAGGTCGCCGAGGCCGTCAGGCTGCCTCGTCGGCGGTGCGGTGAACAGTGCGGTCAGTCGGGTCCGCACCGGTGCGGCGTCACGGGAGGCCGTGTCGACATGCCCGTCCGGGCGCACCAGGGCGGCGACAGCGCCCCGCGCCCGGCCGTTTCCGTCGAGCACCCGCACGTCCACCCGGTCCGCGAAGTGGTCGCGGCACAGGTCCGCCAGTGCGTCGAACGAGGCGCCGCCGGAACCGTGCCGCTCGGGCCGCGAGATCAGCAGGGTGTAGCGCAGGTCGTCGAGCTCGGACCGCAGCGGCAGCGGGATCAGTGCGCCCGGCTGGAATCCGGCCACCGCGCGGCCCTCCGACGCCGCCACCCGGTACCTGGTGCGCAGGCCGGCCAGCCAGGGAACGTAGGAGATGTCGAACAGTCGTAGGGCTGAGGCGGCCCGCAGCAGCGTGTCCCGAAGCGCCACCTGGTAGCCGCGGCGCAGCAGCCAGATCCGCGTCTGCACGTCGGCCTGGCGGACGACCGCCCGGGCTACCTGCCCACGCTCCGCCGCGTAGGTGTCCAGCAGATCCGGATCCGCCCGGCCGTGCCAGACGAACGCCATCTTCCAGGCCAGGTTGTGCGCGTCGGTGACGCCTGTGTTCAAGCCCTGCCCGCCGGCCGGGCTGTGGATGTGCGCCGCGTCCCCCACCAGGAACACGTGCCCGACCCTGGTCCGCTCGGCCTGCCTGGCGTGCACCGAGAACACGCTGAGCCAGTCCGGGTCACGCAGGACGATCCCGCCCGGGCCCCGCTCGTCGACCAGCCGCTGGACGGCGTCGAGGTCGGCTCCCTGCTGGGTGAAGTCCGGTGGCGCGGAGGTGAAGACCCGCCACCGGCCGGAGGGCAGCCCGCAGGCGACCAGGATGCCGCGCGTGGAGCAGAAGTAGTGGGTCATCGTCGGATCGAGTGCGGTGTCCGCCAGCGCGTCGGCCACCACGAAGCGCAGCTCATAGGTGTCGCCGTCGAAGCCGATGCCGAGCTGGGCCCGGACCGTGCTGCTCGCGCCATCGGCGCCGACCAGGTAGGCGAACTCCTCGATCCGCTCCGCGCCGTCCGGATACCGCACCCGCACCCGCACCCGGTCGTCGCACTGGTCGAGGTCGAGCAGTTCGGTGCGCCATTCCGGCGAGCCGCCGAGGCCGGTCAGGACCTCCCGCAGTACCTCCTCGACGCCGGGCTGCGGGCAGATCAGCGGCCGGGTGGCCGTCCGGTAGCGCAGGTTGGCGATGACCTTCCCCGAGGAGTAGTAGCGCATCTGCGTCTGCGGCAGGGATCTCGATGCCAGCGCCTCATCGCCCCCGATCCGACGGATCAGTTCACGGGTGCGTGGCCACACCCCGAGTGCCTTGGACAGGGTGCTCGGCCCGCCGGCCCGGTCGATGCAGCGCACCGGCACCCCGCGCCGGGTCAGCTCGATCGTGGCCATGAGACCGGCTGGTCCGGCGCCGGCGACCAGCACCGGCAGCCGCGGTGCCGACGGCGTCATGCGTCCACCGCCACGGTGACGGGCTCCGCCTGCTCGGTGGTGGTGACGCCAACCTCCCGCGGCCGCAGCAGCAGATGAAGCACGACCCCGGTGGCGGCTCCGATGCCGACCAGCAACCACAGCAGAACGTGGATGCCGTGGGTGTAGCTGCGNGTGAGCAGGTCGAGGAAATCGGCGCGGGCGGTACCGGTGAGGCCGTCCGCCGCGCCGGTGAGGTTCCCGCTGACCGCCTTGTTCGCGATCGTGGCGGCATCGGCACCGCCCGGCGGGACCGCCGTCGCCGGCAGGCCCGCGGAGATTCTCCCCCGGGNCACATCGAGCACCAGGGCCCCCATCGCCGCGATCGCCACCGCCTCGCTGGCCAGCCGCACGGTGTTGAACATGCCGGCGGCGGTACCCGCCTGTTCGGGCCGCACCGAGGTGATCGCGACACCGTCGACCAGACCGGCCGTCATGCCCATGCCCGTACCGATCAGGAACAGCGGCCCGATGAGGCTGACGACCGCGATGTCCTGGTCGATGACCGTGAGCCAGGCTGCACCGCCGGCGGCCACCAGCATGCTCAGGCTGAGCACCAGCCGGGTGGACAGCCCGCGCCGGACCAGGTTGCTGACAACCAGCGGCACCACCAGCACAGGCAGGGTAAGCAGCATCATCGTGTCACCGGCGCGGCCGACGGACATCCCGCGGGCACCGGTCAGGTAGGCGGGCAGGAGCACCACCAGGCAGACGAACCCGAAGGACAGGGACAGCGGCACCAGCGAGGCGGCCAGGAAGCGCGGCTGGCCGAACAGACCGAGGTCGAACATCGGTCGCGCCTGGCGCAGTTCGGCGACGACGAACAGCGCCATGAGCACCGCCGCCGCAACGAGGAGCAGCACCGTGCCGGCGCTGCTCCAGCCCCACTGCGGCCCCTGTACGACACCGAGCATCAGCAGCAGCAGGCTCAGCGTGAAGGAGGCGATGCCCGGCCAGTCGAACCGGATCGCGGCGGGATTGCGCGACTCCCGCACCATCGGCACCGCGACGGCCACCAGGACCATGACCACCAGGTGCGAGGCGAACACGCCTCGCCAGCCGAAGGCGTCCACCAGCAGCCCGGCGGTCGACGGACCGAGAGCCAGCCCGGCGCCGGCCGCCGAACCGAGGATGGCGAACGCCCTGGCCTGCGCCGCGCCCTCGAACGTGGTGGCGAGGATTGCCGACCCGGCCGTCATGACTGCGGCCGCGCCGACCCCGGCCAGCGCCCGGGCCGCATCCAGCACGATGATGTCGGACGTCAGCACACTCACCGCGCTCGACAGGCTGAACAGGGTGAGGCCGGCGACGAACAGCCGCTTGCGACCCAGGATGTCGGCGGCCGAACCGCATGCCAGCATGGAACACGCGAAGGCCAGGTTGTAGGTGTTTAAAACGTCGTAGCATCATGGTATGGAATTTCCGCCGTTGAGCCCCTTGCCCCAATGGCCCGATGCCGACCCCGCCCTGTGGTACGGACGGATGTCCGATCTCGACAAGGATGCCCGTATCCCGGATCAGTTCGCCCGAGGGCAGAAGTACGCCGCCCTGACCGGCGAATACTGGATCGCCGGGGCATGGGCCGATGACGGCGTCTCAGCGTGGCGGGAAGACGTCGTTCGGCCTGAGTTCGAGCGGTTCCTGTCCGTCTTGCGCGCCGGGAAGTATCGGCTGGTCGTGGCGTGAGAGGAAAGCCGGATCACCCGTGATCCGGTGGTCGGAGCCGAGTTCGGCAAGATCATGCAGTGGATCGGGGGCCGCCTCATCGTGACCGATGGGGAGAAGGCCACGACCTACGATTTCCGCCGGCAGCGCGACCGTGACTCATGGCATGGCGCGGTGGGGAAGTCCGTCAGTGATTCGGGTTTGAAGTCCGAGCTGGTCAAGCGGAAGTTGGACGCGAAGCGCGAAGCCCTGGAGTTCCTGGGTGGCCCCGTGGGGTTCGGGTGGTCCCAGACGATCACCCGGTCAGGTAAGAAGATCGTGACGGTGTGGTCCGTCGACGAGGAGCAGGCCCGCTGGCTACGCGAGGCCGCGCGGCGTATCCGCGAAGGTGAGGCCGTTCTCAAGGTCTCGGATGATTTCTACGACCGTGGGCTTCGGATCCCGCACCGGCGCACGCACCCGGGCGACACGATGAAGAGCGGCAGCCTGACGCGCGCCAGCCTCTCCGCGATGCTGCGTAACCCGAGGATCGCTGGTCTGTTCGCGACGGGAAACGTTCACACGGGCTGGACCGTGAAGGGCCCGATGGCGAACTTCCCCGCGATCCTCACCGAGGAGGAGTGGCGGGAGACATGCGCGGCGCTGGNAGCGGNCACGACCCGCAAGGGNACGGGNACGGCCGNCAAGCACACGTTCGCCGGGNACTACGTGTGCCACAAGTGCAGGCGTTCCCTGGTCCGGAACTCTCCCCGCGCGTACGCCCTGTGGCGGCATCGTCTCGGGAAGAGCCGTGAACACTTCGAGTGTGACCAGTCGTTCCACATCAACGCCGCCGACGCGGACGACCTGATGACCCGCCTGGTTGACGCCTACCTACGCCGCCGAGACTGGGAGAAGACCGGCGACGTCGCGGACGGTGACGAGCTGAAGGCCGAGCGGACCGAGAAGGAACGCGAACTGGCCGATCTTCCCCGCGCGATCGCCGCCAAGGAGATCAGCCTGCGGCTGGGTGGCCAGCTCGAGGCCCAGTACGAGACCCGGCTACGGGAGATCGACGCCGAACTGGCCCGCCGCGCGCGTCTCGTGACCGTCCTGGACGGAGCGGAAGCGCTCCGACTCTGGCGCGGAGGCACCCTCACGGAGAAACGCCGTGTCCTGTCAACGATCATGGTGAAGATCATTGTGGTTCCCGGGAAGGATCTTCCGTTGCGGGAACGGCTGGACCCGCAATGGCGCTATCCCGGACCTGCCTGACCGCCGCTGTCGACGTTCCGCGCGGGTTTCGGTGCAAGTGCGGTCACGATCGCCGCCGCCATCAGCGCCGATGGTTCCGGAGCCCGCGCGAGCTGAGCCGCTATCCACCGCGCATCCGCCTCCAACTCAGCCTCACGGCCGGCATCAGGAGGGCCAGCCGCCGACCTGGAGACCGACCTGCCCGAGGACCGACCACGCCGCCGCCCAGCAGCACCAGGCCCACGACCACCATCCGTCTCCGACTCACACGACATCACCCGATCAGCCCCGATATCCCGCAGACCGCCCCGCGCCAACGCCGGTCGAGGTGCAGCCCACCCGCCCACCCACGCCACTGTCGTCTCACACGAGCGCTCACCGGCCGTGTCCGTGAGCAACGACGACGAACAATCGGCACCTTCGGTGCTCGTCTCCGGGCCAGCCACCTGCCCACCCAGCTCCGCCGGGCCCGAACCGGAGTCGTCGAGGTCATCGAACAGCGACGGCTGAACCGACCCGGTACTCATCTCTCAGCCGGCCCATTGCCCACCGGGCTACCAGCCGTCCGCGACGACCGCAACTCGGGAGGGTCAGCCCCGTGTCCGCCGAGGTCTAGCCCCCGGCCCGTATACGTCCACGCCCCGAGAACGATCGTGTTCTCATCGCCCTCAGCCCGGCCGAAGGCGTCCACCGGGACACGGCCCGCCATCGCCGCGCCGATCGTGCGCGACCACACCCGCCGTACCGTCCGTAGCGCGGTGAACGTCGTCGAGTAGGTCCGCGATTTCGTCAGCCAGTGGCCACCGAACCCCATCTGATGCGCCCACCGCAGTAGCCGTGGGATATCGCCGGAATCCCGGCCGAGTGCCGCATCCAACGCCGCGGTGAACACCGGATCATGGCCGAGCCGCCAGCAGGTCTCCACCAGACGGCGCACATGCGGCGCCAGGATCAGCCGGCCCAGCGCGGCCAGCGACCGCACCGGATGATCCAGCGCCCCGCCGGCCGCCGCCGACTTGGTGAGGTACTTCGCCAGATAGTTACTGATCCGTCCGACATCGGTGGGTCCGTCGAGCGCGATGCGCCGGATGTCGACCTGGACACCCCAGCGCACCGCCCACCCGTCAGCCGATGCGGTGCCGTCGAGGGTGCCCATGTCCGGATCCGGAGCAGCTACCGCGACCGACCCGACGACGTCCCGCAGCGCGTCCGCGACCAGATCACCATCCGCCCAGCCAGGAGGAGACGAGCCAGGCCCGTCCGGCCCGTCGACCCGGACCACCACATGCAGATGCACCACGCCCCGCGCCTGCATTTCCGCGACCTTGACGAAGCTCAGCCGCGCCGAGCGGCGTAGCCCCGCCACCGTCAGACCCGCAGCAGCCGCGACCGCGGATTCCGTCGCGTCGCGTGTCGTTTTCCAGAGCCGAGGTACCAGCGCGTTCCACGTCACGGCCCGGCCGTACTGGTAGCAGTCCGGGCAGATCGGGGAACCGAGCCGGGAATCATCCTCGCGGTGCCGCTCATGACAGCCTGCCGGACGGCCATGGGGGCAGAGCCCCCGCCGGGGGTGGCAGGCCCGCACCGGACCGCCCTTACCGCCCTGCTGACGGCGGGAATGCACCGGCCCGAAGGTCGGAGCGGTCAACGTCACGAACCACGCCGGATGCGTCGTGACGGTCTCTGGTACGCCTTTGCCGCCCGCGAGCCCGGCCAGGACCAGCCGCCGGGCGTCCCGCTTGTACACCGCCGAACAGGCCGGGCACGCGGACTCCCGCCGGTTGCCGCACCGCACATGCAGCACCCCGCCCGGCAGATCCTTCCCGGACAGCGCACGGCGGATCTCACCGGTCCCGACATCCACATGATCGACATGGCCGGACAGGCGGATCGGACGGGAACAGCCACCCGCGACCGGCCGGTTTTCGGGCAGGCTCACGCCCACATCCACGGAAAACACACCGCGCCCTTTCACTCGCACACGCCCCCACCAGCCCAGACCCGGAAAACCACAGGTCAGACCAGCGGAGAGCGCNAAGAAAGAAAGCAGGAATGAGAACAGGAGAACCGGAACGGAAACCGAACCCGACGGGCCTTCCGCCGTACAGCCATCCCACACCGAAACGCCGGCACAATGCCACACACAAAAACACGCCCATAGTCGGCAGCGCTAATGGCACACGAAACGGCAGCGCGACCGGCACCAGACCGGCACCGGCACGGGGAACAGGTGAACGCGCGGAAACCCCGCGCAGGCTCAGCCGCCCCCGGCTACCCGCTCACCCCACAGGCAGCAGCAACCCAGGACAGCAGCAGAACACGGCACATGCGCACCCCAGACGGAACATCAACACGACTGGACGCAGGCCACCGACGGCGACCCACGGTGCAGCAGCCCGAGCCCGGTCCGTGCCGCTCCGAGGCGGCTCACATGTGGACAGCCCGACAATGTGGCGTACTGCCGTACAAGAAAAAGATCATCGTGGCGCAGGGTTCAGAACCCTCGAATGCCGTCATTGACGATACCACCCCGGCGCATTGGGTGCCAGGGGGCATGGCGACGACCCCGGGGCACCTCCACCCGAGGGGAAGGGTCGGGAAGGCCGCGGGGTCGCCTGGCGGGGGTGGATCGGTAGGGATAGTTCCGCGAGAATCGTTGCTCTACCGGTCCGACTCGACGGCCTGCCGTACCGCAGACGGCCCCGGGAAGTCGGCGGGTATCGCGTCCATCAGCGTTTCGTTGGCAAGCTCACCCAGCCAGTATCCGGAGTTTCGACGCTCCCCGATCCTGCGGAAACCAGCTTTCTCGTAGGCCCGGATCGCAGCCAGGTTCGGAGAGAGTACCGATAGGTGGACGCATCGCAGGTTCGTCACGTGAAAGGCGTAGTCGAGTGTGAGCCGCGTCGCTTCGGTACCGATACCGTTGCCACGGCTGGCCGGGCCGAGCTGGATCACGAACTCCCCGGTTCGCACGTGATGGTCGATGAGAACGGCGGTGGNGCCAGCGGGGGNCGGCGGNTCCGTGGTCACGTCGTAGACGGTGAACCTCAGCTGATCGTCCGTGCCGCGCGCCTGATGCTGGAACCCCTCTCGCCGGTTTTCCAGCGAGTCCGGTGTCTGGCGACCGTAGCCGACCAGGACGCCAGGATCCTGCTCCCACTGCCAGTAAAGATCGACGAGGTTGCTGGAGAACGGGCCGAGCCCAGCGCGTTCGCCCCGGATCCACACGATCGGTTCATGCACGCCTGTTCTCGCTTCCGTTGTCGCGTTCGGGTACGGCGCGCAGGACGCCGAACCGTGCGGTTGACGACGGTTCGGCAACCCGCTGTCCGTCGTCAGTCTCCACCCAGGCATGGAGCCGGACAGGGTCGGCTGCTGCGCCGTGGCACCACGTCACCCGCTTCCGGCCCATGGCCAGCAGGAGGAACGCCGCTGATGATTCTTCGAGGCAGGCAACACGACCCGGCATGACCGTTCCTGCCCGCCGGACGGCGTTGACCGCTTCCATGAGGTGATCAGCTGAGGCGTTGACCCTGGTGCGTCGCGTGGCCCACGTCAGCAGACGAAGTAGCCGCGCCATCCGGCTGCGACCTTGTCCGGCCGAGAGCGCGCCGAGCACGACGAGTAGGGCCACACCCGCACGCAAGGTCATCCCGCAGGATGCGGATCCGGCCGTCGTGCGCCCGGCCTGCATCTCCTGCGTTCCCCAGCTTGGCACCCACGACGGCCCGACCGCCGTCGGTTGGCCCGCCCGATGTCGAAGGGTCTCCATGATCAGTTCTGCCGTAAGGAGCTGTTCACGCAGGGCCCGCGCGGACTGGGTGTCCAGCAGCCCTGACGGGTCGCCGTACCCGCTGGTCGTTGCCGCCTCCCACCAGCGCGCGGCCGGCCCGGTCAGTACATCAGCACGGCCGTTGCGGTAGTTGACGATCACGGTGGCCGGGCCGACATCGAGCGCACGAACGTGTTCGGGGACGCTGATGTACTCACATGACATTATCTATCGCTCTCCGTGGTTCTTGGAATCCACGCCACATCGGATGTGTCACCCAGGGCCCGTAGCCATACCTCCGCCGCCAAAGCCGGCTCCACGGTGGCGAACGGGACAGGGAGCCCTGCGGCCATCATCGTCAACGTCTGTCGGAACTCGCCGGGCTCGACGAGGCCCAGAGCGGCCAACCGGCCGTCAGCCAGTACGTATTCGGAAATCCCGTTGGGGCATGATCGTGGGCGGCGTGACCGTGGGGCACTCCGCTGGGGTCTCGGGGGTCGGGGTCAGCCGGGAGGCTGTTGCCAGGTGGTGAGGTCCTCGGGGCTGGCGGCCCAGGGCAGGAACCGGTCGAGGTCGGCGCCGGTCGGCGGCTTGCCGCCGGCCCGGCCGCAGGCGTCGAGGTAGTTCTCCAGGTAGGTCAGCAGGTTCAGGTTGTGCATCGCGGCGGTCGCGGTGACCGTGAAGATCGTGGCGGCGTGGCGGGCGGTGTCCTCGGTGCGGGAGCCGCCGGCGTTGCGCCGGGTCACGACCGGGCCCCTGATCGCCCTTTCCGCCGGGTTGTTGTCC
>NZ_JPGU01000059.1:0-18179 GCF_000732115.1 Frankia sp. CeD
CCGCCAGCACCGCCACGACTGGCGCCACCAGCCGCGCCGCGCAGATCTCCCGCGCCATCGCCGCGTCCACCCCGGACCCCCTCAGTGTCGCCCAGCTCCACCAGGGCATCCAACGCCTCACCCNGATNTACNCCACNACNCCGCNNGNNGANCTNCTCGGACCNGTCGAACANGCGTGGGANGANGCNGAAGCCCGNNTNGAAACCNGNGTNNCCGGCNCCGACCGTCGCGANCTCGAACTCCTCGCCGGCCAATACGCCTTCTACCGTGGTCGACTCGCCTTCGACATGGGCGATGACGACGGCGCGTTGACGTTCTTCGTCCTCGCCGCTCAACACGCCCANGCAGCCGGNNACCCACTACTTNCCGGATCGGTTGCCGCCATGCGCTCCGCCGTGGCCTTCTTCGCCCGCGAGTTCGAGACCGCTGCGGACATCGCCGCCCAGGCCCAGCCGCAGGCGCACCCCTATATCGTCCCGCTCCTCGCCTGCGCACAGGCCCGCGCCTACGCCATCACCAGCCGCGAAGACGAAGCACTAACCGCCTTGCGGACCATGAATGATCATGTCTGGACCGGCAACCGCCTGCCANGACCTTCACCGATCGACGAAGAGTCCAGCGAAGCTTTCAATGCGGTGGTACTCGGCTATCTCGGCAAGGGTGACGAAGCCGAGCCACACGCCCGCGCATCGTTGGCGATGCTCAGCGGAACCGGACGGTACGTCAGCACCGCCGGCACCCATCTCGCACTCGCACGGGCCTTCATCCACCGCACCCANCCGGACCCCGAACAGGCAGCCACCGCAGCAAGCGACGCCCTCATGATCGTTGACGGCAAGGAAGTGACCAACGGCCCGACCTTCAACCGGGCCGCCGGTATTTGGCGCACCCTCGCCCGCAACGAGGAGTGGGCACGGCTCGAACCCGTCCGCGACCTGGGCGAACAGGTCTCATCCGAGCGCCGTGCGCTCCCAGCAGGCCCAACCATCTAGATCGTTGCCAAAGTTCTCTACGGGGTCGAGTTCCGGCAGGCGATGGGCTCTTCGACGGTTGCCGGACCCGCCCGAGAAAGGACGAGCCCCTCATGGCCCAGATCGATGACCACCGGTGGATGACGCGGGCCATCGAGCTCGCTCACCGCTGCCCGCCCGCCACCGGTGCCTACTCGGTGGGTGCCGTCATCGTCGGCGAGAACGGCGAGGAGATCGCGTTCGGGTTTTCCCGCGAGGTCGACGACACGGTGCATGCCGAGGAGTCCGCGCTCGCGAAGGTCGCTCCCGATGACCCCCGTCTCGCCACCGCGACGATCTACAGCACACTCGAACCCTGCTCCCAGCGCATGTCGTGGCCACGCACCTGCACCCAGCTCATCCTGGAAGCGAAGATCCCCCGAGTGGTCATCGCCTGGCGGGAACCCAGCCTGTTCGTCGCCGACTGCCAGGGCTACGAACTGCTCGGCGCGGCCGGGGTCACGGTCGTGGGAATGCCCGAGCTCGGCGAGCGGGCCCGCGCCATGAAGGCTCACCTGGCCGTCTGATCATCGGCTGGATCACCCGCGATGGCGTCCGGGTGGGCCGGTGCCCGCCCCGGCTGCCGCGCGGGAGCCGGGGCAGGCGATCTTCTTGCCCGGCGGCGACGCATGTGGGGCGCGCCGACGGATATCGTAGATGGCGCGGCGTCGCCGTGCCGCCACGCCGCTGGCTGATCGAAACCAGGGGCGCGCCTTCCCTCTCAGTTGAGGTGGCTCAGCAGTTGAGGTGGCTGCGGCGGTGCGGTCGGCGCAACCGCGAGGGGGNGGGTCGGTGGGCGTGATCCGGGTGGAACCGTACGGCGGCCGCGACTTCGACGTCGAGGTCGCGGAGGAGACGTCTCCGGGAGTCCGCGGGCTCTCCTTCAACTACCGGGTGCGGGTCGATGACAAGGTGCTCACGGCGGTGGGGCTCTCGCCCGACGATGTGCCGGGCCTGATCGCGTTGGTCCGCGCGTCGTTCGCGTTCCTGCTCGCGCGGGAACCGGCCGGGTCCATCCTGCCCACCTTCGAGCTGTCCGAGATCACCCGCTACTTCCCGAGCTATCCGGCGGAGATCGCCGGCAGCGTGCCGAGATGAGCGGGGCCGGGGCATCGGGGGACGTCGGGGCATCGGGGGACGTCCGGGCATCGGGGGACGTGGACGCCCTGCTGCTCGTCTCGTTCGGGGGTCCCGAGGGGCCCGGCGACGTGTTGCCGTTCCTCCGCAACGTGACCAGGGGCCGGGACATCCCCGCCTCCCGGCTGGCGGTCGTCGCCGAGCAGTACCACCTGTTCGGTGGGCGTAGCCCCCTCAACGAGCAGAACCGGGCGCTGGTCACCGCGTTGCGTGCGGAGCTGCCCGGGCTGCCGGTCTACTGGGGGAACCGGAACTGGGCGCCCTATCTGACCGACACGGTCGCCCAGATGGCCGCCGACGGCATCCGGCGTGCCGCGTGCTTCGTCACCTCGGCTTTCTCGTCCTACTCGGGATGCCGGCAGTACCGGGAGGACCTCGCGGCAGCCGCCGCCGCGGTGGGGGACCGTGCGCCCGAGCTGGTGAAGCTGCGGCTGTTCTTCGACCATCCGGGGTTCGTGGAGCCGATGGTGGACCGCGGCGTCGCGGCGCTGGCCGACCTGCCGGCGAAGGTGCGTTCCGATGCCCATCTGATCTTCACCGCCCATTCGCTCCCCCTCGCGCAGGCCCGCGCCAGCGGGCGTGGCGAGGGCGCCTACGCTCGCCAGCTGCGGGCCACCGCGGCGGTGATCATCGAGGGGATCGAACGCATCACCGGCGTGCGTCATCCCTTCGACCTGGCCTTCTGCAGCCGCAGTGGATCGCCGGGCGTGCCGTGGCTCGAGCCGGACGTGCGCGATCGGCTCGCGCAGCTGGCCGCGGCGGGGGNCGCCNGTGCCGNGATCATTCCGCTGGGGNTCGTCAGCGATCACGTGGAGGTCCGCTACGACCTCGACGTGGGGGCCCTGGAACGGGCGCGGGAGCTGGGCCTGCCGGCGACGCGGGCGGGCACCGTCGGGGTGGATCCGCGGTTCGTCTCGATGGTGGGAGAACTGATCGAGGAGCTGCGTCGTCCCGGCGGTGTCCGACGGTCGCTGACCGGCCTCGGGCCATGGCCGGCGGACTGCCCCGCGCACTGCTGCGAGCCCCTCGGGCCGCCGCGGACCTGAACCCCCGCGGACCTGAATCCCCGCGGACCCGAATCCGGGGTGGTCCTGAATCCGGGAGGGTGGGCGAGGGCGGACCGCATGGCGATGCGGCCATACTGATGGTGAACCGAGGCTGATGGGGAACCGATACTGATGGGGAACGAAGCGATCAGAACCGAACGACGAAGCGAGTCAAGGTAACGGAGCGATCGGAGATATGCGGCGCTACGTGTTCGAATCCCCGGAAAGGTTCGTGGTGGGAACCGTCGGCCAGCCGGGTGACCGGGTCTTCTTCCTGCAGGCTGCCGGGCGTGGTCAGGTCGTGACGGTCGGTCTGGAGAAAACCGAGGTCACCGCCCTCGCGGAGGGGCTGACCGCGTTGCTCGGCCAGGTGGGCCAGACCCAGGGCATCGTGCTTCCGACCGCTTCGGACGTCGAGATCGATCTTGCCCCGCTGGATGCCCCGTTCGAGGAGGACTTCCATCTGGGCCAGCTCACGGTGTCCTGGGACGGCCATCGGGTCTTCGTCGAGGCGGCCGGGCTGTCTCCCGGGGAGTTCCGGCTCCCCGAGAGCGAGGACGAGCTCGACTCGTTGCGGGTGGGACTGTCGATCAAACAGGCCCGTGCCTTCATCGAACGGGCCCGCACGATCGTCGCCGCCGGGCGTCCACCGTGCGTCCTGTGCGGTCGCCCGGACGATCCGGCCGGGCACTTCTGCCCTCGGCTGAACTGACCGGAGCCGGCCGGGGCGGACAGCCGGCGATCGTCAGTTCGAGGGCGGCACGGGGGCATACGTCGGGTCGAAGGCGTCGTAGGCCGCCGCATAGGCGCGACGCACCGCCGCGGAAAGGTTGCGCAGCGCCGCGGACCTGCGGGCGATCTCGCTCGCGGTCACCGCGGCACCGTCGTCCCGGGCGGCGAGGTCGAGCAGGGTCGACAACCGCTCCGCCCGGGCCAGCAGGGCGTGCGCCCCCGGTGGATGGCCCGGGCCCAGCCCCGGGCCCGGGTCATCCACCCCGCGGTCGCGCAGCAGGGCGAGCACCTCGGGGCGGGCGCTTGCGATGTCGAGGTCGATGAGCGCGGCCGTCGTGGTGCGGATCGCGTTGCNGAGGTCGTGTTCCGCGGCGCGCNGGCCGGCNCNGGGNGGTGGCACGNGGGACGCGACGAGCACCCGCCAGTGCACCGACTCCAGCCGCCCCTCCAGGGCCGGCCCGTGCACGACGACCCCGGGGACGAGCACCAGCGGCGGGTTCGGGCCGATCACGATGATCGCCTCTCCNGCGGNGATCGCGTCCCTGTTCACCTCCGCCGGGCCGGGCAGGCCGGTGGCGTCCCCGGGGGCGGGCAGGACCAGCCGGAGCCGTTGCGCTCCGGCCGAACGCAGGGCTCCCAGGCCCAGCACGAGCGGCTCGTCGCCGAGGGTGTGCGGCGCCGCCTCGCCACCGAGCGCGCGGTGCATCTGGGTGATGACGTCGTCGAGCCCGACGAGCCCGGCAAGCCACGCATTGCCCCATCCGGTGAGGACTCCGGACCGGGGCGACGCTGACAGGGCGGGAAGCACATTGCCTACCGTAGGCAATCGAGGAGCCTTCAGGCTCGCCGAGGGGGCCGTACCAGACCTTTTTCCGGGTGATAGCGCCATTTGTCGCCTCTGGGCAGGCACCGCCCGGCCAGCCAGGGCAGGCCCACGCTCAGCAGCCAGTAGGAGTGCTCGATGATTCCCGGAGCCGGTTCCTCNTGATCGGGTCCGTCCGGCAGACCCACGAGTGGTACCCCGGCGTGCGACAGACGGTGGGCGAACGCCTGCGCGATCAGGCGGTGGCCGCGTGGCCCCGGGTGGATCCGGTCCACG
Source organism: Frankia sp. CeD (assembly GCF_000732115.1). Classification (NCBI taxonomy): domain Bacteria; kingdom Bacillati; phylum Actinomycetota; class Actinomycetes; order Frankiales; family Frankiaceae; genus Frankia; species Frankia sp. CeD. The sequence goes on from NZ_JPGU01000059.1 coordinate 5,025, forward strand.
TCGAAGCTGGACCGGCTGCGCACCGCAGGGTGCCCGCCGAGGTCGACCATCAACACTCCGGGGTCCGTCCGGGCCGCGGCCTGGACCGCCGCGTTGAGCCGTTCGACCCGTTCGCTCAGGATCCGGCCGAACGGCGCCGGCACCGGGAGCAGCCGGCTGGGATCGGGCATGGTAGCGGTGAGGACGACGACTCCGTCGGCCCGCAGTCGGCCCACCGTCCAGACCAGGTCCTGGCGTAACCGCAGCGGATCGAACGTCGGTTTCAGCACGTCGTTCATGCCGGCGATCACGCTGGCGATCTGGGGGCCCAGCGACAGGGCGACGGGGAGCTGACGGGTACGCACGTCGTGCGTGGTCGCTCCCGTGGTGGCCAGATTGGTGAATTCCATGGCGCCGGCCGGGCCCAGGCACGCGGCGAGCCGGGCGGCGAAGCCCCGTCCTCCCGTCGCGGGGCGGCGGTGTTCGCGTCCCATCGTCACGCCGTCGCCGAGGCCGACCGTGATGCTGTCGCCCAGCGCGACGAACCGCCGGGATCCGGTGCCGGAGTCCATGGCTCTGCCCGCCTTTCAGGCCGCGAGTCAGGCCGCGAGCGGCGGCGCCGGTGGCTGCGGGAAGGCCGTGCCCGGGGCGGCCGGACCGGGCGAGTCGTGGCAGGCAAGGAAGCCCGCGACCGTGGCCGACCAGGGGAACTGCTCCGCGCGGGCCCGGGCCGCGATCCGGCGCGCGTGGATCTGCGCAGGCGAGGCGGACAGCAGGTCCACGACGGCGTCGGCGAACGTGAATCCGCTGCCCGCGGCGATCGTGCCCACTCCCGGGACGATCAGTTCGGCGAGCGCGCTGGCGTGGTGCACCACTGCCGGGGTGCCGCTGGCGAGCGCCTCCAGAGCGGCCAGCCCGAAGGTCTCCACCGGGCCGGGGGCGAGCGCGAGGTCGGCGGTCGCCAGCAGGCCGGCGAGCCGTTCCCGGTCGGCCACGAACCCGAGGAAGGTCACCGGCAGCCCGGCCGCATGCCGTTCCAGCCGGCCCCGATGGGCCCCGTCACCGGCGATCACCAGGCGCGCCGGCACCCGGCGGCGGACGAGTTCAGCTGCCGCGTCCACGGCGAGGTCGACCCGCTTCTCCGGTGCCAGCCGGCTGGCCACCACCAGCAGCGCCTCCTGGTCACGGGCGAAGGCGCGTCGCAGGGTCAGGTCGTGGTGGGCGGAGGAGAAACGGTCGAGCTCGACGCCGAGCGGAACGTGGCGCAGGTTGCCGGCGCCGATGCGGACGAACTCCGCCGCCGCCCAGGCCGTCGTCGCCACGACGGAGTCGAAGGCGGCCGCGAGCGAGGCGTTCGCCCGGTCCGCGGCTGTCGAGACCGGCAGGACTCCCCGCAACGGTGCGGGTGTCCAGGTGCCGAGCAGGCGGTCGAGCCGCTCGTGGCTGACGACCAGCGACGGCACCCCGCGACGGCGGGCCCATCGGGCCAGTGGACGCAGGGTCGCCCGGTCGTGGACCTCGAGTCGGTCGGGCCGTTCCCGGTCGAGCAGGTCGGCGACGCGCCACGGCTCGGTGATGATCCGGTAACCGGTTCCGGGTAGCCGGGGGGCGCGCAGTTGGAGCACGCGGGCATCCGGCCGGACCAGTTCGGCGTCCTGCTCGCCCGGAATGATCTGGACGACCTCGTGGCCCGCCGCGGTGTAGCCGGCGGCGAGGTGGCGCAGTGTCGTCCGGATGCCGCCGGAGGCCGGCGCGACGAAGTTTGCCGCCTGCACGATCTTCATGCTGACCACCCGTCGTCGTTTCCCGTCCCGGGCCGCTTGCGTGCGTCCCATCCGTCCCGTCGTCCGCCCCGCCGTCCGCTCCGTCCCTCGATGACCGGGCCGGGGTGCCTGAGGCGGCCGAAGCGACCGGCCCCGCCGCCGGTGCCGAGCACGTCACGGTAGTGGCCGAGCAGCTCGTCGCCGATCGCGCTCCACCCGCATCCCGCGACCGACTCCCGGGCCGCCGCACCCATCGCCACCCGACGAGGGAGGTCGTCGGTCAGGGCCGCGACCTGCGCCCGCAGGGCCGCGGGGTCGCCGGGAGTGTAGTGCAGCCCGGTGCGGCCGTGCTCGACAACGTCAAGCAGCCCGCCCGCCGCAGGGGCGACCACCGGTACCCCGCTCGCCTTGGCCTNCTGCGCCGCCTGGCAGAATGTCTCGTGGATGCCGGTGTGGACGAAGACGTCGAGGCTCGCGACCGCGGCCGAGAGCTCCTGCCCGGCGCGGAATCCGAGGAACGCCGCGTTCGGCATCGACCGGGCCAGGGTGGGACGGGAGGGGCCGTCACCGACGACGACGAGCCGGGTGTTCGGGATGTCGGACACCGCTCCGAGCAGCTCCACCCGCTTCTCCCGGGCCAGCCGGCCGACGTAGCCGACCAGGACNTCGCCGTTCGGAGCGAGGCGGCGGCGCAGCTCGTCGTCCCGGTGCGCCGGGTGGAAACGTTCGAGGTCCACCCCCCGACTCCAGCGGGCGACCCGTTGCACGCCCTGGCTCAGGAGGGTGTCGACGGCATCCCAGGACGGCGCGAGGGTCCGGGCCGCGAGCCGATGTACGATGGCGAGCCAGTGCCAGATCGTGCGTTCCGCGGTGGCCAGCCCGTAGCGGGCTGCGAACGCGGCGATGTCCGTCTGGTAGACGGCGATGCTCGGTATGCCGAGGCGCCGCGCCGCGAACACCGCCTGCGCCCCGAGGCCGGCGGGCGCCGCCAGATGGACGATGTCCGGGTTGAACTCCCGTAAGGCGGCGGGAAGCCCGGGCCACGGGACTGCGAAGCGAAACGCCGGGTAACCCGGTAGGGGAGCCGACGGTGCCCACAGCACCGGTGCGCCGGCGTGGCTGCGCGCCGCCGCGCGTCGGGCGGCGGGCGCCGGAGCCGGCGCGATGACCATCGCCTCGTGCTGCCGGTCCCGCAGATGTTCCAGCACTCGACAGACCGTGTTCGTCACCCCGTCAACATGGGGGAGGAACGACTCGGTGATCACCGCTATGCGCACACGAGCACGGTGGCAGGGCATGGAGCCGTGCCGCAGACGGCCAGCCGACCGTTACATGAACGTTCTGGCACAGCTTGGTGCACCGTACGGGTGCACACGACCGGCTGTTCATCCGGTCGGCGGATCCGGGCCGGATTCCCGTCCGACATGGTGCCACTTGACATGATACTGCTTGACATGTTGTCACTTGAGGTGGTGTCACCTGACATGGTGCTAGCTGACATGGTGTCGTCCGACACGGCGCCCGGCGGACGCCGTGGTTCCTGGTCCGCACCGTCGCACGCCGGCCGCCGGCATTTTCCCCGGGCGCCGGTGAGGAGGATATTTGGAGGCACGGGGCGGCGCACCGGTCGGGGAGTGAGAGCCATCGAGGTGTACGCGTGATGTTCAGGCGGCAGGACACGGTCCTGATCACGTCCGCGGCCCGGTCGCGGCAGTGGGACATCCATCGGCGGGAGGNGCGTTACCTCCTCTCGATGATGTTCCGGATGCTCTGCTTCGTGCTCGCCGTGGTCGCCTTCCACGGCTGGCTACGGTTCGTCGCCGTCGCGATGGCCGTGATCATTCCGTGGGTCGCGGTGGTCATCGCCAACGGTGGTCCGACGCCCGAACGCGACCGGCCCGTCAGCTACGATCCGGGCCAGCCGGCGGCGGGCGAACTGCCGGCCCTGGAGGCCGATCCCCACCGGGTGGNCGACAGTGAGGGCTGGGTGGATGACGAGGGCTGGGTGCACGGCCATCCGGACCCACCGGGCCGGGACGGCACCGGGCTCGGCGAGGCGTCCGTCTCCGGGCCATCGGGTTGACGTCAGCCATCGGGTTGACGTCAGGTTGAGCCGGTGAGGTGCATCAGCTTCACCACTGACTACGGACTCGCCGACGGCTTCGTCGCAGCCTGCCACGGGGTGATCCTGCAGACGGTGCCGGATGCCCGGATCATCGACGTGACCCACCTGGTGCCGCCGGGGGACGTGCGGCGGGGGGCGGCCGTGCTCGCCCAGACGGTGGGTTCCCTGCCTCGGGGGGNGCACCTCGCCGTGGTGGATCCCGGGGTGGGCACGTCGCGCCGGGCCCTGGCACTGCGCGCGGTCGGCGGTCACCTGGTCGGGCCGGACAACGGCCTGCTGATCTCCGCGGCCGAGCGGCTGGGGGGGATCGAGGCCGCGGTCACGCTGGAGGTGCGGCCCGCAACCCCCGCGACGTTCCACGGCCGGGACGTCTTCGCCCCGGTGGCTGCCGCCCTGGCGCGCGGGACACCGCTCCAGGAGGTCNGTGAGCCGGTGGAGCCGGCGACCCTGGTCCGTCCCCGGGCGGCCCTGGCCCGGCTACGCCCGGATGGGACCGTGGAGACCGAGGTGGTCCTCGTCGACACGTTCGGCAACGTCCAGCTCGCGGCCTCCGGCGCGCTGCTCGGCGCGGCCGGGCTGCGCCCGCCGGGTCGGGCGGTGCTGCGACCGCTCCGGCGGGACCGCCTGACCGGGGCCGAGCAGGCGGCCGGCCCGCTCGCGGCCGCGGGCCCGATGACTGAACTGGCCGTGGGGGTCACCTTCGGCTCGGTCGGCCCGGGGGAGGCGGTGCTCTACGTCGACTCGGCGGGGATGGCGGCCCTCGCCGTGCGCGACGGTGACGCCGCGCATGCCCTCACACTTATGCCCGGCGACCGCCTTACGCTGCGCCGCTGGGACGGGCGTCCGGGACAGGCGTCCCGTGAACAGGCGTCCGGGACAGGCGTCCCGTGAACAGGCGTCCGGGACGCCGCACCGCCTGTCGGGGGTCCGCACCGGTCAGCAGAATCCCGGGAGGGTCAGCCAGCTCGGCCCCGGGTCGGGAGCGTCATCGCGCAGGACCGTTCCCTCGATCTTGCCGTACGGCCGGTCCGCAGCGTAGTAGACCGTGTTGGGATTATCGAGCCCGAACGGTTCTAGATCAACCAGAAAGTGGTGTTTGTTCGGCATTGACAGGCGGATTTCGGCGACGTCGGCGNGCGCGGTCAGCGCCGCCTCGCCCATCCGGTACAGGGTCTGTTGCAGAGCCAGGCTGTGGAGGCTCGCGAAGGTGCTGACCAGAGCCGTCCGTACCCCGTCGAACAGCCGCCCGAAGTCGAGGTCTGACTGGGCGTAGCGCCAGCGGGCGGTGACCTCTGTCGCCAGGATGCGGTCTGTCGTCTCGGGCAGTGTGGTGTACCGGTCGCGGAGAAACCCCGAGAATTCCGAGCCGGTCGACTTCAGCAGGACCAGCCCGGCGAGTCCGGACACGACGAAGGCCGTGCCACGGTCGAGGGTGACGACCGTCGTCCTTTTCTCCCCAGCCGACCTGCTGAAGGCATGGTCGTGCGGCACCCCATCCACCTGGATGCGGTCCCACCGGTACTGCTCGATTTCTATCCGGGCGCCGTCGATCCCCGGGAGGGATCCGGCGAAATGGTGACCCAGCCGGATCGCGAAATCCTCGATCTGGCCGATTCCGTGCTCGCGGGCGAAGGCGTAGACGGTGTTTTTCTGCGCGTCCGTGGTGAGCACGTGCGCATTGTCGCCGGACAGGTGCGCGGCGGCGAAGTCACCACGAAGCGCGGTGGAGACGTTCAGATCGGTGATCTGGTGCACCGGTCCGTTCCGCGCCACGTGGACGAGACGGACCTCCGCCTTTCCATACTGATTGGGCCCGAGAACGATCGCCATGTGGCCTCCCTGTCGTGGGACGGTCATTTCCCTTGTCCGGAGTGCGCCTTTCGCCCGACCGGGTCGATCGGCCTGCCGTGGGTCCGACCGTCCCGGCGCCGCACCGGTGTCGTGCCGGCACCGGTGCGGGCCGGAGACCGCCGAACGTGGCCCGACCATTCTGCTGGACCGGGTGACATCCCGGACCGACGGTGAGTTTCGCGCGCCCGACTCGTGCCGCCCGGCGCCCCGGCCTGTCGCCCCGGCCTGTCGCCTGGGTGCCCCTCCGAGCCGTGTGGACCGCGGGGGTGGGATCACGCGGTGGTGGCCCGTCCGGGCGGCTTCCGGCAATGGAAAGCCAGTGAGACGTCAATGGTCCCGCATGCCGGCGGTGCCGTGTACCGCCCAGTCGTCTCTGGTTGCGGAAACTCATCTGCGCGGGTGACGGGTTGCGTCTTCTTTGATATCGCCGTGGGTTCTGGCCGTCGTTTCGGGTGGTCGGTGAAATGTCCTCCGGGGCGGGCAACCTGGGAAGGCGTTCGTGCGTCAGAAGGGGAGAAGGGGAGGGGTGTATGTGGGACGCCTGGAGAGTGCTACTCTCCGTATTAAGATGCTCGACACCGGGTGATGATCTGCCGGTTGGCGCCGTAGATTACGCTGATCGAGGGTACGTGGGGTTGATCTCTGGGTACCGTTCGGACGTAGCTTCCCGTCCGGCGATGCTGCCGGCGCGGTCTTCGGGAGGGGGCATTACATGTCTCGCTCGGTAATGATTCCCCCGCGTATTTCCCGTGGGTGGGGTCACTCGGCCAGGCCGGAATCCCGGCCGGCGGAATCGCCTGGTCGCCGGCCCCGGCGGTGGCCGGGGGGGACGCTTCTGCTCGCCGCGGTGCTGTCCGCGGCGGCCTGTTCCGGCGGGGGGGCGTCACCGGCGCCGGCCGGGGCCACCCCCGCCCCGGATCCGGCGGCGAGCGTGACGGTCACGCCGAGGGACGGCGCTACCGGGGTGGCGCTGACCAGCCCGATCGTCGTGCGCGGCAACGCCCCGCTGGCCGCGGTCTCCGTCAACCGGGGGGCGAGCGCGTCGGAGAAGACGGAGCCGGGGACAATGCCCGGCACCTTCTCGGCCGATCATCGGACCTGGACATCCTCCGGCGGGCTGTTCGCCGACTCGCGGTACGACGTCGAGGCGTCAACGTCCCCGGCGACGGGCATCGCCGGGACGACGTCGGTGCGGACCAGCTTCGTGACCGGCGTCCCGGCGAAGTCGTTCAAGGTCTCCTGGGAGCCGGTCGCGGGCCAGACCGTCGGGATCGGCGCGCCGATCAGCCTGACGTTCAGCGCCCCCGCGTCCAGTCGGGCCGCCGTCCAGAGCCGGCTGGTCGTACGGACCGATCCGCCGGTCCTCGGCGCGTGGAACTGGCTGTCGAACCGGGTCGTCATGTGGCGACCGGAGGGGTACTGGAAGCCCGGGACGAAGGTGCACGTCGAGGCTAACTTCGCCGGCTACGACGCGGGCGGGGGCCGGCTCGGGGTCAAGGACCGGGCGATGGACTTCGTCATCGGCTCCGCCCAGGTCTCCAAGGTCGACTCGGCCACCCACACGATGAAGGTCTTCCGGGACGGGCAACTGCTGCGCACGATGCCGGTCAGTCTCNGCAGACCCAGTCTGCCGAGCATGGACGGCCCGCACAACGTGCTGGGCAAGTCACCCGAAGTGATCATGGACTCGGCCACCGTGGGCATCCCCCAGGGCAATCCGGACTACTACTACGAGAAGGTCCAGTGGGCGGTCAACTACACCAGTGGCGGGCAGTACGTGCATTCCGCCCCCTGGTCGGTGCCCTCCCAGGGGCGAGCCAACGTCTCCCACGGGTGCGTGAACGCCTCACCCGCCGACGCCCAGTGGTTCTACAACTTCACCCGGCTCGGTGACATCATCGACATCGTCAACACCGGTCGGCCGCCGGACACCTCACAGCTCGGCAACGCGTGGTCGGTCCCCTGGGCCACGTGGAAGGCGGGCAGCGCGCTGCCGGTGTCCGACCAGCTCGCCCCCGTGGTGAGCCTCGACTCCGCGGTGAGCACAGTCACGCCCGGGCCCGTGACCGCCACCCCCAGGACCGGCGCGGCGGGCGCCGGCGCCTGACCGGGCGATCGCGGCCTCGCACCCGCGGCAGCGTGGACGACGCCCGGCCCGACCGGTTCGGTGCCGGGCGTCGCCAATGTGCGCCCTCGGCCGCTCCCACCGCTATGGCGGGGGCGGGATGGCGCGGGATGGCGCGCGGTGGCGGGGTGGCGGGACGGGGACAGCCGGTCAGGGGGAGGAGTCGGGCGGGCGAGCAGGCGGTGAATTTCCGTCCGGGGGAGGTGTCGTAAACGACGGATCGGCCCGTGACGGTCGCGAACGGCTCATGCTGTTGAGTAAGGGTATGGAGAGCGAGCTGTCGAGACGCTCCGGCCCGTCGCGACGGTCGGTGCGCCGGTCCGTTCGCGCGTGCGGTCCTGCCCGAGGGCGTCGAGGCGCGCGGGCGCGGCGTCTCGTGCGGGTGCGACGTTCGAGAGGTGCATAGTGAGGCGCTTGCGCAACCAGACCACCGGCCTGCTGGTCTGGTGGGTCGAGGTGCTGATGCTGGTGATCCTGTACTACTCCTACACCGGCACCCGTGCCGTGGCCGACGCCTCCACCGGCGAGGCGATGCGGATGGGCCACGATCTCCTGCGCCTGGAGACCTTCCTGCATCTCGATCCCGAGCTCGGGCTCAACCGCTGGTTGCAGAGTGTACCGGTGCTGGCGGTCGTCTGTTGTTACTACTACGCGACGCTGCACTTCGTCGTGACGCCGGCCCTGCTGGTGTGGATGCATCGTCGGCACCCCCCCCGGTACGCTCAGGCCCGCTGGACGCTGGTGATCACCACTCTGATCTGCCTGGTCGGGTTCTTCCTGTTCCCGACCGCCCCGCCCCGGTTGCTCACCGGCACGTCCTATGTCGACACCATGTCCCACTTCGAGGGCTGGGGATGGTGGAGCGGTAGCGCGAGCGCCGCCCCGGACGGGCTGGAGGGACTGACGAACCAGTACGCCGCGCTCCCGTCGCTGCACTGCGCATGGTCGTTGTGGTGCGGTTTCCTGCTGGTGCGCTTCGGGCGCCGACCGCTGGTCCGGGTACTCGGCGCGCTTTATCCGGCGGCGACCCTGTTCGTCGTCATGTCGACGTCGAACCACTATCTCCTGGACGCGGTCGCCGGATGGGCGGTCCTGGGCGGCGCCGCCGGTGCGGTCGCGCTCGTCGCCGGGTGGCGGTCCCGGGTCGGTTTCGTGGGGAGTGCCGCTGGGCAGCCGGCCGTGCCGGGAGCCGGATCGCAGCTTGCGCCGAACGCGCTGGCACCGGTGTCCGTGCCACTGCCGTCTCCGCCGCCGTCTTCACTGGCGCCGCCGCCGTCTTCACTGGCGCCGCCGCCGTCTTCACTGGCGCCGCCGCCGTCACCGGTGCCTCCGCCCGCCCCGCCGGCCACCTCCAGCATGGCGATGCGGGTCACACCGGTGGCGCGAGCCGATGGAGCGCACGCGAACTGATCGCGGTGGGTGGCCGGTGCCGATCCGACCGGTGCCGATCCGACCGCTGTCGGCCTGGTGTGGCTCCCCAGGNGGGTGCATCTTTCGCCCCGATGCGTTACTTCTGGGACCGATGTGCGAAAGTTGCGGGACAGCGGTTTTCCCGGCCGCGTCCGACCTTGCGGCACCCCTCTCCCCACACCACCTCGAAGATCGGCCCTGTCCCGACGATCAGCGCCACCTCGAAGATCCCGCGTCCGGTCCGATCCCGCTCGGAGTCCGATCGATGTCCCTGTCCACGACCGTGCGTCTGCAACGTCCGCGCCCGGTCGCCTTCGCCATCGCACTCGTGCTGGCGTGGTTGCTGCTTGCCCTTGTCGCGTTCGCCCTGCGCCGCGGTCCCATTGAGGATGATCTCGCAGCCCGGGCGACCGCGGCGGTCCGGTCCACCGGCGGCGTGCACGCCCAGGTTCACGTCGAGGGGCGTGAGGCGGTTGTCACCGGTCGTTTCCCGAGTGCCGCCGCCGCCGAACAGGCGCGAGCCTCGGCCGCGGTCGCCGGCACGACCTCCGCGCGTCTCGGCGACGACGTGGTCATCGCGACCGAACCTGCGCGCCCCCTGGTGCTCGCTGTGGCCGGCCGAGGACTGTCGATCACGGCGACCGTGCCCGACCGGGCGAGCCGTGCCGCGTTGCTCGCTGCCGTGGCGGACGCGAGCGGCGGCTCGGTGACCGGTGAGGTCCGGGTCGACCCGGCCGTGGCGGAGCCGCCGGTGGAGGTGGTGGCCGCCGTCGCGGCGGCGCTGCGCGGTTTTCCCGGGAGCCACTCGGTCACGGTCTCCGGGACGACCGTGGCGGTGGCCGGCAGTGCCCCCGACGAGGCCACGAGGCGGCGCCTCGGCGCCCAGGTGCTGGCAGCGGCCGGTACCACCGTCCCCGATGCCACCCTGGACAACCGGCTTGTCGTCCCGCGCGAGAAGCCTGCCGCCGCGGCGGCGAAGTCCACCTCCGATGCCGGGGCCCTCGCGGCCCTACGCGCCGCCCTCGACGCTCGGAACGTGACGTTCCCGGTCGGCGCAGCAACGCTGAGCCCCCCGGCCCGCCTTTGGCTTGACCGGGTGGCGGCGGCGCTGCGCGCCGGCCGGGTCGTGGTCCTGGTCGGCGGCCACGCCGACGCCTCCGGGTCGGCGACCCTCAATCAGGCGTTGTCTCTGGACCGGGCCCAGGTGATTGCCGACTACCTGACGGACCGGGGCGTACGTCCCGACCTCATACGCGTCGCCGGGTTCGGTTCCCGGTGGCCGGTGGCCGACAACGCCACGCCTCGGGGACGGGCGGCCAACCGTCGGGTCGAGATCGTTCCGTGGCCCGACAGCTGATTCTGGGCGAGCCGGATCTCGGCTGATCCGGCCGATCTGCAGTCCGGCCGGATCTCGGGCCCGGCGGGACTGTCGGGTCCGGCCGATTTCCGGCCCAGTGCCACGATGATGTCGCGGATGCGCGACTGTCTTGCCTGCGGCGGGTGGCCCATGGCATCCTCTGCTTAGGGAAGCCTTAGCTAAGGCCGCTCCACGGGGTCGACCGCTCCACGGGGTCGAAGGATCATCGACAGATCGACGGATCGACAGGGTCGCGAACTGCCGCTTGGCCGTCCGCGTGCTGGCTGTCTCGGGCGTGGTGAGGTGCGGTGCTCGTCTGTTCGTGCTTCGCGGTGTCCGACCGGTTGCTACGCAACGTGATCGCCTCGGGTGCCTGCGACGTTGACGCCGTCGGCGAGCGATGTGATGCCGGGACGGGCTGTGGCGGCTGTGTGGAGGAGATTGCCGAGCTGTTGGGTGAGGCGTCCGCGCGCCGCGGCAGTCCGGTTGCCAGAGCGGGGCAGGGTTCCGGATCGGGTTAGGGCCGCGTGGCGGCCGAAGTGCCGCCGTTGCCGTCGTCACGGAACATCATCAACGCTCTGAGTACGGTCGCGTTCCTGGCCCGTCGGCTACGGAATGAGACCGGCTATGACCGATATCTCGGACCGCCGGCGGACCGGCCCGCCTCCGCNGTGACCGTGCATCGGGCNAGGTGACCGTCATGCTCGGGCGGTGTCCCCGCGCCCGGACACATCCGGTCCACCCGCGAGCTACCGCGTGGAGCTACCGCGTGCTGGGATCACCCTCGCGCTGCCACGACGGCATACGGATGACCCACCCCGACATTGCCGGCTACCGTGGGCCAACCGGCCGAAGTCCGCCTGAGAGGTAGCATCGGCCGGTCGATCCGGCCGAGCCGCGACGCCCCGCTGGTTGCGAGGCACGAGGTCGGCGACGGCGCTGAGTCGGCTGCGCCAGCCGGATCGCGGGCGATGCCTACGGGTACGGTACGGTGCCCCGTGAGGAGGTCGTGGCGATGTCCGCTCGCCAGGTGCGGCGGNTTNAGCTGGNGNGNGACGTTGACGTCTCCGGCGTCTCCGGGACGGGTGCGGTCGCGTTCGGGGCGCAGGCCCCCGACGGCACCTGCGTGCTGTGGTGGGACTCCGAACACGATTCCATCGGGATCTATCCGACGATGGAGACGCTGCTTGCCATCCACGGACACGGCGGTAGTACCCGCGTCGTCTACATCGACGCCGCCGACCAGACCGTCCCCGCGGTTGCGGTGGGGCCCGCCGCTTCGGCCGTTCCCGTCCTCTCCGCGGCGTCGCCCGTGCCGGGTCCGGCGTCGCCCGTCCCGGGTCCGGCGTCGCCCGTCCCGGGTCCGGCGTCGCCCGTCCCGGGTCCGGCGTCGCCCGTGCCGAGCCCGGGGTCGCTGGCCACCCCGGCCCGGTCGGCCCGGCCGAATGCGCCCCTGCGTGCCGCACCGTCGCTACGCCTCGGTTCCGCGGCGCGTTCGGCCGCCGCGGCTCGTGGCCCGCGTCCTTCGCCGACCCGCAAGACGCAGCCCGGGGGTGACGGCCGCTGATCAGGTCAGCGGGCGGAAGCAGGCGGTGGTCCGTTCCTGCGGGTCTACGGTGTAGAGCGCCAACGTGCCCGCCATCTCCTTCGGATCCACGCCGTTGTCGAGCATTTGCCGGTGCAGGCCCGCCATCATGGGCAGGGCGTAATGCACCAGAATCGACGTGATGTCGGCGGGATGGCGCAGCGCCTCGCGAAACTGTTCGTCGGTCGCCGCGTCGCTGGTGAGAGCGGCGAGGACGCCGAGCCGAATCCGCCCGGCGAGGTTCTCCCAGAGCTGGGCGTTTTTCGGGGCCTCCGGTCCTCGCCAGATCCCCGGGAACGCCAGGTCGGCGACGACGGCGGTCGGCTGTCGTCCCGTCCGGAGATGTATCGCGACGACCCACATCGCCATGAGCCAGCACATCCCGCGCAGGGTGTGCAGCGGATCGACCATCATCTGCTCACGGAGGTGCCGCTCGGACTGCGGGCGGCTGGCCGGAGCCAGCCAACCGCAGACGAGACGTTCGAGGTCGACGATCTGGACCATGGGCAGGTCCGCGGGGTGCGGCCGGGCCAGCGCGGCGGCCCGGTTGGACTCGGGGTCGACCAGGGCGAGCGCGCCCGGATCGGAGAGTGTCTGCCAGGCCAGACCTGCCGACGGCATGCGGCACACGGTAACGCGAAACGCGGCGCACCGACCACAGCATGGCGGCATTGTGTGGCATTCGACGGTTGCCTCACCGCCGATTCTCTGGATGTGTCGTCGTGGTCTCCACCGGAGGACCGATGCCGCGCCCACAGCGGTCCCCGGATCCGGGAGGAGCGTCGCGAACGGCAAGCGGACGCCCGGGGTTCACTCCTCGCCGAGGAGATCTGACTACTCGCCGAGGAGGTCGAGGGGGGTGGTGGGTTGGTGGGGGGTGTGGGGGGTGGTGGTGAGGTGGTGGCGCCAGAGGGTTTCGGCGGCGTCGGGGTCGTGCTGGGTGAGGTGGGTGAGGAGCTG
>NZ_JPGU01000060.1:0-18222 GCF_000732115.1 Frankia sp. CeD
GGCCATGGCTGAGCTGTTCTCGGTCGAGTCGCCGCCCACGGCGGTGTTCGTCGCGGACGACGAGATGGCGATGGGTGCGCTGCGGGCGTTGCGCCGTGCCAGGCTCCGCGTGCCGGAGGACATGTCTGTTATCGGCTTCGGCGGGCACGACAAGGCAGAGGTGTTCGAGCTGACGACGGTCGTCCAGCCGCTGGCCCGTCAGGGGAAGATCGCCGCCGAGTTGCTGCTCAGTCTCCTCGACGCTGTTCCGGATGCTTCCCAGAACCTGGACGCCTCGGAAGTGGTCGTGCTGCCCGTGAGCATCGAGATCCGTGACACGACGTGCCGCCCCGCGAGCGGAACAACATAACTCCGCCGGCTTATGCCGCCCGCGGTCCCATCGTCCAACCGACGATCTCAAACACCTTCTTATGGCGCGCTCGTCGTTATGCGGTGCCGTCGCGGATGGCTCCTTGTCGATGGCTATGTAGGAGAGTGGGGCCCGTAGCAGCCCCAGCGCGGCGATCCGCAGCCCGCGCGAGACGATGGACTCGCGGAACGCCGCAAGCAGCAGTTCAAGATCTGTCAGGGCCTCCTCGCCCGCGATGCCGGTCCGTCTCGAAGTCGTAGTGCCGCATGTCCGGGGCAGGGCCCTGGAGTGTCCAGCCCCCGTCGACGTGGAGGATCTCCCCGGTGACGAACGACGAGGCGTCCGACGCCAGGAACACCAGCGGGCCGATGTAGTCCTCGGGCGTCGCCATGCGGNCCAGCGGAATGACGGCGCTCCAGCTTCGATCGAAGTCGGGGTTGTCCTGCCAGTTGCGCTCCATACGCGTGGCCGTGGGCGCGATGGCGTTGACGCGCACACGCGGCGCGAGCCTCAGGGCGAGGTGGCGTGTCATCGCCTCCAGGCTGCCCTTTGATGCGGTGTAGACGGCGTGGTATCGGAGCATCAGGGTGTCGGCACAGGTTGAGATGTTGATGATAGATCCACCCCGCTCCCCCATTGCGGCCACCGCGGTTATGGTCGTCAGGAAGGCGCCCCGAAGGTTGGTGCTGATGGCGTCGCCCCAGTCCTCGAGAGTCGTCGCTTGTGCCGGGCCAAGACGGACATGCGCGACGTTGTTGACGAGCACATCGATGCTGCCAAGCTCGCAATGGGCCGTGTCGATCAACCGCTGCGCGTCCTCGGGGACGCCTACGTCAGCGCCGACCGCCACGGCGATGCCGCCTGCCTCNTGTATACGCCGGCACGTCTGCTCGGCGCCCGCGCGGTCGTTCTTGTAGTTGACGACCACGTTTGCGCCGGCCTGACCGAGGCCGGTCGCCAACGCACGGCCAATCCCCTTGCTGGAACTGGTGACGACGGCCACCTTGCCGTCGAGCGCACCTGCGGAGGTCATGCGTCTCCTCGGGGAGCGGACTGAGGGCTTGGGGAGCGCTGGGGCGTGGCGGACAAAGAGGGACCTCCCGAGTCGAGCAGGTGTGGCGGTGGCCACCGAGGGNTCCGTAAACGCCTACCGCCAGCTTGAGTGTAAGCCCTTGCAGAAGGCGGTGGAACTTGACGTAGGCTCCGGGCACGGTGATCCCGGTCGCCAGGCGGGCTGACCGGGTGGCGGGTCCCGGCGGCGGGTCCCGGTGGCTACGCCGGGGACTGATGGCGAGTCAGGGATGGGCGGCCAGCGACCCCGCGCGATCGTGTTGTGGGTGTAGCCGGTCTGTCTGCCGCGCCCACGCGCTCGAACCGGGCCGCCTGAGGGTTGACAGAGGGTGTCTCACTCGGAGTCCTCCTCATGCCAGGTGCGGCCGTCGCGTTCGATCAGCTCGGCCGCGCCGGCCGCGGCGCGCGACAATGCGCCCACAGGCACGCCGCACTCCAGACCACGAGGACATAAGACATCTCCGTGATCTACAAGCGGCGTGCCTGCTTTCGTGTCCGCGACACGTGGTCCAGCCGTGCCCGCGGTCCCCCATACCGCTCTACCAGGACCGATCACCCGAAACCGACAGAGCTGGCTAAACCGACCGAATCGCATCCTTGCAAGAGCCCTGGGGCCGCCGGAACCCCGGCCAACCCCTCAGGCGAACTAGATCCCAGCGACCGAGCTCGCATGGCAACTCTACTGCAAGCGCTTACGGAAACCGGACGTGTGTCGCTGAACACACGCCCAATGCGGACCGCATGGCCGCCGACCAGGGCTTCCCGCCGCGGATGAAGCGGAACAGCGGATCGCNATTTCTCGTAGGCCCGTGCCAGGGCTTCCGCATCAGATTCAGCCTCAGATTTGTTCACGGCACTCTCTTCCATAACGATTCCTCATATCATTCCGGCCCATTGATTCCGCGCCGTCCAAGCTAGAGTGCCAGGAACTCGGGTGGCGCTGGTTCAGCGGGTGAACACCCGGTGTCAGACCGCCGGCGGTGTTGCTCATGGACCTACCCCGGGCGCAGATGCTTCACGACCGGCCGACTTACTGGTCGTCCTCGGGAGGACGAACGGCCAGCAGGTAGCCGTAGCGGATCTCGGGTGAAGTCGTCCGGCTGGCTTTCACCGAGAATCCCGCCCGTGTCAGCAACCTTCTCCACTGCTCCCGAGTCCGCATGTACTCCCCGGAGCGCCGAAGGATCCGGTCGAGTATCTGTGCGTCCTTGAGCGCATGGCGGTAACAGTTCTGCTCCGCAGCATTGACTATCTTCCGATAGTAGACGTCGCAGACATCGTCGATGTCGTTCTGGCTCGATAGTGCCGAGGTGTCGAGAAATGTCTCGCCAAGGACCAGGCGGCCACCAGGGAAAAGCTCCCGGTAGCATTTTTCCAGGGCCCGAGAAATCTGGTCGTGGTCGACGTGATGCAACGACATGACCGCGATGATCGCATCGTACCGTGTGTCCGGTCTGTAGTCGAGGTAATCGGCGTGGACCAGTCGGGTCTCCTTCCTGCCCGGCCGGCTCAGTGGGACGCGCTCGAGCATCCGCACGCTGCTGTCGAGCAGGTCCAGACGCGCGACGAGCGGGAGCCTGGCCACGAGCGCGCCGTCGCCGCAACCGAGATCTAGGACGACGTCCGCTGGCTGAGGGTTTGCGGCCGTGATGCACGCTTCTAGCAGCTTGGAGTGTTGCCGCAACCCGGGCAGTTGGTAGCCGTCCCGCTCCCAGGCGTCGAAGAACGACTGGCCAGGGAGTTTGGCGGCCACGGCCCAGTCCAGTATGGCCCGATCAAGGCTGGGAATGTGACTTGCCACCGCGTCGAGTGTGTCGGCCAGCCGCGCGCGGTTGTACTCCCAGCTCGTCNTCGGGCCCCGGGCCCGCCTTGCCACCTCCAAACCGTGCCAGGTGGAGGGCGGGACGTCGAGCCCGTCGTGCATGGCCGCCGCGTGTACGTCCTCCTCCAAGCGGCGTCGCAGTTCGGCGTCCGCACGATCGTTGGCATTGTCAGACACGTTCTCCATGGCCCTTCCTTCGATCGTCAACACACACTGTCGTCATGGGGTTGACCAGCCTGAGTGCCCGCACTCGGGCGGCGCTGGTTACGGCGAGTAAAACCGCCTGTCAGGCCACCGGCGGCATTGCTCATGGACCTACCCTGCGCGCCGGCGCTTCACCTCCTCGGCGAAGGCGATGTCAGCGGCGGTCACTTTGCCGTTTCCAATCATCTCGAGCACCTGGGCGACTGAGGCGAGCCGCGACTCGATGGCGGCGGAACCGGACTCGAGAATGCTGGGGAGAGCGGCATCCACCGCCGCGAAAACGACGCGCAAGATTCAGCACCGGACCACCGGTACAGAGTGGCCCGCCAGATCGCGTCCTCCTCGCCGGTTCCCGCGATCGGGGAGTCCACCCGGGCGATCAACATGAAGCCCTTGCCCTGGAGAACATCCTTCACCATCATAATTTTAGTGACGAACTCGTTTGCGTCGGCGAGCTCCTGACCGGGCGGGAAACTGTTCCTCTTAGGGAATGCCTTGTCCTCAATTCACACAGCGTAAACACCTGCGTGCTCGTACTCGCGGACGAGGTGGATCAGATTGTTGATATCACCGAACCCGATGTCACAGCCCGCGATGAGAGGTCGAGCCGGTGCGCTCCCACGCTGCTGATCGCGTTGACGACAGTGGTCTCACCGTCGTCGACGGCCACCCGGCACAGCTCGCGCAGTGGTGCCAGCAACCTGGTGGTCGTCTCGTGATGAACAAGGACCCGCAACCGGATCGCCGGATCCCTTCGCAACGCCGCGACCACAACCTTAGGGTTGACGTCAGTCGACGTCCGCTCCCCGCCGGGCTGCTGCTGGCCGTCTGCCACCGCTGCCTCCTGCCTCCTGCGCGGATGCCGCCATCGGTATGCAAGCGTATACCGATCTTAATCGGCCTTAAGTCTACTTCGCCGTCCGCATCCCTGGAGGTAATGGTCGCCACACACGCGAGGCTTCCCTGAATCTGCAGGCTACAGGCACATGGCCGCGACTCCGCCTCACCCGATCGTGCGCATCGGATCACGCTTCCCCATGATCCAAAGTGGGTGCGACCTAGAAAACGCTTGCAGTAATCAAAATTCGATCAAGTTNACGATCATCGATCTGGGCCGCTTGACGGGTTCCGGCGGGTGCGCTGGGAACGAGAGGAACTTGGTCAACAGGTCCTATGAGAGCAACGTGTTGATCGGCGACCAGGAGATCAACGAAGACCATTGCGGCACGGACCTGTTGAACCGGCAGGCTGCGAGGATGGTGACGGCGTTGGGAGCGACCATGACCGGATCGACGGGGCCGAGCCGGTGGCCGCGCTGTCCCGTTCCAGGCCATCTGGTCCGGGTGATGACCGGCGACAGCGGCTTCTGCCCCCGCGGCGTACATGGCCGCGATCGGCTCGATCCGGTCGACGGCGTGGAGAAGACCCTGCCGGCGATCTCCCGGCGGCTGGTGGTCCAGAAACGGGTGTGGACGCTGGCCGCCGGGGATACGGGTCATCATCCGCAAGGAGCGGCCGCACCCCCGGCGGCGAGCTGGTNGCCGCCGACGACGAGGAGCGTCGCAGTGGACGGAGGACCGTCTGCCGATCGGGCCGGTCAAGGAGTTTCTTGAGCATCACCGGCTGATCGGCTCGTCGCCGAACACGGTCCGGTCGTATGCGCATGCGCCGGCGGGCTGTTGTCGTGCGTCACCTGCTGTCCGGCTCACCATCATGCCGGCGCAGGCAACCAGCGGCGGCGACGTGCCGTTCCCCGGGAAAAGGCCGGGTAACGCGAACGGATCAGTAGGAAGAGCCGCTGATCTCGTCCGCGAGCTGGTGCGCCAGCTCCGGGGTCGCCGCGATCACGCCGGACCATCGGCGGCTGAGGTCGGGGACGATCTCGACCGGGCGGCCGAAGGCGTCGATCACCGCGCCGCCCGCCGCCGGGACCAGCACGGACGCGGCGGCGATGTCCATGATGCGGTGCGTGTCCGAGCCGGCGTCCGCGAAGGCGTCCGTGGAGCCCTGCGCCACGAGGGCGGCCTCCAGGCAGCTACTGGACAGGATGCGCACCCGCGCGGCCCGGCGGCTTACCCGCAGCCACGCCGCCTCGTTCTTGGCCTGCGGCCGCAGGAGGCTGACCGCGGCGCCGTCGAGTGCGCGCCGGCCTGTTGTCCAGTAGGGCGACGGGAGGCCGACTTTCGCATGCCAGCCGCGGCCGGTGTCCAACCATACGTACGGTGAGGGCCTCGGTCGCCCTGCCGTCGACGGCGACCACGCCGGAGAAGGCCGACAACGGCACCTCCGCGACCGCGTTGGCGGTGCCGTCGACCGGATCGACCACGAGCGTGACCGCCGAACCGTTGTCGATGACACCGATCTCCTCGCTGATCAGGTTGACCCGCTGGGCGTTCACCACCTCCGCCACGGCGGTGTCGACCAGCAGGTCCAGACGCGTGGTGAGGGTGCCGTCGGCGCCCATGCCGACCTTCTCGGCGAGCTCCGCGCGCGTATACCGCTCGCGCGCATCGCGAAAGGCGCCCACCGCCGCGCGGGCGGCTGCGGCCAGCGCGGGATCCGTCCCGGCCGGAATCTCCGGCTCGGGAACCGGCCACCGGGTCACCGCCGCACCCCCGATTGTCACCAGACACCCCAGGATGACAACACGGACCGCACCACCGGCCACGGGCGGCGCGGCTCGACCAGCACAAAGTCAGCGCGCAGCCCCGGCTCGAGCCGACCGCGGTCGGGAAGTCCGGCGACCTCGGCCGGCCCGGCGGTCACCAGGCCGATGGCGGCCGGCAGGGTGGCGAGCCCCTGCTCGGCGAGCAGCATGGCGGCCGCGAGCAGACCGGAGGGCAGGTAGTCCGACACCAGCGCGGTCACCAGGCCGCGGCCGACCAGGTCACGGCCGGAGGCGTTGCCGTTGTGGGAACGTCCCCGCAGGATGTTCGGGGCGCCTATGACGACGGGAAGTCCGTGGGCGCGGGCGGCTTCCGCCGCTTCGATCGTGGTGGGGAACTCGGCGACCGCGCAGCCGCGGTCCCGCAGCTCGGCGATCTCGGCGGCCGAGCTGGGATCGTGCCCGAGCAGCCGGATTCGCGCCGAGCGCGCGGCGAGCCAGACCAGGGCCTCCTCGCGGATGTCGAGCCTGCCGTCCCGGTCGGCGATGAGCTGGTCGACATGCTCGCGAGCCTCCGCGTCGGACATGCCGCGGCTGCCCATCAAATAGCGCTCGTAGTGCTCGCGGACGGCGTACTGGCCCTGGCCCGGGGTGTGGTCCTCGTGGGAGACCAGGGCGCCGTCGGGAACCTGGTCCAACCGCCGCGCCAGCGCGGACAGCGCTTCCGGGCTGCGCACGTCGAGCCGGTACAGGATCCGGTGGTCGACGAGCCCGCCGGTATAAGCATCGATCGCCTCGCACGTCTTCTCCGCCTGGCCCACGCTGCGCGGGATGTCGTGGTGGGTGTCCTCGAAGGAGATGCCGTGGAACACGGTCGTCACGCCCGCGGCCCGCAGCTTGCCCTCGAAGGACAGCAGCGCGAACTCGATCGGCAGCTCGGCGCCCGGTCGGGGCAGCTGCTCGTTCTCGATCCCGTGGCGCGCAGCGCGTCCTCGACACCCGGGTCGACCTCTTCCACGGAGTCCGCGACGAGCTTGCCGAGCAGCCCGACAGCACCGACGCCCAGCGCGAGCACCCCGGCGACCGCACCGAGCCCGGTGATCACCACGAACACGATCGCCAGCACCAGATCGGGGATGCCCCGCACACACACGATCAGCAGCCGGTCGCGATGGCGCGGCCGAGCCCGTCGATACCCACGAAGCCGAGGACGACCGAGACCCGCAGGTTGATGTCCAGCCGGTGCAGCGCGGTCGCCACGAACGCGGGCAGCACCTGCGGCAGCACGCCGGCCACCAGCTCCCACGGCCCGCGCCGCCCGCGCGCATGGCCTCACGCGGGCCCTCGTCGATCTGCTCGACCGCGTCGGCGTAGAGCTTGCCGACCATGCCGACCGAATGCAGTCCCATCGCGAGAACCCCGGCCAGCGCGCCGAACCCGAACAGCCGAAAGAACACGGTCGCCAGCACCACGTCCGGCACCGCGCGGGCCGCGACGATCACTGTCCGCGCGCCGAACCGTGCACCGCGGTGCGGCGCCGTGTTCCCGGCAGCCAAGACCGCAAGCCCCGTGCTGAGCACCACCGACAGCAGCGTGGCGCAGATGACGATCGACATGGTCTGGCCGGTCAGGCGCAGCAGCTCCCCCGCGGTGGGGAAGTCCAGGGGGAGCATCCGGGCGGCGAAGTCGGCCGCGTTCCGCCCGCTGTCGATCAGCGTCGCGACGTTGATCGACAGCGCGGCGAAGGCCCACCCGGCCAGGCCGAGCAGCCCCAGCAGCGCGGCCATGCCCAGGACCGAATCGGTCCTGGGCCGGGCGAGGGTTCGCCCCGTCACGCGATGGCCCGCAGCGGGCCGGCTCGGTAGATCATGGCAACGGCCTGCTGGTGGTCAAGGTCGCCCGCAGCCTTGTCCAGCACGACCTGGCCCGAGCGCAACCCGACGATCCGGTCGGCCCACGACAGCGCCAGCTCGACCTGGTGCAGGCTGCACAGCACGGTCAGGTTCCGTTCGCTCGCGATTTCGCGGATCAGGCCCATCACCTGCGCCGAGGACTCCGGGTCCAGGGAGGCAACCGGCTCGTCCGCGAGCAGGATCTCCGGGCGTTGCATGAGTGCCCGCGCGACCGCGACCCGCTGCTGCTGCCCGCCCGACAGCGTGTCCGCGCGCTGGAACGCCTGTGACGCGAGCCCGACCCGTTCCAAGTGCTCCAGCGCCTCGAGTCGCACCGCCCGCGGATAGGTGACCAGACCCAGCCGCAGGCCACGCAGCCTGCCGAGCGCGCCGGTGCACACGTTCTCCAGCACCGAGAGGCTGTCGACCAGGTGAAACTGCTGGAACACGAAGCTGATCCGGCGACGCAGCTCCCGCAACCGCGCGCCCCGCGCCTGGCCGACGTCCGTGCCGAGCGCGATGACCCGGCCCGCGCTTGCCCCATGCAGGCCGTCGACGTGCCGCAGGAGCGTCGACTTGCCCGAACCGGACAGCCCCAGCAGGACGACCACCTCGCCGGGCTCGACGGTGAACGACACCTCGTCGAGGGCGAGCGTCTGGCCGAACCGCTTGGTCACCCCCTCGAAGCGGACGGCGCTCACTCCGCCGCCGTGCAGCTCTTGGCCTTCGTGACCTCGCAGACGTGCCGCACCGGGTCGAAGAAGGTGTCGGCGACCTTGACGAAACCCCAGTCGCCGGACTCGTCGACCATGCACTTACCGGGTGTGCAGAACCCATGGGACTCGAGGTAGTCGATGTTCATGTGCTCCTGGATCACTTTGGCGATCTTGTCCTTGAGCGCGGGATCGAGGTCGTCACTGATCGCGATCGGTGATCCGGGGATGAGGTCGGACTTCCACACCGTGGTCAGCTCGCCGGCCTTGAGCTGACCCTTCTCGATCAGCTTCTTGTCGACCATCGCGTCGTAGGCGAACCCGGCGTCGCACTGCCCCTTGGCCACGCCGAGCGCCGACGCATCGTGCGTGCCGGCCAGCACCGCGGTGATCTCGCTGTCGGGGTTCACCCCGGCGTCGATCAGCCCAGCCCGCGGATAGAGGTAGCCCGAGGTCGAGTTCGGGTCGACGAGGCAGACCTTCTTACCCTTGAAACCCGCGAGGTCGTGAATCGGCGAACCGGTCTTCACCACGCCGTAGGAGCGATAGCCCGGCGAACCACCTTTCTCCGCGAGCGCCGCGGCGACCGCCGTCGCCCGCACTCCGGAGGTGCGGGCGACCAGATAGGACAGTGCCCCGTACAGCGCGATATCGACCTTGCCGCTGCGCTGCCCCTCGATGACGGCGGCGTAGTCGGTTGCCCGCTGGAACCGGATCGTCTTCCCGGTTTCCTTCCGCAGCAAATCGATCGAGGACTGGTAGTCCTCCTGAAGTTTGGCGGACCTGCCCCCGACCACCGGCCCGCTGATCATGTCAGTCAGCCGGCGTCTCCTCGGCTGGGCGCTCTACCCGACCTCGCCCAGCGGGGCGATCCACCGTTCCCAAGACCTCCCCGGGGAGGTGGTCGCTGGTGGATGGCGGCGTGAGGGCGGCGATCGCGGGTATCACGCAACGGTCATGACCTCTCACGAAGAGCGAATCTTTCGATCGTGTTCGGGCGCTAGGAGAGCCATGAACCCAGAGGGTCGCGGACCGGCCAAGCCGGTGCGGGTGGGTGCGGGCAGCGGGACACCGGCCTGGCCCGCCGGCGACGGTGCGCACGCGTCGCGACTTGAGACCGTCGCATCCTGGGCCGCCGTGTTCACGATCGTGATGGCCGCGGTCACGCTACTCGGTTGGACCCTGGACAACCACGTGCTCACGAGCATCAAACCCGTCTGGCCGTCGACGAAACCAAACGGAGCCGTCTGCGGTCTGCTGCTCGGGTTCTCGCTGTGGAGCCGACTCGGCCGGCGGCGAACCGCCGTCCGGGCGGCGGGACAGGGGGCCGCCGCCCTTGCACTGGCGATCTCCGGACTCTCTCTCGTCGAGTCGGCCGTGGATCGGAATTTCGGCATAGACGAACTTCTCTTCATCGACCAGGCCACAGCCTCGCAGTCTCATCCGGGGCGGATCGTGCCTTTCGGCGCGGCCATTCTGGCGCTGTTGTCGCTCGCCCTGCTACTGTTCGATACCCGCCGGTGGCGAGGAAGGTACGTGGCCCAGGCCCTGGTCTGCGTCGCGGGGTTCATCTCCTTTACGGTGCTGCTGAGCTATCTGTACGGGGTCGATTTCACTTCCGGTTACACGAGGGTCGCCGTCCCGGCGGCGGTCGCCACGCTGGTGCTGTCGGTCGGAGCGACGCTGGCGCGGTTGGGTTATACCCCGCTGGCGATCCTGGCGAGTTCCGGGGCCGGCGGGGGCGTCGCCCGCCAGTTGCTGCCGGCCACGGTCATCGTCCCGGTCCTTGTCGGGACGACCGCGGTGGCGCTGTGGCGGCTCGGGTTCTACGGCGTCGCGTTCCGGGGTGCCCTGGTGGTCTCCTATACCGTGGTCATGCTGCTGGCGGTCACCGTCGGGATCTGCCGGCGGCTGGATCATGCCGATGCCGAAAGACTGCGCGTCTCCGCCGATCTGGCCGCGGCCAACGAGCGGTTGGCGGGGACGAACGCCCGGTTGGCGGAGGCGAACACGCGCCTCGTCGAGGCCAACAAGCGGATGCACGAGGCCATCGACGAGCTCGGCAGTTTCACCTACAGCGTCTCCCACGACCTGCGGGCGCCACTGCGGTCGATGAGCGGTTTCTCCCGAATCCTGATGGACGAGTACGCCGAGGACATGCCCGAGCAGGCCCGCGGCTATCTCGACCGGGTGCAACGCAGCTCCGACCGGATGGGCGCGTTGATCGACGACCTGCTCGCCTTCTCCCGCCTGGGCAGGCAGCCCATGAGTAAGCGGGAGGTGGACCCGGCGGCGATCGTGTCCGCGGTGCTGGCGGAGCAAGAGGGCGACCGCGCCGGCCGCCCGGTGCGGATCACCGTCGGGGATCTTCCCCGTGGGGTGGCCGACCCGGTGCTGCTCAAGGTGGTCTACACCAACCTGCTGTCGAACGCGGTCAAGTTCACCCGGGGCCGTGACCCCGCCCGCATCGAGATCGGCAGCCGCCGCGAGAACGGGCGGGTGGTCTTCTACGTCGCCGACAACGGGGCCGGTTTCGATCCGCGGTATGCGGACAAGCTGTTCGGGGTGTTCCAGCGGCTGCACCGCTCGGAACAGTTCGAGGGAACGGGTGTCGGTCTCGCGCTGTGCCAGCGCGTCATCGCCCGCCATGGCGGGCGGNTCTGGGCGGAGGCGGCGCAGGGGAAAGGCGCGACCTTCTTCTTCACTCTGAGCGAGGAGGTATCGGCGTGAACATCGAAAGACCGAACATTCTGCTGGTGGAGGATGATCCCGACGATATCGAACTTACCCTGCACGCGCTGCATACAAAGAACATCATGGCTTCGATCGAGGTTCTCCGGGACGGAGCCGAGGCGCTCGCCTTCCTCTTCTGTACCGGCCCCTACGCCGACCGGTCGCCGGACAGGGATCCGAAGGTCGTTCTACTCGATCTCAAGCTGCCGAAGGTCGACGGCCTGGAGGTCCTGCAACGACTGAAAGGCGACCCGGCCCTTCGGACCGTGCCGGTGGTGATGCTGACTTCCTCCCACGAGGAACGGGACATCGTGGCCAGCTACGATCTCGGCGTCAACAGCTACATCGTCAAACCGGTCGACTTCGGCCAGTTCACCGAGGCGGTGCGGACGGCGGGAATGTACTGGCTGCTGCTCAACCGGCAGTCCACCCAGAACACCCAGAGCGATGCCGATTCCGGTGCCAATGCCGATGCCTCACCCGCCGCGGAAGGGTGAAGCGGCAGCTGGCTGAGCGGCGGCCGGAGATGTAGGTGGTGGCGGGCTGGGTGACGGCCGGCTAGATGACGGCGAGACAGGTGCGCATGATGCCACGCATTCACGTCCTCATGATCGAGGACAGCGACGACGATGCCGTGCTCGTCATCGAACGACTGCGACGCGGCGNTTTCGAGGTGACCTCCGATCGGGTGGAGGACTCCGAGGCGGCCGCGTCGGTTCTCCGTACCCGGCCTCCGGACCTGGTGATCTGCGATTACCACATGCCGGCGTTCGGCGCCGAGGCGGCCCTGATGCAGCTGCGCGCCAGCGGCCTCGATATCCCGTTCATCGTCGTCTCCGGCCAGGTCGGCGAGGAGACGGCGGCGGCACTCATGCGGGCCGGCGCGCACGACTTCCTGCTCAAGGATCGCATGAGCCGACTCGTCCCCGCGGTGCAGCGCGAACTGCGGGAGGCCGACGACCGGCAGAGACGACGGCAGGCCGAGGCCGCCCTACGACGCAGCGAGGAGCGGTTCCGGCTGCTCGCCGAGCAGGCGACGGACGTCCTCTTCCGCTGCCGGCTGTGCCCGCGGGCCGAGGTCGAGTACGTCAGCCCGGCGATCAGGATGATCACCGGCTACCCGCCCGAGGACCTGTGCGGCCGCCCCGACACCCTGTTCTCGCTGGTCGACGAGGAGGACCGGCCCACCCTCAAGGGCTCGTGGCGCACGGCGAACCCCGAACCGCTGCGGGTCCGTTGGCACCCGCGAGAGGGCGTCGAGGTCTGGACGGAGCAACGCGTGGTCGGCGTCCACGACGACCAGGGCCACCTCGTCGCGGTGCAGGGCATCCTGCGTGACGTGACCGAGCAGGTCCATGCCGACGAGGAACGGGAGCGGCTGCGACGCCAGCTGGATCAGACCGAGCGGCTGGAGTCCCTCGGCCGGCTCGCGGGCGGCGTGGCGCACGACTTCAACAACCTGCTCGGCGTGATCACCGGCTATGCGGAGATCGTCCTCGACACCCTTCCCGACGACGACCCGTGCCGGGCCGACATGGACGAGATCAGCCGTGCCGCCGACCAGGCCGCCGGACTGACCCGTCAACTGCTCACCTTCAGCCGGCAGGAGTCGTCGAAGCCGGAGACCCTCGACCTCAACGCGGTGGTCGAGGGGACGCGGAACCTGCTGCGACGCACCATCGGCGAGGACATCGAGATCGTCACCCTCCTCGATCCCGATCTCCACCCCGTCACGATCGACCCGAGCAAGATCCAACAGGTGGTGATGAACCTGGTCGTCAACTCCCGTGCGGCCATGCCCGACGGCGGCCGCCTCACCCTCAGCACGGCGAACCTGGACCGGGACCGGGGCCCGTCTCCCGCGGACCGCCCGGCCGCGCACGGGCGGCCGTCGCCGGAAGAACGCCCGAAGCGCGGCTGGGCCTGCCTGGCGGTCGCCGACACCGGGTGCGGCATGAGCCCGGAGGTGATCCGTCGCGCCGTCGAACCCTTCTTCACCACCAAGGGACCCGGTGAGGGGACGGGACTCGGCCTCGCCACCGTCTACGGGGTGGTCAAGGCGGCCGGCGGCGAGGTCGACATCGAGTCCGAGGTCGGGAAGGGGACGACCATCCGGATCCTGCTGCCCGCCACGGCGAGGAGCGGGCCCGCTCCCGTCGACACCACCCGGGACGACACCACCCGGGACGACACCACCCGGGACGACGCCACCCGCGGGCAGGGGAAGACGATCCTCGTCGTCGAGGACGACGCGGCCGTGCGCGCCGTCACCACGCGCATCCTCGTACGGTCCGGCTACCTCGTCCACGAGGCGGGTTCCCCGGCCGAGGCCCTCGACCGGTTCGGTCCCGGGACGACGCGGATCGACGCCCTGCTCACCGACGCGATCATGCCCGGCATGACGGGCTACCAGCTCATCGAACAGTTCCGTCGGACCCGCCCCGAGCTGCCGGTCATGCTGATGTCGGGCTACGCCGCCGGCGCCGAGAAGTCCGTGGCCGGCTTCCCGCCCGGCGTCGCCCACCTCCAGAAGCCGTTCACCGCCCGCGCCCTTCTCGACAGCCTGGAACGAACCCTGCACCCACGCTGACCGGCGGTGCAGATGGTGCGGCCGTGCCGGCGCACCACGGGCAGCACGAGATCAACTTTTCCGGGTGGCCGAGGACCGTGGCGTGGACGGTGACCCGGACCCCGTGCCCGTCGCAGCCCTTGCAGATCTGAGCCCGCGCTGTCACCGGTCGAGGCCGTGACCGCACGGGACCGAATCGCGGCGAGGATCTGATCCCAGATCGTGGCGGGCAGGCGGATCTCCCGAAGCCCCAGATAGTGGGCGTCGCCGTTAGTTCGTCGGTTATCGGCGGTGGCGGGTAGGTAGAGGCCGGCGGCAAGGTCGAGGGCGGCTTCGGCGGTGCCGGTCGGGGATCCGTCGGCCAGTATGGAGTCGGCGTAGTCGTTGTGGCTGGCTCGCCAGATGGCGAAGCCCCAGTTGTTGGCGTAGCCGACGTAGCGCAGCCGGCACAGTGGCTGGGCGTCGCCGTCGGGATCGGTCGCGGTGACGTAGACGAACGGGCCGCGGTAGCGGGTGGACAGCGCGGTGATCCTGGGCCACCTGCCGGTGGCGTGCTCGACCAGCCGCTGCCGCAGGGAGATCTTCGTCGATTCTGGGATACCGGCCACAGCCCTGATTGTGGCCGGGGGTGTCGGCGGGTTGCCTGTGGGCGGGGCCGGGGCGGTGGGCCGGTGTGACCTGCCCGCTAGGACATCGGGAGTGTCTCGCCGTGCCACCGCGATCATTCTGACGGACGACGTCCGCGCCGAGCTGGCCCGCCGTGTCCGGTCGGCGACCGTGCTCCGCCGTGCCTGGCTGCGCGCGAGGATCGTGCTCGCGGCGGCCGGTGGAGCGGGCAACGCGGCGATCGCCGCTCAGCTTGATGTCTGCGAGGACACCGTCAGCAAGTGGCGGGGCCGGTTCGCCCGCGAGGGCCTGGCGGGGTTGGCTGACCGGCGCCGCTCGGGCCGGCCACGGTCCGCGGGTGGAGTTCGAGTACGAACGCGGCGGGACGGTGGCCTACTTCGCCGCCTACGACGTCCAGCGCGCCCAGGTCATCGGCCGGATCGAGGACACCACCGGGATCGTCCCTTTCGGCCGGCTCGCCGCCCAGGTCATGAACAGCGAGCCGTACGCCTCGGCGCGGCGGGTGTTCTGGATCGTCGACAACGGCTCGTCCCACCGGGGCCAAGCCTCCATCGACCGGATGCGCGCAGCCCACCCGACCGCGACGCTGGTCCACCTGCCGGTCCACGCGTCCTGGCTCAACCAGGTAGAGGTGTACTTCTCGATCCTGCAGCGCAAGGCGATCGAGCGTGGCGACCTCGCCGACTTCGCCGACCTCGACGCGCTCGCCGCCCGCGTCATGGGCTTCCAAACGCTCTACAACCAGACCGCGACCCGGTTCGACTGGAAGTACACCCGTGCGGACCTGCTGAAGACCGCCAGCCGCCTCAACCTCGCCGCNTAACCGACGAACTTGCAGCGACACCCACTAGGACTCCAGGTGACGATGTCTATGCGTGTTGTGTATGCCTGCCATCGGTCTCTGGCATAGCCACATCAGTCCTGAAGGACCGACGCTCGTGATGTCCAGACCTGGGCGTGTCGTCGTCGGCGGCTTCCTGACCGCCGCCCGGGTCCAGGAGCCGCAAGCGCCGGATTGGCCAACCAACGTGACTTCCGGCTGTCACAGCCTAGCTGCAAAGAGTAACGACTCATCGCAGATCGTTCCCGCCGCGTCCAGAGCCCGGTATCACTGACCGCCCTCGCCGAACGGCTCCTGCGCCCCGAGACGGTCACGGCCGCTCTCCCGGCCGAGGCCGCGGCCAGTCTCGCCGACGGCCTGCCCGGGACGGCACTGCTGCACGCCCGGCTGGCGGCCGTCCACCCTGATTTCGCCACAGCCGCGGCGAACCACTGGACCCACGCAGCCCGCCAGACCCCGCGAGGCGCCCACCCCACTGGCGTGTACCACGCCGGCGCTGGCCTGGCCGCTTCGCTGATCATCGCCGGGTACCACCGCACCGCCCTCACCCATCGGCCGGTGAGCACTCCATGGCACGTCTACGACGTCATCAGCGGCCTCAGCGGACCGTCACCCAGACGCTGTCACCGTGCACCCCTCCGGCGCGTTCGACCCCACGCGCCGTTTCGGCTTCGCCCACCTCGCCGGGAACGCGGCCACCGTCCGGCCCGGCTTCCTCACTGGCGCTGCCGGAACGGCGCTCGCTCTCGCCGAGTACGCCGGGTGCCCCATGCCCGAGGACCTGCGCACGACTTGGGACGCCCTGCTGCTCTTGTCCTGACCCTGCCCGGCCGAGGCGGTCAAACCGCGGCGGGTACCTGCTCGGCCACCCGGACGAGAACCCGACTGTCGCGCTTGTCGACCGCAAGCAGCACACCTGGCATCTCCGGAGGGACGGCGTCAGCCGGATATGCCTCGATCCACAGCCGGACGCCCTGCCCACCGTCACGGTCCCAGTCGCGGACCCGCTCGGCGAGCCGGGACGCCAGCTCGCCGCCCCGCGGGCCGTAGCCGCAGGCACCGATCTCGTAGCTGGGCATCTTCGCATCGCCGGTAGGACTCGGCCGCGTCGTGAGATAGGCCAGAGTCCCGCCCTCAACAATCCCCATGCTTCCCCACGGTCCCTTCGGCGCCATCAGTCGGCCGTCATCGACCGCAGCCCGCGACACTAGGAGCCGGCAGAAGCCCTCCAGCGTGGCCAGCCAGAAATCGAGATGCTCTGTCCAGCCCCACGGGACGGCGACCCCGGTCCAGCACGCCGCCACAGGGTGATCCAACGCGCCCCGCAACGCCGAGGCATCCACCGGGCGATCGTCATCGAGCCGAATTGTCAGGTCCGGGCCGGCACCGACCCGGATGTTCTGCTCGCGAACGGCACCGAGAGCACGCATCGGCATGAACCCGTCCTCCACGACCGACCGGCTCCGTAGAACCGCTCCGGCCCGCTCGAACACGACCGTTCGAGTCAGCCCGAGGATCCGCAGCGGCACCACCAGACGCCCGTCCTCGGCCAGCTGCACCCACCAAGCTCGCGGGATATCCCAGGCACCCGCTTATCCGGATTTTGATCTTGAAATTTTGGGTGGGATTGGTGGCATTCCGAGTGGTGCTGGTTTGGAGGTGTTGCGGGCTGCGCGGTCCAGGCCGGCGAGCTTGCGCTGTGCGGCTTCGAGGCTGGTCTTGAGGCCCTCGACTTCGCCCTGCCAGCCGTTGGCTTTGGCTTCCTCGATGCGTTCGCCGAGGTTGCGGATGATCTGTTCGAGGCGGGTGCGTTGGCGGGGGTCGACGCGGAGCATGGGGCAGCGGACGCAGGCGTGTTCGTGGATGCAGGGGGTGCCGTAGGGGCGTCCGCAGTCGCCGAGTTCGAGGCCGTTGTGGCGCGGCGCTGTTTGACGACTCCCGCGGTGTCGCTCTTGCGCACCGGGCTGGGGAACGCCCAAGGCGCCCAGGAAGGGTCCGACAGTGCCCATTCGGCGATGTCGAGGTAGAAGGCGCGGACCGTGATCAGGGTGTCGATGTGNCGTTGCCGGGTCGGGCGGCTGCCGCCGTTCTGGGGAAAACGCAGCCGTTCCTTCCAGGGATCCGTGACCTCGCGTGGCAGATTGAGGGTGTCGATGCCGGGGTGATGGCGTTCGAGGTCGGCCCAGAACGCCCCGGCGAGACGGCCGACGAGCATGCGGAAGGTGCTGTAGTCGAGCGCGGGACGCCGCTCGTCGAGGTAGCGGATCAGCAACTCGCGGATCTGCCGGTCGGCGATGCCGTGGCGGTCCACGAGTTCGGCGGTGCTCTGCGGGCCGGTGCGCATGGCGGCGTGCAGCGTGGAGTGCGGTGGGAAGACGCCCAGGTCGACCATCATCTGCCAGGCCAGGTGGGAACCGTCACGCGTCCGGCCGCGGCTGGGCGCCGTGGCTGACTGGAACGCGAGGAGGTCGCCTGTGGTCACCTCGTTCAGGCTGCCACCGGTATGGATCACGATCGCGGTCAGGACGTTCAGCGCCTTCCTGAGCACGTTCTCGGAATGGCCGCCACACGCCCGCGCGGCGTCGGCCGCGCAGGCGAACAACTCCGGGCTCACCAGGTCGCGGACGACCGCGAACGTCGTCGTCGGCCCGTAGGTGGTCAGGAACGGGTAGCTCGGCCGGACGAGCCTCATCCGCAGCAGACAGGCCAGCCCTCGGGTCAGCACCACGCGATGGCGTTCGCCGCAGGGCCTGTCGGGCTCGGGAATGGCGGCTGACCAGGTCGCCCACCTGGGAC
>NZ_JPGU01000061.1:0-17741 GCF_000732115.1 Frankia sp. CeD
CGACTACCCCATGGTAGATCTTGACAACAACGCCGCGGAGCGCGCCCCGCGCCGCCCGGTCGTGACCCGCAAGAACGCCTACGGCTCCCGCACCGACGACGCCGCGGCCCTCGCCGCCGCCGTCTGGACCGTCCTGGGCACCGCCGAGAAGCACGGACTGAACACGCTGACCTACCTGACCGCCTACCTCGACGCCTGCGGCCGAGCCGGCGGCAAACCCCCACAGGGAACCGACCTCGACCGGTTCCTGCCCTGGCNGGCCAGCCCCGACGACCTCGCCACGTGGAAACAGCCACCCGGCTGACCACCACCCGGCGCGGCGTGACCCACAGTCACGCCGCCCACAACCATGCCCTCACACGACTTCCGAATACTTACTCACAGGCCGTGGCGCCAGCAGGCCCACCACCGTCGACACCCCCACCCCGCCCGCAGCCCCCACCACCGCCGCCAGATCACCGTTGCTCCAGCGCTGGAACCCCGTGCCGGTGTCGCGCTGCCCCGCGTCCAGAACCTTCACGCCCGCCTTCTCTCCCCCCGGCCCCCGGGGCCCGGTTTCACAGCGGCCGATGCCGTTACGGCCGATGCCGTTACAGCCGGCGTGCGGTCAGCCCGCGAAGTGGTCACGGAAGACGGACCAGCCCGCCGGCCAGTCCGCCAGCCCGGAGTCCGCGTTGAGGTGGCCCCGCGAGCCGACGTTGACCAGTCGGGCGCCGAGCCTCCCGGCGGCCGCCACGGAATGCGCCAGCGAGCCGTACGGGTCGTTCTCGCTGGCGACAATGACGGTCGGGAAGGGCAACGGGTCGTGTCGCGGCGGGCCGAACCCGACCGCGCCGGTCGGGAACCGCGGCCCGCCCACGTCCGGCACCGCCACCAGGAAGGCCCCGGTGATGGCGTCGTCGGCATGCTCGCACGCCCATTCGGTGACCAGCGTGCAGCCGAGGCTGTGCGCGATCAGGATCTTCGGCCCGTCGATCGCCGTGAGCACGTCGTCGAGGTCCTTCACCCAGGCGTCGCGCACCGGGTTGTCCCAGGACTCGTGGTCCACCCAGACCCCGTTGCCGGCCCGCTTGTACCACATGTACTGCCAGTGCTCCGGCCCCGAGTTCCCGATGCCGGCGATGAAGACATACGTCACCGCCGGCTCGCCGCCGCCCGCTGGCTCCATGCCGTCCGCTGGCTCCATGCTCACACCTCGTAGTCGGTGCCCACGCCGTCGAAGCGCAGGCGGTCCTGGATGTGGACCCGGTTGTCGTTCTTGTCGAAACCGGTCAGCAGACCCGTCTCCATCAGTCGGATGACGATCTGGCTGCTCACATCCTGCCTTCCGGCGTCACCAAGCTGCCGGATCAGGGCCCGGTAACCGACCCGGTCCTTGAGGAGTTCCTCGAAGACGAGCCAGTGTTCTTCCTCCAACGGATATTTGATCATGTCCTGGCCCAGCTCGTTCCCGATCACCAGCTTGCGTTCCAGCCGGAAACTCAGCGGCTCGACCTTGTAGTACGGCCGCAGCAGGACCTCGTCGCCGTTCCAGCGCAGCCAGGTGATGCGGTTCAGCTGCTTGGTCAGGTGGGTGATCCAGCGGACCCGCGCGCCGTTGAGTTCGTCGTCGCTGAACTCGTCGCTGAGATCCATGCGCTTGTGCCGACCGATGGAGATCATCGTGGCGGCACGGTCCCGGAAGCCCGCGACCGACCGGGCTGTGTCGGTGTCGTCGTCGCCCGCGGCCAGCCGTTCGAACCATCGTTTGCGGTTCAGCCGGTCGTCGTCCGACTCGCTGATCCGGCGGCGCAGCCAGAACTCCGACTCCGGCTCGGTGAACGAGGCGAACGTGTAGAACGACGCCAGGAACTCGTGGTACTGCTCGTAGGTTTCCCGGTAGCTGCGCCCGTACCACTGGTGGACGGCGTCCAGTTCGTCCTCGTGCGCGATGATCCGATCGATCGCGGCGGCCGCCGAGACGGCGGACTGGGTGGCCAGGTGGACGCCCTGGGAGAACAACGGGTCGGTGAAGCAGGCGGCGTCCCCGCAGAGGAAGAACCGGTCCCCGGAGAACACCTCGGAGTCGTAGGACCAGCCGATCCCGATCTACACCACGCAGGGGGACTCACCCTAGCCGCCGATGAGGATCAGGTTCAGGAAGGTCGGGCTGGTGGGCAGCAACCGGATCCGGTATCGCTCGATCAGCGCGCAGATCTCCTCCGGCGTCCGCTGCCGCGGCACGATCGCGGTGTTGCCCGCGCGCAGCGCGCCGAGTAGCGAGTTGATGCCGCCGATGTGGTCGAACAGCAGGAACATGAGGATGTTGGCGGGCCGACCGCCGGTGCGCGCCCGTTTCCCGAGCTTGTCTTCCATGATCGCGTCTAGGTTGTGCAAGATCGCCTTCGGGGTGCCGGTGCTGCCGCTGCTGAGCAGCACCAGCCCGGCGGCACCAGCCGCGGCGAGTCGCTCGTGGGCACCGCCGGCCGGTGCCGCCGCCTGNACCGCCGGCACCGGATCGATCACGACCGTGGATCCTTCGGCCGCTGCGTCGACCCGGACGATCTGCTACTTAGAAGATCCATCTGTGGGGTAGGGCGTTGCGTCGGCCTTTGCGGGGGGTCAACGGCTCCGCGGGACGAACAGGTGCGCCGCACCCGCGTCCGTCGAACGTCTTGGCGACGGCGGTTGCCAGGATTTCAGCGCAAGGGCGGGTGCTTCGATGGCATACCAGCTTGCGAGGGCGGCGAGGGAGGTGACGGCGAGGGAGGCCGCGATGTGCACGACGACGGCACCCGTACCGATACCCGCATCGACCCCGGCTTCGAGCAGGAGCAGTTGCAGCGGCCAGGCGTAGACGTAGATGCCGTAGGACAGATCGCGGCGCGCCCCCACCCGCGACAGCCCCCGTCCGGTTCCGGCGTACAGCAGCAGGTAGGCCAGCGGGGCCAGGGCGAGGGGCCGGTAGGCGTGGGGGATGAGCAGGCCCGCGGCGAGCAGGGCGGCGGCGGCGATGAGTAGGGCCCGGCTGCGCGGGATGCGGTCGGCGTAGAGGAACATCGCCGCCCCGATGAGGAAGACGGCCGTGTACTTCAGGATGTGGGAGTCGGTGAGCCGGTTGGCGCCGAGGAGCGCCCCGCCGACGGCGAGCAGCCACCCGCCGACGGCGAGGGTGAGGACGAGCCCGCGGCGGCGGCGCAGGATCCCCACCGTGCCGAAAACGCCGACCATCAGGTAGCACAGCGCTTCGAAGAACAGGGTGTGCAGGGGGCCGTCCACGGCCTGCCCGGCGCGTAGGTCGCCGATGTTGAACTGGTTCATCTTCAGCGCCGCGTTGACGAGCAGGTAGCGGACCGCCGAGTCATGGCCGGTCCAGGGGTAGCCGGCGGTGGTGCCCCGGTTCAGGCGCCACAGCAGTGGACCGATCGCGACGGCGGTCAGCGCGAGGCAGACCCAGAAGGCGGGCACGACCCGCAGGAACCGGTGCCAGAGGAAACGGGCGGTGGATGGTGCCCGCAGGTGGCTACGGATGATCAGGAAGCCGCTGAGGAGGAAGAAGCCGTCCACGGCGAACGTGCCGAGGTCGGGGGCACCGGGCAGACGTGTCAACGGATCCGGTTCTCCCCGGACGAACAGCCATGAGTGGGACACGAGCACCGCGCCGGCCAGGATGAGACGCAGCGCGTTGAGGTTGTTGCGGTGAGGATCGAAGGCCGCGGCCAGCGTGCCGGCCCTGGGTGTGGGTACGGGTATCGGCTCCGCTGTGGGGCTTCGCTGGTGGGGGACCCGGCGGGGAGACCTGGCGAACGGTGGGTGCTGATCGGTCATGCGGTGTGGTCCCTTTCCTCCGGACGTTCCTTTCCCACCGAACATCCGTTTTCCGTGGACATCCGGCGCCGGTNACGCTGCTCGATCGCCGGCCTCGTGGGCGATCACGCACCGACACCATTCAACCCTAACGTAAGGGTAGTGTTTACTGTGTGTGTCATGAGGTATACGAAAGCAACATCCGGTGACGTGTTCCGATCGGACCACCGTTTCCCTGTGCCGCGTGGTCCTGCCGGCGGCCCCGTCCCTCCCCGGGTCAGGAGCTCGATACGTCGTTCTGTCCGAAGCCGGTCCGATGGTCAGGGCACGTGAGTGGTCAGGGCACGTGGCTGGTCACAGCAGGTGCACGTCACCCGGAATGCCGGCCGGGTGCGCATCGGCCGGTCGGGCGCGGGCGACGCTTGACGACGTCAACGTTCGTCCGAGCGTATGTCTGGCGCGGGGAACGGCGATCCGAACCGTGCCCGATCAGGCTGGTGCGGCCGGGGACCTGCGGCCGGGCATCGAGCCCCGTAGGCACCATCGCGCCGAGCACGGGCGACATGGGCGACCCACAGCACGAAGCGGCCAGCGTCCTTGACCATGACCGAGTCGGTCTACGGCCGCAGCTCGACCCATGGCCATAGCTTGGTCCATAGCACGTGCCACACTGGAGTGTATGGCTACGACATCTATGCAGCTGGACAGCGGGCTACGCGACGAACTGGCGGAGATCGCCGAGCGGGACTTCCATGGCGTGCCGCTGGGCGAGGCGGTCCGGCGCCTGGTCAAGGAACACAAGATCAGCCGCATCATGCGGCGGTACGAGGAGCTGCGCGCCGACCCCGAGGAGTGGGCCAGCTACCGGGCCGAGGCGCGGCTGACCGACGACGCGGCCGGCGACGGCCTGCCGGATGCACGTGAGGAGTATCCGGAGTACCACCGGTGAGCCGGGCGCTGAGCCTCGCGTCCTGGCAGGTGTGGCTGGTGGACTTCGGTCAGCCGATCGGGCACGAGCAGGGCGGCCCGCGCCCGGCCGTGGTGGTCGGCTCGGCGACGCACTGCCGGTTCCCGATCGACATGGCCCTCGTGGTGCCCCTGACCGCGCGGGACCGGGGCCTGGACCATCACGTGCGCATCGACTCGCCCGAGTCCGGCCTGGACCGGCCGAGCTGGGCGCGCACCGAGGAGATCACGGCGGTATCCACCCAACGGTTCACCCGGTCCACACCGCTGGGCACCGCGTCGGCCACCGAAATCGCCAAGCTGGGCGAGTGGCTACGCGAGATGGTCGCCTTCTGCTGACCCGCCGCCGCGGGCGCGGCTGGCGAGCCGCGCAGGTTCGCCACGTCAACCCCCGTCCCATTCAGCCCGACATCAGCGTTGCCGCCGCAGCGTCCAGAACAGCCAGTTCCCGGTGGCCGCGCACGTGGCCACGTCCCAGCCCTGGCCGCCGAGGTCGGACAGTACCGTGACCAGCTCGTCGTAGCTGCCGGGGAACATCCGCTCCTTACCCCGGGGCATGTTGACCCGGATGGACCCCTGGTCCCACAACCATTCCACCGTGGCGAACTCGTAGGTGAAGATCGTTTCCCCCGCTCCGGTCGGTTGCAGCAGAGGATAACGGCCTTGAGGGTAGCGGCTTTCCGGGCCCGAGCAGCAGACCGACCAGGCCCGCTGCCTCACTGTCGTCACCAACGCGATCATCACAGCGAAAATGCTGGCCGGGCCGGCAGTTCTGCGCCCCTGATCTGGCTGGCCGCCGCTACCAGGTAGCCGGGGTTCGATACGGGTACGCGAACGTACCCGTATCCTGTGGGGTGGGTGAAAGGAGGCTGTCCATGGCGGATGCGAATGTGCGGATTCCGGCGGAGGCGCGGGATCGGCTGGCTGAGGTGGCGGCGGCGGAGGGGCTGTCGTTGCGGGCGTATCTGGCCCGGTTGGCGAGCNCGCTGCTGACGCCAGCGGAGCGGGCTGAGCGCGCCGAGCGGGCGCGGGCGGTGCTGCGGGAGTGGAGTGGTTACGACCCGACGGAGGAGGAGGCCGCGCAGGCCGACGCCGAGCTGGACCGGCGGCTGGCACGGGCGTTGGGACGGTGAGCGACGCGCTGCATGTGGTGCTGGACGAGACCGCGATGGTCTCGGCCGGCTACGGCAACGTGCTGGCCTCCCGGCTGATCCAACGCGCTCACACCGGGCCGGGGCACTTTCTGTACGCGCCGGCGTGTGCGCTGGTGGAGGCGGACCGGGCCCGGCCGGGGACCGCCGAACACATCGCCGCGCTGCCCGCGGTGACGATCGTGGAGCTGGACCTGGCGGCCGCGCTCGCGGTGGCCCGTGATACCGGGTGGGCGCCGGCGCACGTGCGGTACGCGGCCGAGCCCGCCCCGGAGCGTCCCGAGGGCGCGGTGATCGCGACGGCGGCGCCGGACCGGTGGGCGGGTCAGCCGGTGCGCCTGTTGGATCTCCGCCCGTGAGCTGGTCCGGCCCGGATGGGGCGAGCACGACGGATGTCGCCTCGGCCGGGTCCGTGAGGGCCGCGGGAGTGGCAGTCGGTCACGATCTAGCGCCGATCGTCACGGCGCCAGGCCAGGGTGAGCTGGTGAGGAACCACGATGTGTCAGTCCCCGGTCGCACCCGACGGCATGCCGTGCGACGGTAACGAGGGGACGGGGCAGCACACCGGCCCGGCGGCTCCACCGCGGCCAACACCCGTCTTGGCGCCCGCGGGCGGGTCGTGGCCGCCGCCGTCACGGCGAGAAGACGAAAAGGGGAGCCGGGAGGGTTCGGCAGACGCTCGCTCACCTACCTCGGGTACGGGCTGCGCGACATTTCCGGCGGTAAAGCTCGCTGACGCCACCCGGCCGGGTGAGGGCGAGTTCCTGGAACGAGGCCTATATGCATGCTCATGCTGGCAGGTGGGCGCAAGCGCCACGCACTCGACCGAACCGGAGAGCGGAGGCCAGATGCGCCCGTCCCGATCAGCCCGTATACCACGCCCATTCCTTGCTGCCGTGCTTGCGGTAAGCCTGCCGCTGCTGACCGGTATATCAGGGTCGGGCTTGTCTGGGTCCGCCGCCGCGGCCACCCGGACAAAGCTAACCTGGAAACCGTGTGAGAACGGGTTGGAGTGCGCGACTCTGCCCGTTCCGTTGGACCACGCCAGGCCTGCCGCAGGCACGATCAACCTGGCGTTGATCCGTGCTCCGGCTCGCCAGCCACACCGGCGGATCGGCTCGCTGGTGATGCTGGCCGGTGGGCCGGGCCAGTCGGGAGTCGGGTTCATCCGCGACTGGCTGGGCTTCTTCGGCGCGTCGTTGCGCGACCGTTTCGACATCGTCGGGTTCGACCAGCGGGGTGTCGGTGGGAGCGCGCCGGTCCGTTGCAGCAGCGGGCAGGATAATGATCCGCCGGCCGCCACCTCCCCGTTCGCGATCGACTCCCGCGCTTCCCGCGCTGGGAGTGAGGATGACGACGTGTACCAGGAGCTGGTTGACGACAGGCGTCAGTGGGCGCAGGGCTGTGTACGGTTCAGCGGTGCTGAACTGCCGTACCTGTCGACCGAGGCCGCGGCCCGGGATCTCGATCTGCTGCGAGCCGCGCTCGGCGAGGACAAGATCACCTCTTACGGGGGATCCTACGGCACCGTGCTGGGCGCCACCTACGCCAGCATGTTCCCGACCCGGATCCGGGCGCTGGTGCTGGACGGCGTAGAAGATCCGAACGTGTGGATGAACCAACCGCAGGAGGACCTACGCCGAATGGCGCAGGGCTTCGAGACCGCGCTGGGCGCATTCCTCGCCGACTGCAAGGCCCGGCCCAACTGTGGCTTCGGCCACGGCGACCCGGCCGGCGCCTTCGACCGCCTGGTCGAACGGCTCATCGAGAAGCCGATCCCGGCCGGCGGTAAGGACACCGGCGCCGCCCGCACGCTCAACTGGGTGACCGCCATGATCGGGGTCCGGTCCGCGCTGTACTCCCATGCCATGTGGCCGCGGCTCGCGGAAGCATTGGCACTGGCCGACGACAACAACGACGGTTCCAAGCTGCTCTCCTTCGCAGCGCAGGACCCGATCGGGGCCATCCTCCCCTTGCCGTACAGCACCTCCACCAGCGCCGATGTCGCGCATACGGCCATCGCCGCGCATACGGCCATCACCTGCGCCGACAAGGTCTTCCCGACCGTGGGCGCCTACCAGCGACTTGCTGACGAACTCAACCGCGAGAGTCCCCATTTCGGCTTGCTTTCTGGTCTCGGTGCCCTTGCCTGTGTGGTCTGGCCGGTTAAGGCTGCCTCCCGCTACACCGGACCGTTCCACGCCACCGGCGCTGCGCCGATTCTCCTCGTCGGCAGCACCGGCGACCCGGCAACGCCCTACTCCGGGGCTGTGTCCCTCGCCCGTCAACTCGCCAACAGCGTGCTGTTGACATGGCGCTCCTACACGCAC
Organism: Frankia sp. CeD; assembly: GCF_000732115.1. Lineage (NCBI taxonomy): Bacteria > Bacillati > Actinomycetota > Actinomycetes > Frankiales > Frankiaceae > Frankia > Frankia sp. CeD. Next base: position 8,234 of record NZ_JPGU01000061.1, read on the forward strand.
ACCGCCTACTTCCAGGACAGTGGCTGCGTCCGCCAGGCTGTCGAGCGTTACCTGGTCGACCTGATACTCCCGAAGCGCGGTACGATCTGCCCTGACGTCCCGACAGCGGCGGGCTCTTGAGTCTCGGTCTTCTCTCGGTCTGCGCGATTCAGCGTCTTCGTGATTCAGCGTCTTCGTGATTCAGCGTCTTCGTGATTCAGGGCCTTTGCGATTCATGGCCTTTGCGATTCAGGCTCACCGTGAGGATTATCCGGAAAGGCGACGACTTCGCCGGTGCGCGGGCCGGCGTAACGGTCGCCGGCCCCGGTCGGCGCACAGCGGGGCGCGGGCGAGTGGAGCGCGGCACGCGAAGATCCTCCCGGCGAGACCGGGCGGGCCGGCCGCCGCGGGGGTGATGACCGGGTCGACGACCGGGAGGCCCGCCGGTGGGGAGGCGGTCGCCGTGCCGCCNACATGCCCCAGCCATTGACAGACGTCTATGTTTGCGGTCATCCTCGGCCCGCAAGAACATAGATGGGTGTCGATGTAAGGGGTGGGCTGGATGGCCAGGGTGCAGTTGGCGTTGAACGTCTCGGACGTGGACGCGGCGGTGGAGTTCTACACGACGCTGTTCGGGGTCGGGCCGGCGAAGCGGCGGGCGGGNTATGCGAACTTCGCCGTCGACGTGCCGCCGTTGAAGCTGGTGCTGATCGAGAACCCGGACGCCCGCGGCGCGGGGGTGGCGGGGGCGTTGAACCATCTCGGGGTGGAGATCGAGACCTCGCAGGAGGTCTCGGCCGCCGCCAGCCGGCTGCGGGAGGCGGGGCTGGTGACGGCNGNNGANNNGAACACCGCCTGCTGCTACGCGCTGCAGGACAAGGTGTGGGTGGATGATCCGGACGGTGCGCCGTGGGAGATCTACACGGTGCTCGCCGATATCGCCGAGGGCGCGGGCCCGCAGCTGCGCACCGTGGAACCGGGGGCNGGGGGTGCTCCCGGGTCGGCGTGTGGCTGTGGGCNGGTGTGCGCTCCCACGGTGCCGGNGGTGACGATCGAGCCGGCCACCGCCGGCACCGGTCACTGAGAGCGAACGGTGACAGACAACGGGGAGGGCCGGCCGCCGCTGGTGCGGCGGTTGGCCGCCGAAGCGCTGGGCGCCATGCTGCTCGCCGCGTTGGTTGTCGGGTCGGGGATCGCCGCGGCGCNGCTCAGCCCGGACCAGACAGGCCTGCAGCTGGTCGAGAACGCCGCGGCGACCGCCGCCGGCCTCTACGCGATCATTCTGATGGTTGGGCCGGTGTCCGGGGCGCATGTCAACCCGGTGGTCACGGTGGTTGACGCCGCGTTTGGGGGGCTGTCGTGGCGGGACGCCGTCGCCTACCTGCCCGCCCAGATCCTCGGCTGCGTCGCCGGGGCGGTGCTGGCGAACCTGATATTCGACCGGTCGGCGGTGTCGATCTCCACGCATCACCGGGCGTCCGGGGCGCATCTGCTCGCCGAGGTCGTCGCGACCGCCGGCCTCATCCTGCTGATCTTCGCGCTGGTGCGGTCCGGGCGGGGTGAGCGGGCACCGGCCGCGGTCGGCGCCTACATCGGCGCGGCCTACTGGTTCACCAGTTCCACCAGCTTCGCGAATCCGGCGATCAGCATCGGGCGGATGTTCTCCGACACCTTCGCCGGGATCGCCCCCGCCTCGGTGCCCGCGTTCATCGCCGCCCAGGCGGTGGGCGGCGCGGTCGGCTACGGGCTGGTGCGGCTGCTCTNCCCGCCGACTCCCGCCGGCCCGGCGCAGGCCGCCGGGGTGCTGCTCACCCACCCGGACAGCGCCGTGGCACCCAACGGCGCCGCCCCTTCACGTCTTCCTGGAGGTGTCTCGTGATCGACCTGGGCAACCCGACCGGAAAGGACACCGTCGTGTCTGCGAAGCCCTCGGTGCTGTTCGTCTGCGTCCACAACGCCGGCCGTTCCCAGATGGCCGCCGGCTGGCTGACCCGTCTCGCCGCCGGGAAGATCGAGGTCCGCTCTGCCGGCTCCATACCCGCCGACCGGATCAACCCCGTCGCCGCCGCCGCGATGGCCGAGGTCGGCATCGACATCACCGCCGAAACCCCGAAAATCCTCACCGTTGACGCCGTCGAGGCCTCTGACGTCGTCATCACCATGGGCTGCGGCGACACCTGCCCCGTCTTCCCCGGCATCCGCTACGAGGACTGGGCACTCGACGACCCCGCCGGCCAGGATCTCGACGCCGTCCGACCCATCCGCGACGACATCCGCGCCCGCGTCGAAAAACTCATCGGGGAACTCCTGCCTGCCGCCTGAGCACGCCCGGCCTGGCGGCTGCCGGCATCCTGGTGGGGGCTGACGACGTCCGGCGGTAGCGGTGAACCGGTGGCGGTGAACCGGTGGCGGTGAACCGGTGGCAGTGAAGCCGGTATGGTGTGACGGCGGCGGCTTTCGGTCACCGCGCGGCGGTGGGGCCCGCCGGACCCGAACCGCGGCAGCGCGCCGCCAACGGTCCCTACCTGTGACAAGTCATGCCTGGCTGGCCCGGGTGTCGCGCAGGTAGGGGGCGGGCGTGGACGACACCGAGCAGACGGTCGGTGCACCGACCGACCCTGATGGCACCAGCCCTGATGGCACCAGCCCTGATGGTGATGGGCCTGTCCCGGTGCGGCGCCGGCAGCTTCGTCACGCGCCGGTCGCGGTCCTGCTGCTGGCGGTGATATCGGCCGGTGGGGCGGNGGGGGCATGTGCCCGGTACGGGGCGTCGCTGGTGTGGCCGACGATGCCGGGCACGTTCCCGTGGACCACCTGGGCGGTGAACACGGCCGGTTGCGCGGCGATCGGTGTGCTGATGGTGCTGATCACCGACGTGCGGACGGTGCATCCGCTGGTCCGCCCGTTCCTGGGCACCGGGGTGCTGGGCGGGTTCACCACCTTCTCCACGTATGCGCTCGACGCGCAGCGGCTGGTGGACGGCGGGCGGACCGGGCTGGCACTGGCGTACCTGGTGCTGAGCGTCCTCGCCGCGCTGGGCGCGGTGTGGGCGGCGGCGGCTGCGATGCGATGGTTCGTGGCGAGGACGCGACGGGTCGCGGGAAGGCGGGCGTGATGAGGTTGAGCGGCCGGGCGTTGCGGCTGACGGTGTTCGTCGGGGAGAGCGACGTGTGGCATCACCGGCCGCTGGCCAGCGAGATCGTGCACCGGGCGCACCGCGCCGGGCTGGCCGGGGCGAGCGTGTTCCGGGGCGTGGAGGGGTTCGGCGCATCCTCGATCGTGCACACCGCCCGGCTGCTGTCGCTGAGCGAGGACCTGCCGGTGGCGGTGGTCATCGTCGATGACGAGCAACGGGTACGGGCCTTCCTCCCGCAACTCGATGAACTCGTCACCGAGGGGCTGGTCATCCTCGACGAGGTCGAAGTGATCCGCTACGTCGGCCGGGAGGCGAGTCGGTGAACTGGCTGCTGGTGATCGCCGGGGCCGCGGCCGGTGCGCCGCTGCGCTATCTGACCGACCGGGCGGTGCAGACCCGACACGACACGGTCTTTCCCTGGGGTACGTTCACCGTCAACGTCACGGCCAGTCTGCTCCTCGGCCTGGTCGCCGGCGCCGCGGGCGCGGGCGCGCCGCCGGCGTGGGTGGCGTCGGAGCAGGTGGTGTCGCTGGTGGGGACCGGGCTGTGCGGGGCGTTGAGCACCTACTCGACGTTCTCCTACGAAACGCTGCGGCTGGCCGAGGACGGCGCCCGGCTGCTGGCCGCGGCCAACGTCGCCGGCAGTGTGCTCGCCGCGTTCGGCGCCGCCGCTCTCGGCGCGGCCCTGGCGCGGGCGGTGTGGGGGTGATCCGACCGGCGCACGGCGGCACGAGCACAGCGCCCGCCGCCGCGGTCAGGCTACGGCCGTGGCGGTTTGTCCTGGTCTTCGGCGTGGTCAGCATGCTGGCGGACGTCGTCTACGAAGGCGCCCGGTCGGTCACCGGGCCGCTGTTGGCCTCCCTCGGCGCGTCGGCGGTCGTGGTCGGTGTCGTCACCGGGGTGGGCGAGGCCGCGGCGCTGCTGCCCCGGCTGGTCTGCGGGCCGCTGGCGGAGCGCACCGGCCGGTTCTGGGCGTGGACGATCGCCGGTTACACGCTGACCGTCGCCGCCGTGCCCCTGCTCGGCGTGACCGGCGTGCTGTGGGCGGCCGGCCTGTTGGTGATCGCCGAACGGGTCGGGAAGGCGGTTCGCAGCCCGGCCAAGGATGCGCTGCTCTCCCACGCGACCGCCGCCACCGGCCGGGGCCGCGGGTTCGCCGTGCACGAGGCGATGGACCAGCTCGGCGCGCTGGCCGGGCCGCTGCTCGTCGCCGCGGTGCTCGCCTCCGGCGCCGGCTACGGCCCGGCGCTCGGCGTCCTGGCCCTGCCCGGCCTGGGTGTCCTTGCTGTTCTGCTCTGGCTGCGGGCCCGCGTGCCCGACCCGGCCGGCTACGAGCCGGACGAGCCGCCGGCCGTGCCCGTCCCCCGTACCGGCCCGGCCCCGGCCGCCGCGCCCCGGGCCCGACTACCCCGGGCGTTCTGGACGTATGCCGGGTTCACGGCCGCGACCACCACCGGGCTGGCGACGTTCGGCGTGTTGTCCTTCCACGCGGTCACCCGTGGCCTGCTGCCGGTGGCCGCGGTGCCTGTCGTGTACGCCGCGGCCATGGGCGTCGACGCCCTCGCCGCGCTCGCGACCGGCTGGGCCTACGACCGCCACGGCCCCGGTGTGCTCGCCGTGCTGCCGCCGCTGGCCGCCGCCGTCCCGGCGCTGGCGTTCACCAACACCCCCGCGCTGGCCGTCGCCGGGACGCTGGTGTGGGGAGCGGCCATCGGCGTGCAGGAATCCACCCTGCGGGCCACCGTCGCCGACCTCGTCCCGCCCGCCCGCCGGGCCAGCGCCTACGGCGTCTTCGCCGGCGTGGTCGGCGCGACCACCGCCGGCGGCGGCGCGTTGGCCGGCGCGCTCTACGACCTGTCCATCCCCGCCCTCATCGCCGTCACCGCCGCCGTGCAGGTCGCGGCGCTGGCGCTCCTCGCGGCCAGCCGGCGCATCCGCCCCTGAGCAGGCACAACGACGCTAACGCTAATCGTCGGGCAGGAGGACGCGAGGCCCGCCCGTCCACCTCAACAGGCCTACCCACTCCACGCCCGGGCGTCCTGTCCCGGGTTCACCTGGCCGGTGTGGATCGCGCACCTGGCCGCGGGCAGCGCGTCGCAGGACGCGCGGAGCGCGGAGTTGACGGCGGCCAACGGGGAATGCCCGCTGGTCACTTCNAGGGGCCGCAGAAGGACACGCCCTTGGCGCCGGAGCGGTACAGGCAGGCGCGGACCAGAACCCGCTTGGTGTAGGCGTACTTGACGGAGAAGTACCGGTAGCTCGATGTCGCGCCCTCCGGGGGAAAAACACGGCCGTCGGCGCTCACCTGCACCGCGACCTTGCGGTTGGCGGGAGCGTGGTAATGGTAGACCCAGCCTGAGACGGTGCCATGGTAGAAGCCCGGGTAGCCCTTTTGGGCAGACCAGGTCTTGGTAACGTCGGCGTACCCGTATCCGCGCTGGGTCCACAGCCGGTAGGAGGCGCGGGAGTCGGGAGTGGCCACGCTGCGGGCGACGTGGGCGGTAGTTGCCCGGGCCGGTGCTGCGCCGGTCAGGGCCAGCCCGGCGGCAAGTGCAGCGCTCGCTGCTGTGCTGACGAGGTGCTTGCGCGTCATCGGATTCCTCTCCCGATCGATGTTCGGGTCACGTCCGCTGGTGTGGTGTTAGAAGATCGTCCCTGCGCGATCCTCCGTGTTCAGGTTATGCGGTGAGTGGTCGTGGTATCACGNCTATCTTGTGCGTGTCGTGTGAGTCCGTCGCCGGCCGGGTCGGATTTGGCGAGGATTTCCAGCCTGATGTAGCAGTGAGAGCCTGTCAGATTTTTGCGTAGGGGCTCTTCCAGCGTTCCGCTATCTACCGGCCCGTGTTCTTCGACCGGCTGGCGGTGAAGGCACCAGTCTGCCCGGTTTCGTGATCCGGATCCGCCGATTCGGGTATTCCAGCTCGGGTAGGGTCGGATGCAAGGAGCGGGCAACCTCCTTGCCTTTGCCTTTTGCAGCCGGTGCCGGTCAGCTGCGTGCCTCGTCCTGGTCGAACCGCTCTGTGTCAGGATGGTTGACGGTGGCGGGGTGGCGGGGTGGCGGGATGCGACGGACAGACGGAGGGCCAGATGTGGAGTTCTCGATCAGCCGGGCAGGTCGCAGGCGTGGCCCGGTGAGCGGCCCGCCGCTCGTGCGGGCCCTGCGGCTTCCGGACGGCTGCCGGGTACGCGGCCGCGGTCTGCGCCGCCCGCTACCGAGGGGACCGGTGCCTGACTTCGGCCTCTACCTGGGAACCAGCCGTCTTCGCCGCCGCCACGACGGGGAGCTGGACTGGCCGCGCACGTGGATCGACTGGCCCGACTTCCTCCTGTCCCCGTGACCAGGACCAGGCCGCCCGGCACATCCGGGCGCTGCACGAGCAGGCACGGGCCGGCACGGCGGTCGAAGTCGCCTGCGGGGGCGGCGTCGGCCGCACCGGCACCGTCCTTGCCTGCCTCGCCGTTCTGGCCGGACTGGACCCACCGGACGCTGTCGCCTGGACCCGGGAACACCATCACCACCGGGCCGTCGAGACCCCCTGGCAGCGCCGTTGGGTGACCCGGTTCCCGAACCGTTGACCGGGCTGCTCGCCTGGCCTGGAAGACGCTCCNGGGTGCCGCCCGCCACTCGTACGCACCGACGGGGTGTTGTCGGGGGCGTTTCGCCCGGACGGGCACACCGCTGGCCAGCGGCGGCAACGAGCGCACCGTGCGGCTGTGGAACGTCGGATAGCCACAGGATGATTTTGTCTGAGAATTTGATGGGGCTGCGGTGGGCTGTTTGCTGGGTGCCGGGCCGTGTCTGGGATGATGGTGGGGCGTTGCCCGGTCGACGTCGGCTGTCTCTGGTGCGGACGAGCCCGTGTTTGAGTATGGCGGCGGAGGCCTGGGGCACTTGTTCCTGCTGCCGTGAGCGCGTTCCTCAGTTTCCGTGTTCAGGATTCCCCGGGTAACGCACCTTGGAGGGTGTTTCCTGGTTGGGAAGGGAGGTAGGGGTGGAGGTTGTGTTCCCGCGCTGCGCGGGGCTCGACGTTCATCGGGACACGGTGGCCGCGGCGGTGCGGATCCAGTCCGGGCAAGAAAACCGATCGCGGTGGGGACCGCCCTTACGGGCGGCCCCCGCACAGATCCCAGCGAGCGGAACTACCGCGCTGGGCTCCTGCCTTGGGTAGTGGCGTCAAAGCTGCGCAACCACTGCCCCTGATCGGGGATGGGCTGGTGACGGCGCCGCTTCGCCTCGGTGTTGATCTCCCGGAGATTCGCCGCCATACGCCGCTTGTCCGTGACACGCCTCACCCAGAAGAAGCCCTTCTTCCCCGTCGCACACAGGTGCGTGAAGCCCAGGAAGCTGAACGTCTCGGGCTTGCCCTCCCCACGGCGCGACCGGTTCACGGCGGCGAACCACCCGAACTCGATCAACCGGGTCTTGTCAGGGTGCAACTCCAAGCCGAACTTCGCGAACCTCTCACGGAGATCAGCAAGGAACCGCCGCGCGTCGTCCTCGGCCTGAAACCCGACGATCGCGTCATCGGCAAAACGTACGACTATGACATCTCCGTGCGCATTGTGATTCCGCCACCACTGCGCCCACAGGTCGAAGACGTGGTGCAGGTACACGTTAGCGAGCAACGGCGACGCCGAAGCCCCCTGCGGTGATCCGACCGTCGTCTCCGCCCACTCGCCGTTTTCTACCACTCCCGCACGCAACCACTTCTCGATGAGGCGCAGGAGCCGTTTGTCCGCGATCCGGTACTCAAGGAACCTGACGAGCCACTGATGGTTGAGGCTCGAAAAGAACTCCTTAATATCAAGATCAAGAACCCAGTTCACCCTCTTCCGCTGGATACCGACCGCGAGCGCGTCGAGCGCCATGTGCTGGCTACGCCCGGGCCGGAACCCGTACGAGAAGTTGACGAAGTCCTCCTCGAAGACCGCGTTGAGCACCTCGACGACGGCCCGCTGGACTATCTTGTCTTCCAGCGTGGCAATGCCGAGCGGCCGCCGCCGCCCGTCCGCCTTCGCGATGTACACCCTCCGCGAGGGACTCGCCCGGTAGCGCCCCGAGTGGATCCGGTCGTGCAGGCCGACCAGGTTGCGCTGGAGGTCCTGCTCGTACTCCTCCCACGTCACCCCATCCACGCCCGGCGCGGCCTTCGGGCGAACCGCCCGGAACGCCGCCTCCAGGCGAGCCAGATCAACATGGTGGAGCAGCGCGGTGAACCGCATCTTCCTGTCCCGCCGTGCGGCTTGGCGCACACGGACCAACGGGNTTGACACGCCTGACCCGGCTCTGCGTCCGGAACGTGTTTCGCTGGCCGTGTTCCCCTTGGCCACGCCCTTTCCTCCCCCGCCTCCGCAACCACTCTCGCGGCTCTGTTCGGCTGGTTCACAGGTACTATGGGCGTGTCTGACCTCCCGCACCCGTGCATCCCAGGATTACCGCCTTGGCGTTCCCTGGACGGCCCGCCGGCCATCACACCGACGGGCGGGTACGGGATCTCCCGGTTCTCGTGCCTGNGGATTCCGTGCATGCCATGGTTCTCCGACCGCGCGGGGCCCGTCCCGAACTCGCGTCTAGCGCTCGCGACGGTGTTGCCTTCCGTGCTTTCGACCACGTCGGCGCACCCGGTCTTCTCATTTCGCGGCTCAATAGCCTGGCCTACACGTGCCCCTACCAACGCTTCAGCCGCCCCCTTGCGGAAGCAGCCACATGGCTCGGGGTCGTCGTGGATCGCTACTCCTTATCCTAAGGCCGGTTTATCCCGGCGCATCCGAAAGTCGAGGTCCGCACGTTCACCACGACCGGGGGTTCGTTAGGTCTCCTCGCGGACTGGCTGGCCCAGAACAAGGTCACGGTCGTGGGAATGGAATCAACAGGGGTTTACTGGAAACCTGTCTTCCGCCTGCTGGAAGACCAGTTCGAATGCTGGCTTCTCAACGCCGCGCATGTCCGTAACGTACCAGGCCGGAAAACGGATGTGGCCGACGCCGCGTGGCTTGCGGACCTCGTCGCGCACGGCCTGGTCCGGCCGTCGTTCGTTCCCCCGAAGCCGTTCCGGGACCTGCGCGACCTCACCCGGGCGCGGCGCACGGTCGTGGAGGAGAAGACCCGCGAGGTCCAGCGGCTGGAGAAGCTGATGCAGGACGCCGGGGTGAAACTCACCAGCGTCGCCTCCCAGCCGCTGGGAGTCTCCGGCCGGGCGATCCTGGAGAAGATGATCGCCGGGGAGCGGAACCCCGAGTATCTNGCGGAGCTGGCCCGCGGCCGGCTCCGCGGGAAGATCCCGGCGCTGAAAGTGCAGCCCGCTGGTCAACCGGGCCAGCACCTGCACATAGAGCGTGTCTCGTGTGGCCGCTCCGGTGGTCATCGGCGATCGTGGACGCGGCCAGCCTGCG
>NZ_JPGU01000062.1:0-2163 GCF_000732115.1 Frankia sp. CeD
CCCGTACGTAGCGGTCAAGCGGACCGGGCGGGTCCGACTGCGACGGTGCGGGAGACGGGGTGAGGGTGTCGTCGGCGGGGGTGCTGTCGGGGGTGGGGCGGGGTGGCCACGGGGACGGGGCGGGGTCGTCGGGTGCGGCCGGAGCGGACGTGCGCGGTCCTCCTGTCCTCCACGGGCGTCGGGTCGCGGGCGGGGGGTCTACGGCGGGTTTCGGCGGGTGCGNCTCCTGTTCTCCGGCCGGGCCGGTGGGTGGGTTCTGGTCCGCCGCGCTGTCAGATCGTCATAGGCACTCCTGTTCTCGGGCGGGCTGCGGTGTCAGGCGACGAGGGGCAGGTGGGGGCCGGGTGGTGGTGTGGTGCCGTGGCGGGCGTCGGCCCACAGGCTCGTTGCGGCGGGGTGGGCGAGGTCGAGGAGGCGGCGGCGGCCGGTCGAGCCCAGGGGAAGCCATACGGGACCGGCGGGGCTGTGCCCGCCTGCGGCGATGAGGTCGGCGGCGGTGGTCGCGACCGGATAGCCCCGGGGCTGTGCTGCTTTGTGGTGCAGGTTGGTCTCGCGGGCGGTGCTGGGCAGGTGCAGCAGTACGCTCATGCCGAAATGGCGGTGGGNGTCGTAGGCGGTGAGCTTGTCGAGCAGCCGGCCCAGCGGTTCGGTGCCGGNATCGTGTTCGAGCAGGAAACTCACCGCGTGGGACGACTCGGCCCAGCGGCCGTAGGCGTCGGGGTGGACCCCGACGATCCGGAACCTGTCGGCTTGGGGCAGAAGCGTGTGGGTCGTAGGCTCGGAGTACCAGCTCAGCAGCCGGGCCCCGGGCCGGGGCGCTGCGTCGGCCGTCAAGGCGGTGAACAGCCCGTTGACGCCGAGGAGATGATCAAGCTGGCGGCTGCGCGCGAGACGCGCTATGGACAGATCGTGCGCGGCGCGGGTCGGTGGCCGTTCGGCGCGGGCGGCGGCCAGCAGCACCACCGCCGGATAGCCCAGCGTGTAGCGCCAGGGCTGTGAACCGGGCCGTACGCAGGCCCTGAATCTCGCGAGCACGCCGCGCTGCGTCAGTTGCAGAAGTCGACGTTGGGCGCGGTCGAGACTTGGGAACAGCAAGTCGGCGACCTGCTCGGCNGTCAGGACACGATGGGCCTCAAGAACATCCAGCAGATACAGATCACGGGCTGTCAGCGAGCCCAGCAAACGCACCGGGTCCGGACCGCGCCGGGCCGCCGATGATGGGGAAATACGAACCTCCAGGGCGGAGTCTGGGCAGGAACGCTGGCGCGGACAGGCCGGCTGACCTGCGCCAGCACCGCACCACGGCTATCGGTCTGACCCCCCGCTTCTCAGGCCGGTCCATACCGTCCAGGAACGTCCGTACACGTGCTCTGACGTCCACTTTCGGTCGCTGGAGTACCCCTCTGGCGGCCCGCGTTGCCACACGCACTGCCACACATCCGCCGCCTCCGAGAGGGCCAGCGACACCCCCGTCGCGCCTTCGCCGCACCCCTGTGTGGCAACCGGTGTGGCAGCGGGCAGGGCGGAGCGGACAGCCCCACCCGAGCGATCAGCCAGCGCCTGGCAGCCGACCACGGTCATGCGGGGTCCTCGATGAACCCCGAAGCGGCAACAGCCGCGGCCGCGCCGGACGGTCGTAGCGGCAACGGACCAGGCAGCTCCGCCGTCCGCGGCGTCACCGTGACGGCCGGAGCGCAGAATCAGCCAGCGGGCGGACATCGTCGGCACCGACAGACCCTCCTGCCGCCAGCGCCGGATCGTCACACGGACATACCCGGCTGCGAGGGCGGCCAGCCGTCGACGCGTGAGCCGGTCGGCCAGGAGGTGGTGGATCACATTCCGGTGCGAGGCCAGGGTCGCGGGCCGCCAGTGGTGCGGCGCCGCGAGGAAACCCTCGAGCAGCTCGCCCACCGTCATGCGGCCACTGACCGTCATGACGTCCAGCCGGGTGCTGCGGACCTCGGCTAAGGGCGGTTCCAGCCGCGGCTATTGTACTGAGAAATGTAGGTCAGAGCCTGCTGATACGGGGAGTCAACCGGGCCATTGGAATCAACCGCTCGGTCCGAGCCTGGTAATTTCCGTAAAACTCGGCCAGCTGGGTCGCCTGACCCCAGAGTGCGTGGCGGTCTTCCTCGTCCGCGATTGTGATGNNNNCNNNNANAC
>NZ_JPGU01000062.1:2168-15082 GCF_000732115.1 Frankia sp. CeD
CCGCCGATCTCGACGGTGGCCGTTTTCGCCGCCCGCAGATTACGGAACCACAGGGGTTCCGCGGGCGCCCCGCCGAGGGAGCCACTCACTACGNAGTCTCCATTGTTGATGAAGTAGACAACTGGTTTCGTGCGAAGACGGCCCGACTTGCGTCCCGCGACGGTCAGAAGGAGTAGCGGCCTGCCCATCATGCTCTTCCACACCCGCCCTCTGGAGGCGCGGTAGATCCGCACGTTCAACGTGGTAATGACCCGCGTAAAGGTTCGTTCCGCAATGTTCGTCATCGTGTGCCCTTCCAGTCGGTGCTGGCGTTCATACCGATGGTTCGCCGAGCCAGCGNNCAAGCCCCGCCCGCAGGCCCGGCGCGTCGGGGGCGTCGGACGCCCAGCCGACGTGACCGTCCGGGCGTATAAGTACGGCCGCAGGCAGCCGTCCGGCAGAGCGGACATGCACACTGCACAGGTGGTCCGGCCAGAACGCTGCGGCGCTGCTCGCCCACTGGCCGTCCAGGGAGCGGTCCAGGAAGACCGGCTTGCCCGCGGCCAGCAGACTGAAAACCGAGGTGCGCTCACCCGTCGCCTCGGTGAGGTCCGTCTGAGGGAGACGGCGGCCGATCAGCGGGTGGGCGCCCTTGCCGTAGCGCATATGGGTGCCGGCCATCTCGGTGACCACGCCACGCTGAAGGTAGGGGAGGTAGAGAAGCTGCTTGACCGCCCACCGGGCAGCACGCAGCAGCGGCCCGCGCGCAGTGTTGAACCTGAAGACATTCTCGGTCTGCCTGAGAATCTTGGCAGCCAGCGGCCGCAGTTCGGCATCGTAAGTGTCCAGAAGACCGGGTGGGGCCCAGCCCTGGACGGTCGCGGCGAGCTTCCAGCCCAGGTTGACCGCGTCCTGGATGCCGAGGTTGAGCCCCTGTCCACCTGCCGGCGTGTGAACGTGCGCCGCGTCGCCGGCGAGTAGCACGCGCCCCACACGGTATCGCTCCACGAGACGCTGCTCGCTTCGGAAACGGTTGAGCCAGCGAGGGCTATGGATACCCAGGTCCACACCGAGGATCTCGACCGCGCTGCGGCGGATCTCGTCCAGGGTCACCGGCTCCGAGACAGGCACCTGCATGCGCAGGTGGTCCTGGATCATCAGCCGGAAATGACCGTCGGGGAACGGCATCACCGCCACCATTCCCCGCTCGGTGTGACGGGCGAACACCTGCTCGTCAGGAATGTGCCGCAGCTTGACGTCGGCGATGATGGCGGAGAACTGGGACGGCGTGCCGGGAAAGTCCAAACCGAGCAGACGGCGCACGGTGCTCTTCGAGCCGTCGCAGCCGACCAGATAGTCTGCCCGCTCGGTATGCTCTCCCTGGGCACCCCGGACCCGGACGCTCACCCCATCGGCGTCCGGTTCGATCCCGATCACCTCCGTGTTGCGCTCGATGATCGTGCCACGTTTGAGGGCCCAGGTCTCCAGGGCCTCTTCCGTGTTCACCTGCGGAAGAATCAGCATGTACGGGTGCGGCCCGTCGATATACCTGGTCATGTCGATGCCGCGGTTCTTTGAGCCGAGTGAGATAATGTGAGACCTGAGCCCCCGGGAAAGGAACTCGTCCACCTCCCCGCGCATGTCGAGGATCTCCAGACACCGCGGGGTCAGCGCGAAAGCCCGGGAATGCGGATAACGATCGGAGCGCTGTTCTAGGATCCGGCAGGGGAGGCCGGCGAGGCCGAGTTCGGCCGCCAGTGTAAGCCCGGCAGGTCCCGCGCCGACGATGAGAACCGTCACGATGCTTCCTTCCGCCGCGGGGTGCGGTCCGGTCGGGCAACTAGCCGCACGAAGCCGTCCGGCTCGGCCGTGATGCTGAGCGGACGCAGACCCGAGGCCCAGGTAAGGTCGGCGATGTCCGACTCGGAGTGATGCCGGACCATCCGGCCGTTCAATCGCAGCAACAGGCCGATCAGGTGGCCGGGGGGCGCATGCTCGACTACGACAATCAGACCATCGGGCGACAGGACGCGTCCGGCCTCGCGCAGCGCCTGTTCGTGGTCCGCCCAGTGGTTGAAGGCGGTCGTGCTCACCACCAGATCGACACTGCCGTCGGCCAGCGGCAGCCGTTCCGCCGTCGCGACCCACAGGTCGGCCTGCGGCAGCCGCCGGCGGGCAACCTCGATCATCCGTTGCGCCGGATCGACGCCCACCAGCCGCGCCTGCGGCCATGAGCGCGATACGCTGCCGAGCAGCGCCCCAGTGCCGCACCCGACGTCCACGACAGCCGCCGGCTTCATGACACGCTCGGTGACTGCGGCGACGGCCAGCTGGTGGGCGAGGCCGCAGGTCGCCCCATGGCGTTTGTCATAAGTCTCGGCGGACGCGTTGAACGCCGCAACGAATCCTGAGTCCTTCACTGGGCGCCCGTTCACGCCAACTCGACCGACCCACGAACCGTCCCGCTCAGGACAGCCCGATGATTGTCTCGACCCGCCCTGGAAACGGTGACGGGTAGCCCGTCGTCGGGAACGAGCGAAATTTTTATTTTGTGGTTGACCCTTGTGCCGTCCACAATGGAAAGTCGGTAACGCTGCAGGATGATGCTAAGCACGATCTTCATTTCCAAGAGCGCAAAGGAACGCCCCAGGCAGCTGTGCGGCCCGGCGCCAAAAGGCAGATACCCGTACGAGTCCGGCTTCGCGGTCTCCCACCGGTCGGGGCGGAAGCTGAGCGGTTCGAAGAACACTTCCGGAAGCCGATGCGTCACATAGGGGCTGAAGAAGAGCGTCGTCCCCTCGGGTATACCGTAGGANCCCAGGTGGCAGTCCTCAGCCGCGTAGCGCAGGCCCATTGATGCAGGTGGGAAGAGCCGCAGGCTCTCTTTAATCACTCGATCGAGCAACGGCAGCCTGTCGAGATCATCGGGTTCCGGCGCCGTGCCGTGCAGCACCGCGTCCAGCTCGTCCTGCAGGTCATTGCGGACGCGCGGATGCTGATCGAGCATCAGCAGCGTCCACGTCAACGACGAGGCGATGCTGTCATGGCAGAATGAGGTGTATCCCTCGCCCACCAGCTCGTCCTCGGTGAGGCCCTGGCCGTGATCATCCCGAGCAGCAATGAGCATTGAGATGATGTCGTCGCCAGGGTTCTCCCGCTTAGTCCTGATGATTTCGCGTAGCGCGTCATCCAGGTGCTCGGCCGCACGCAGTGTGCGCCGGTAGGACGTGCCCGGCAGGTCCAAGGGGAACAGCAGCGTCATGGGCCTCGTCGCCGACGCTAGCAGTCGCTCGATCAGACCGTTGATCCGGTCCACGTCCTCCGTGGCGGAGAGGTCGAACAGCGTCCGCATTCCCAGCCTGAGCATAAGCCGGGACAGATCCCGGTCGATCCGCCGTACCTCACCCGGCCGGAAGCGGGCGAGTTCCTCCACGGTCACCTCGACGATGGCGCGGTGGTGCCGGGCCACAGCACGCGAGTGGAACGCCGGCTGCATCAGGGTCCGGTGCCTGCGGTGCGGTTCGCCGTTCAGCTTGAGCAGCCCCCGAGTCAGCCGCGCCATTGCCGAGCGGGGCGGCATCCTGAGCTCCCGAAAAGCGTCCGCGATAAAGGTCTGCGGATTACCGAACAACTCGCGCTGGTACTCCGGCCCGAAGACGAAAACATGTGTGGGGTGCCGGGGCGTGCTGGTGCTGATCGCTCCATAGCGCCTGTGCATGGCCGCAAAGAAGGCGAGCGGATCCGCGAGCATTCGCAATGCGCGCAACTGCCAACTAAGCAGCGGGAGCTGCGGCGGACCCGGCATTCGAGGCGTTGAGATCGCGGTACCCACGTACCCTCCCAGAACCGAGGCTCAGTTGTCAAGTATTTACTATATGTCATGACAGATCGGATGACAAGCTTTGTAATTCCGCTTGTGGCAACTCGGCTCGTGGGCGGTCCGCGGCGACTAGGGGCGAGAGTCTGACTGCCACGCCGCTGCCCCTCCGTACTGGGATCGCCTCCCGGCCTGCTACCGCCCGTATCGGTCAGCCGCGGCGACGTTGACGTCAGTCGCCACGGCCGGCCCGCGCCTTTGGGCACCCCGTGCCCCTGGCGTGACCGAACCTGCGCATGTCGGACGCCCGGCGCATGACAGCAGCCGGTGGTGGACGGACGTACGGTCTGTGAGGCCGCCGCAGTCGAGGCGGCGGACCGACTGCGACAGCCTGGTTCCGACGCCGGCGCCAACCAGCTGGAACTGGCGGCCAACGGATGTCGGGCGACTCCAAGAGCTCCGAGGGCGATCGAAAGAGGATCTTCGCCGTGCCGTGCGGTTGCCGTGTGGCCTGGGGCCACGGGGGAGCAGATGTAAGGGGGCCGTTGGCTCCCTCCGTGGGGATCCGCTGGGCGCTGGGTAAACTCTGTTTCGTGGGACACCACACACCAGTCCTAGTTGAGTGACAGACCTCTCAACATGCCTCACAGAGTGGCGTAATCGCGTGAGTAATACGGTGCGACGGCCCAATGAGAGCGCCCAGGTGCAGTCGTTCGGNGCACGCCTACGGCAGCTGCGCAGCGAGCGTGGTCTGCGCCAGCTCGACCTCGTCGGCGACAACATCTCGGCCAGTTACATCTCGCTGCTGGAAGCCGGCCGCCGCGTGCCGACCGACCGCGTGATCCACCACCTGAGCGAGCAACTCGGCTGCAGCCCGGACGATCTGCGGATTCCGACCGAGGACACGTCTCTCAGGTCTGCCGCCGTCCAGATGAAGCTGGCCCGCGCGGCGCTGCTGGTGGACGCGATCAGTGAGGCCGAGTCCTGGTACCGGCGCGTGCGCGTGGAGCACCAGGATAATCACGAGGTGAGCCAGGAGGTCGAGTTCGGGCTCGCCCGGGCGGCCGAGCTCGCCGGGCGCCCGGCGGAGGCCGCCGAGCGTTACCAGCGGTGCCGGCCCGCCGATGCGGATCTTTCTTACCCGCACCAACTCGGCGTAGCGCTGGGGCTGGTGCGGTCGCTGGCACGCTGCGGCGACGCAGATGGTGCACTGATCGCCGCCGACCACGCGCTGCGGCAGATCAGCGAGGTCGGGCTGGCCGTCTCCGACGTGGCAGTGGAAGTCCGCGCGGTGCTCGCTTCTGTGCTGTGCAAACGCGGCGACTACGCCAGCGCGCAGCGGCCCATCGCCGAGGCATTGGAGATCGTTCCCGCGATCGCGGACCACCGCGCCCTCGCCGACACGTACTGGCGCGCGGGGATGGCTGCCTACGAGACCGGGCGGATCGGGCTCTCGCTCGAGCTCGCCGGCTGGATCACCGACGCCGACGCCCACGACTACGGACATACCCTCGGCATGCTGCGTGCGGTCTACGGTGGCCTGTTGCTGCGCCAAACTCCGCCCGATCCGGAGAAGGCCCGGGAGATGCTGGAACTGGCGGTGACCGACCTGGACGCCGCGGGAACGGTCGCCGAGGCCATGCACTGCCGCAGCGACTTGATCCGGGCGCTGATCATGCTCGATCGGTGGCAGGATGCGCGGACCCTCGCGGACGAGGCTCTGGCCCATACCGCCACGCCGCCCGTCGAACGGACTCGCGCCCGTCTGCTGCGGGCGACCGCGCTGTCCCTGCTCGGCGATCTCGACGGCGCGCGCGCCGACTGCGTGTCGGTCCACATGGACCTGCAGGCGCAGCCGACGGGGTCACAGACCTCGCAGCTCTGGTCGCAGCTGGGCGAGGTCCTGACCCAGCTCGGCGACACCGAGGGCGCCATTCACGCGTACCGCTGCGCCATCAACGGCCTCAGCGTCGACGTGCCGCCCACGCTGCTGCCGTCCAGCCCCCGGCGCGGCGGCACCCGGCAGTCGGCCAACGGCACGCCGCGGCGCCCGCTCGAGTCGGGGAGTTGAGGGCGCCGCCGGGCGAGTCCCACATACGCAAGACGGCGCCGGAGGCCCGTGTCCAGACCTACGGCGCCGTCAGCTGAACTGCTCAGCTGGTGCGCACCGACTTTGGCCGCATATCCACCCAGGTCTCGTCGATGTACGCTAGGCAGTCGCGCCGCGGTCCCTGGAAGCCGCCATCCCGCCAGCCGTCCGGTACGTCGCGGTCAAGCGGCCAGAGTGAATACTGCTCCTCGTCGTTGACGACCACCCGGCACGGGTAGGTCTCGTCGTCGGACAGGAAACCTGACATCGGTCCTCCTTTGTCGCCCTGATGTCGTTGCGGAAAGCAGATCGTCAGCGCTTGACAGCGATCGTCAGCCCATCGCCGTACGGAAGCAGGCTCAGGTCAATGCGCTCGTCAAAATGGAGGCTCTCGTTGAACGCGCGCAGCGCGACGGCGTCTGGGTCGGCAGGATGCTCGGCCACGACCAGGCCAGACCACAGCACATTGTCGAAGGCCACGGTCCCGCCCGGGCGCAGCAGCTCCAGCGCCGCTTCGTAATAGGCCTGGTAGGAGACCTTGTCGGCGTCGACGAAGGCGAAGTCGAACGTGCCGGCCTGTCCGTCCGCCAGCAGTTGCTGCAGGGATTCCCGCGCGTCCCCGATCCGCAGATCGACCTTGTCGCTCACGTCCGCCCGCGCGAGGTACTTCATGGCAATGGTGGTCCACACCCGGCTGCTGTCGCAGGCCACCACGCGCCCGTCCGCCGGGAGTGCCAGGGTGGTGCTCAGCAGGCTGTACCCAGTGAAGACGCCCACCTCCAGCGTGCGGCGCGCGCCGAGCGCGCGGACCAGCGTCGCCAAGAACTGGCCCTGCTCCGCCGAGACCTGCATGCTCGCCAGCGGCAGGTGGGCCGTCTCCTCGCGCAGNTCACGCAAGAGCAGAGTATCGCGCAGCGAAACGCCGCGAACGTATGTCTGAAGGTCGTCGGAAAGCTCGATCTGGGTCAACATTTCTACCTCCAGCGGGAACGCGGCGCGCTCACTCAGGGACCTGCTGCAGACGCACGCGCTTGTAATGCGCGAGTACGCCCACCGCCGACTGCTTGGACTTCGGCGTCATCAGGAGGCTGCCAGCCTCGTCGCCGACAAACCGCGCGCAGACGAAGCGATGCGCGTCATAAGTGGCCGCGTACGCCTCCCTGAACCTGGCCCGCAGCGGGACGAGAGCGGGGTCCAGCCCGGCCAGCAGCCGCCCAGACTCGGCAAGGCGTCGGATCAGGTACTCGTGGTCACGCCAGTGAAGACCACTCAACCCGGCCGGAGCGACCGGCGGTGTCAGCGTCGGCCGCACCAGGTTTTCGTACTCCTCGGGGGNGAAGTCTCCGGCGAACCGCAGCGCTGACTCCGAGGCAAGCATCAGCGTGACTGCGAGTTCCAGCGCGGTCATGGCCTGGTCCGCCGCGGCCCGCTTCACAGCATCGGCCAGTTCGTCCACGGCGACGATCAGGCCCTGAATGTAAACCATGAAGATGCGGTGGCCGCGAATCCAGCGCCGTAGCGCATCCGATGAGCCGGCGCCGGCCCGCAACGGGACTGGCCGGTGGCCACCCAAGACTGTCGCATCGAAGCCCGTGAGATGCGCCAGCAGGGCTGCGAAGCCCTCCCGTAGCCGGGTCCATTGAGCGGCGTCGAGGCCGCTGCCGCTGCGTAGCACGTCGTCCAGCAGCACCTCATAACCCGTGAGCACTGTGTGCACCAGCAGCCGGTGGCGGTCACCGTCGACCCGAACGATGGCGAATGCACCGTCGTTGTCGCGGTTGCCGGTGGACTCGGCGGCGTCCGGGCCGCCTTCGACGGTGCCGGCGGGCAGCGGCACCAGGGCGAGCGCCTCGCGCACGGCGGCGAGCACCGTCCCTTCGCTCTCCTGGAGCGTGGCCGCGAGCGTGGCGCTCACATCGGGCACGGCGGCCAGCATCAACTCACGCGTCGCGGCCGGGCTGGGGAGGTGCTCGGGACGCAGCAGCCGAAAGACCGGTTCGGCGGTCATCAGCGGCTCGCCGCGCCCTCGGCCCTGAGCGACCGGCCGGCCGGCAGGAAGTCGACGTCGACCAGGTAGTCGAGGCAGCGATGCGCCATCTCCTCCGTCATCGGAGGGCACGTGACCCCAGTGCCGGCAAGTGCGTCGAGCACGTTGCGGCACTCCTCATCGGGTCTGAGCTCGCCTATGAAAGCGGGATCCAGCGACGGCTGCGGCGCGGCCTCAGCATCACGGATCAGCGGCACCAGCGGATACAGGGAGTGGTCCAGGCCCACCTCCATCGCCCGCCGGCGCGCCTCTTCAAACGGCACGATGTCGAAGTCGTAGCCATACGACTTGATCCACTCGCAGAACCGCCGGATCGAGACGGGCGCCGGGTTGAACAGATGGAAGAAGCGACCGATCGCGGCAGGATTCCGAGAGATCCGAACGATCGCCTCGGCTACGTAGTCGACCGGGACCGTGTCGAAGATTCGCGGGTAGTCCGGCAGGATACGCATCGGCAGGTAGCCCCGCAGCGCCACCAGCAGATAGTCGCTAGTCTGCGTGGCGCCGGTGCGGCTGTGCGACATGATCAGCCCCGGCCGGTAGATGCTGACCGGGACTCCTCGTTCCTGGGCCAGGTATATCGACTTCTCCGCCACCCACTTGCTGCCCGTGTAGCCGCCCGGCACCTCCACCGGGCTCAGCAGCGGCGCCTCGTCCTCGACGAACGGACGGGGCGTGTGGGTGGCGAGCAGGACGTCGATGGTCGATACGTAGTGCACCGCCTTCACCTGCGTGGTGCAGGCCAGCCGCAGCACCTCGTGGGTACCGCGGACGTTGGGGCCGCGCAGCGCCGAGTATGGATAGACGAAGTTGACCAGCGCGCCGTTGTGGAGGATGACGTCGACCTGCCGGGCCAGGTCCGCCCAGCGGGCCTCGTCCAGGCCGAGCCGAGGCAGCGCCAGGTCCCCGGGGAGAGCCTGGATCCGGCCGCGGAACTCCTCGTCCCAGATGAGGTACTGCCGCATCGATTCCTCGATCCGGCGGAACGCGGCCTTACCGTCCGGCGCCCGAACCAGGCAGAGCACGTCTGCCTCGGTCTGACGCAGCAGCTGCTCTAGGAGGAAGGCCCCGAGGTAGCCGGTCGCGCCGGTCAACAGCACCACCCGAGGGTCGTGGTGGCGGCCGGCGGGCAGGCCGGCGGCGTCGACGTCGTCGCTGAGCAGCGCGTCCTCGTCGAGCCGAGTGGCATGCTGCTGGGACATGACTCCTTCCACTCCGAAGCGGTTGTAGACCTCGATGACCGAGGAGACACCAGCCACGGTCGGCACCCGAAAGAACTGGTGGACCGGAATCTGCAGCTGGTATTGGGCCAACAGCCGGGAGGCCAGCCGAGCCACCATGATCGAGGTTCCGCCGATCTCGAAGAAGTCATCGTCAAGACCGATCTCCTCGACGCCGAGCACGGCGGCGAACGCCCGCGCGACGTCCATCTCGAGCGGGGTGCGCGGGGCTGTGCGGGCGCCGGTCGGCTCAGGCGCCGCGGGGGGCTCGGGAAACGCCCGACGGTCGACCTTCCCGTTGACTGTCAACGGCAGCGCGTCGAGCTGGACCCAGACCGAAGGCACCATGTATGAAGGCAGCATGTCGCCCACGAACGCGGCCAGGCTCGCCGGGGTCGGCGCGCCGCCCCGCGGCTCGGGCACGACATACGCGACGAGCCGGCTGCCGTTCTGTCCATCCGGGCGCGCGACGACCGCCGCCTCGCGCACCTGGCTCGACATGCTGACCACCGACTCGATCTCGGCAAGCTCCACCCGGAATCCTCGCACCTTGACCTGCTGGTCGGTCCGGCCCAGGAACTCGATCGCGCCGTCCGTGCGCCATCGGCCCATATCACCGGTGCGGTAGAGCCGCCCTCCAGGCTTGGAAGAAAAGACGTCAGGCAGGAACCGGTCTGCGGTCAGGCCCGGCCGGCGGTGGTAGCCACGGGCCAGACCGACGCCGGCCACACAGATCTCCCCCGGCACGCCCGGTGGCACCAGCTGACCGTCCAGGTCGAGCAGGTATACCCGGAGGTTGTCGACGGGCCGACCAATCGGCGCCGCCTGCGGGTCCGTGGTCCGGGGGCATTCCCAGTAGGTCGCGTCGATGGTGGTCTCGGTGGGACCGTAGAGGTTGGCGACCGACGCACTGAGGCGTTGGAACACCGCCTGCTGGAGCCCGCCTGTGAGCGGCTCCGCGCCCGACAGCAGATGGCGCAGCGAGGTGCACTCCCCCATCTCCGGTTCCTGCATCAGCACCGCATTGGCCGAGGGCACCGCGCCGTAGAGCACGATCTGCCGCTCGTGGATCAGCCGGACGAGTGCGCGCGCGTCGAACTGCTGCGCGGGGGGACTGATCACGCATTCAGCGCCGACGATCAGCGGCCAGAAGGTCGCCCACACCGAGGGGTCGAAGCTGAACGGGTGGTTCTGCAGGACACGCTCGCCGGGCCGCAGCGGCCAGGTGCGCTGACGCCAGGTGAGGTTGTTGACAATTCCCCTGTGCGTCACCAGTACGCCCTTGGGCAGCCCCGAGGATCCCGAGGTGTAGATGAGGTAAGCCAGCGNCCCGCCGCTGACGCCGACCTCGGGGCGCGTGCGCGGCTGGTCGATAATGTCGCCCCACGTCGCGTCCAGGAGGACGGTGTGCGCCTGATGCGACGGTAGCCGGTCCACCAGAGCGGTCTCGGTGAGCAGCACCCGGGTGTCGCTGTCGGCGAGCAGGTAGCCGAGACGCTCCGCCGGGTACTGCGGGTCCAGCGGCACGTAGGCCGCGCCGGCCTTGAGGACACCGAGCATGGCAACGACCATCTGCGCGGACCTGCGCAGGCAGAGCGCGACCACGGTCTCCGCGGTGACCCCGAGCGTCAGCAGATAGTGCGCGAGCTGGTTCGCCCGCTCGTCTAGGTCCTGGTAGCGCAGCTCCTCCTCCTGGTCGCTGACCGCCACCGACCGCGGCGTCCGCGAGGCCTGCTCGGCCACCAGCTCCGCGAGGGACCGGTTTCTCGGATAGTCGTGGTCCGTAGCGTTCCAGGTCGAGGTGATCAGCGCCGCTTCCGCGTCGTCCGTGAGCGACACTGTGGCGAGCGGCGCCTCCGGCCGTCGCGCAATCCTGCGAAGCAGCGTCCGCAGATGAACCAGCAGGCGCTCAGCGGTCGAGCCGTCAAACAGGTCCTCGTTGTAGGTGAGCCGGAGGGAGCGGCCGGTCGGGCCGCCGACGGTGGTCAAGGCGAGGTCGAAAGGGCTGGTGTCGGCCGCCGACGGCACCGGGCTAATGGTGAGCCCGGGCACCGTCATCGGCTCAATGGCCTCACGCGCCGTGAAGAGCACCTGGAACAACGGTGTTCGGCTGAGGTCCCGGACCGGGTTCACCGTGTCCACGACCCGGCTGAACGGGATCCTGGTGTGCGGCGCCACGTCCGCCCGGATCTCCCGCACACCGTCGACCAGTTGGCCGCCGGTCAGCTCCGCAAACAGCAGCGTGCGCATCACCGCGGTGCCGGCTCGGGGGCCGAAGGCACCGGCCGGGCCGGGCATGCGGACGCCGATCGTGACGTCATCCTGCTGGGCGTATCGACCGAGCAGGGCCTGGAAGCCCGCGAGGATCACCGTGTCGACGTCGGTGCCGTACCGGTGGGCCAGCGCGACGAGGGCGTCGACCAGCTCGCGTGGCAGCTCCTGGTGCAGGGTTCCACAGCGGTGCGTCTTCAGCTTAGGCCGGGCGCGGTCCGCCGGCAGCCGAAGCGCCGGTACACCGTCGAGCACGCGCGTCCAGAAGTCCAGCGATCGCTCGGCCTCGCGGCCCGCCAGCCAGGTCTGCTCGGCCTCGACGGCGACCGCGAAGTCGTCGGCGGGAAGCTGCGCGTCCTCGCCAGCGAGGAGAGCACGGTACCCGTCGAACAGAGCCCGGCACAAGAGGTCGGGTGCCCACTCATCCGCGATCGTCTGGTGCAGCGCGATGGCAAGGAGGTGGGTGGTCTCGTCCAGCCTGCCCAGGGTGAGCCTACCGAGCGGCCCGCGCGTGACGTCGACCGACTGGGTAAGCTCCGCGGCGCAGACCGCGTCGAAGCGCGCCTTGCGCCGCGCCTCGTCCTCGCCCGCCAGCTCGACGACGACCAGGGGGATCTCGGAATAACCGCCGACGACCCGCACTGGGCGGCCACCGAACTCTGCGAACGTGCTGCGCAGCAGGTCGTAGTGAGCACTGACCTCGGCCAACGCCTGCTGCAACGCCGCCAGGTCCAGCGCCCCGGCCAGCCGATAGACCCCCAGCACCATGCCGGGCGCCTGGCGGTCGAGTTCGTGCAGCATCCAGGTCCGCTGTTGGTCGGCGAGCAGTCCAGAAGCCGTACCGCCATCTAGCGAGAGGCGTTCGGCCAGCGCTCGGCGTACGGCTTCCCGAGCTGACGGGTCCTCGATCGTCATTCGTCTGCTCCTCTCGCTGGCGCCGTCAACGACGGGTCGACCAGCATCGCTTCGAATTCGCCTACGGGCAGCCGTGCCAGGTCGTCCAGCAGGCTGTCCTGCATGCTCATAACCGCCTCGCTCGCCACCGCCGTGCCCAGGCCGCGCTCGACGCTCGCCGCGACTGCCTCCACCGTCGAGTCCAGGAACACGTCGCGAATCGGGACGTCAATCCCAAAGAGCGCGTGGAGCTCGTCGACCATGCGGGCTACCAGCAGGGAATGACCACCCAGATCAAAGAAGTTGTCTCGCAACCCCACCCGCTCGACACCGAGCAGCTCCTCCCACACCAGCGCCACGCGACGCTGAACGACCGAGGCCGGCGCCACAAACCGCGCCACCACACCTCGCGCCGCCCCCGCATCCGGCAACGCCCCGCGATCCACCTTGCCGTTCGGCGTCAACGGCAACCGCTCCAACGCCACCCAGCCAGACGGCACCATGTACTCAGGCAATCGCCCCCGACAGAAATCCCGCAAAGAACCGGCCAGACCCTCACCATTCACACCGTCAACCGGCACCACATACCCCACCAGC